>NZ_JAAIJR010000155.1 GCF_010915725.1 Thiorhodococcus mannitoliphagus
CGCCTGGCTGAAAGGATTTCGGGCGATTCGTACCCGTTATGTTTGCCAGTTGCAAAACTACTTGGCACTGATTCAGCTGGCTTGCGCAGAAATCTTATTCCGAAAACTCCAAGAAACCTAAAGGTAATGCAAATTCTGTTCCGGATATCCTCTAAGTCGCCTCGACCAAAAGCCAGAAAGATTATGTCGAAGGGCTTCGGGTTTCCCCAAGCCTGCGCTGGGATCGGCGCGCAACATTTCTTTCAAAATTGCGCAAAGATTCTTGTGCATCCGTTTGTCGCGCTGCCGTAGATCCTCGTACACCTCCCATGTTCTACCCTCAAATACCAGTGATCTCATCTAACTGCTCTTTGGTTGGGGCATATCCGGTACCGGCGTTATGGGTAGCACTGGAATCGGCGATCTGGCGCATAAGGCTGGTATTTTGGAGCACGTACAAAGTTTCTTGGTCACGCTCCCAATCCTCAGCACTCATGACCACAAAATCCGAGCCCGTACGGCGTGTTACGCGAAGCGGCATATGTTGGCTAACGACATGTTCAACAAAGCTTTTTAGGCTATCTCTAAATTTGTTTACGGTTGTGGTTTCCATGATCGGGCGCCTTATGCTGTACGGTAACTCCGTACAGTTTAGGAGAAGAGCCCTAGCAATGCCATACACTCGGACCCTTCACTGACTCTGGGCCGGTGATGGCTGGCGTTATGTGCCGTAGGTGAAGTGCGTCCTACTCGACTTTGGCTGTGAAGGTCACGGAGAGAGCGGGGTCAAAATGGGGTCAAGAGAGCGGGGGCAGGTCTTTCGTTTTGACGCTTGCCCCTCTTGAACAATGAAAATGCCGAACGAGAGGCCCGGCTTCGACCACTCTACTCGCTGGCTTCGTGGTCGAGGCCGTGACAGGTGGCCGGGACAGGCTCGGAGATGTGCAAGGGCATTGGTACTGGAGGCAAAGTAAAGAATGGCCGGCAGAAAATCTGTTTTCGCTTGCGTATTGGTTTCTTCGCTGGCTGGAGTCGGCGGACCATCCGCTGCCGCCGAGCCGCCAAATCCGTGCGAACTCCTGACCGCGAAGGATGCGGCGGTCTTCTTTCAAGCGACGGTTGCGGATGGCGCGCTCAGGAGCAGCCTCATGGACGGCGGGCAAAGCTGTCGCTATCACGCTCAGTATTCGAGCGAGCTGCGCGCGCTGAGCCTGAAGGTCGCGACGACAGAGAGCATCAGAGAGGCCGGCATCTTCGATTCGGCTGAAGACGTGATGATGCGGCAGCAACGGGCGCGCAAGGCGAGCGATGATGCCTCTAAGAAGTACCTCGCGCTTTCTGGATTGGGGGACGAGGCCTTTTGGCAGGGAGACAGTCTCTATATCCGCAAGGGTGACGTGCTCCTCGTCATCGACGCAGATCCTACACTCCCTGGTCAGTTCGAAAGCTCGGAAGCCATGCAGGCTGCGAAAACCGAAAAGAGCCTGAGCCTCTCACAGGAGGTCGCCAAGGCAGTCCTTTCGCGACTGCCCTGAAGGCCGGTCGACAGCGGCCGGTCCGCTGGTAGGATCCGCTCAACGTGGCTGTGTTCGGAGCTGGGGCAACGCCATCGACAGGACCGCGCCGACGAGCGCACGGCTGGTCAGCGGCCCGACCAGTCCGTCCGCCTTCAACGCCGAGCGGCCTTGAAACGTGATCACCGCAGCGTAGGTCTTGGGCCCGAAGATCCCGTCCACCGTGAGCGTGGGTGCGGGCCGCTGCACGAGGTTGATGACTGATTGCAGGTCTCTGACCAGTGCTCCGTTGCTGCCGGTTCGAATCAATTGACTCATCGAGATGGCTCCGGGCCGAGGCTCATGGATTGCGTGTGCGGCTGACGTCAGCGCAGCTTCAGTAGTGGCTTGGTCTTTGCGACGCTCACCTGGACGGTCAGGCTCACCGGCAAGCCCGGCGTACCGGCCGACAGACTGACGGCATAACCGAGGAGTCGGCAGTTCGGGGGGATGGTGTAAGGCTTGCTCGGCATGGTGAACAGCAGCATCGCGCCCGCGCCCACGGGAGTCCCGGGGATGTCGATATTGCAGCCGACCCCCCAGGAGACACCCGCGAGGTCGCCGGGTCCGCCGAACAGGAAGGTGTACTGGATGCCGCCGGAAAAGCCGATGTCGGTCCACACCCCGACGCTGCCGCCGTAGTAGACGCCGAACTCGCGCGTGGTCGACCCATAGAGTCCGGCGCCCATGCCAGCGCCTGAGATACAGAAGGCTTCGGCCGAGATGCCAAGCGCTAGGGTTGCGGCTCTGCGCGATGCCGGCGTCAGTCCGACCGGTGTCTGCGCCGGACCTTGAATGTCGACGAGGGGAGGGTGCTCGGCCACCTCGAAGAGGTCTCGGTAGATCGCCAGATCGCTGTCGAAATGCTCGGCGATGGCGAGGGCTGATTTCAGCGCCTCACGCTCTTTCGGCTGGATGTTCTTCGGCCGCGGCGCGGGCGGCAGCGGTCGTCCTTGCGCGCCGACATTGATGCGGTCGACGTCCCAGAGGTTGGCCTGGATGCGTTGAATCATCGGCTGGACTCCAGGTGACGACCTCCGTGCCTCGATTGCCACGGCGCGTGCGAGTCCAGGGATACGGGGTGGATGATCCCCGCAATGCGAGGCTCGGGGGCGATGAGGAAAGCGTGCGATTTCGGCGCGTTATCGACCATCGATCACTCCTCGGCTCCTAACGGGCCGCTCCAGCTTAACGGGCCGCTCCAGCTTAGAGCGTGTCCATCAATTGTTTCCGGATGCGAGCGATCCCGCCCGAAATCCCCCCTCGCCCCCCTTTGCGAAAGGGGGGAAGTTGTTGATGGTCACTTTCTTAACGGGCTCGGATGGCGGGCGCTGCCGTCGAGGCCGTCACGCCTGTTCCGAACGCCAGTGCTCCCCTGAAGAATAACCGATTCGCGACCGGTTGCGAGTCCAAGCGGTCTCTCGAGTTGAATTCCGTGCGTGCGGGGATGGCCGGGTGACTGCGGATGATTGCTTACCCGGGCTCACCCGGCCCTCTTTTACCCGAACTTGCTGATCTCGGCGCGGTCGACGTTGTGGGTTTGCGCGGTCACGGGCTTCTCGTCCGTTGGAGTTTGCGCGGCAGGCTTGTGTCGGCTGCACTCAGCCTCAGTATGGTTTCAGAACCCACCATTCTAAACAAATCGCGACGTAGGCAGGAAAAAACGATAAAATACCCTGCTTTGCGTTGCCAGGGGCAGACTCATGTTCGACAAAACTATGCAGATCAGCGACTACGATCCAGAGCTGTGGACCGCTATCCAGGACGAGGAGCGTCGTCAGGAAGAGCATGTCGAGTTGATCGCCTCGGAGAACTACGCGAGCCCCCGCGTCATGCAGGCCCAGGGCGGGGTGCTGACCAACAAGTACGCCGAGGGCTACCCGGGCAAGCGCTACTACGGCGGCTGTGAGCACGTCGACGTGGCCGAGCAACTGGCCATCGATCGCGCCAAGCAGCTGTTCGGCGCGGACTATGCCAACGTCCAGCCTCACTCTGGCTCCCAGGCCAACACCGCCGTCTTCATGGCCCTCTGTCAGCCGGGCGATACCGTCCTCGGCATGAGCTTGGCCCACGGCGGCCACCTGACGCACGGCGCCAAGCCCAACTTCTCCGGCAAGATCTACAACGCGGTCCAGTACGGCCTGAACCCCGAGACGGGCGAGATTGACTACGACGAGGTCGAGCGTCTGGCCAAGGATCACAAGCCGCGCATGATCATCGCCGGCTTCTCCGCCTACTCGCGCGTGGTCGACTGGCAGCGCTTCCGCGACATCGCCGATGCCGTTGGTGCCTATCTGCTGGTCGACATGGCACATGTCGCGGGTCTGATCGCGGCTGGGGTCTATCCCAGCCCGGTGCAGATCGCGGACGTCACCACCACGACGACCCACAAGACGCTGCGCGGCCCGCGCGGCGGTCTGATCCTCGCGAAGGCGAATCCCGAGATCGAGAAGAAGCTCAACTCCATCGTCTTCCCCGGCATCCAGGGCGGCCCGCTGATGCATGTCATCGCGGCCAAGGCCGTCGCCTTCAAGGAGGCGCTGGAGCCAAGCTTCAAGACCTATCAGGAGCAGGTCGTCCGCAACGCCAGGGCCATGGCCGAGGTCTTCATCGCGCGGGGCTACGACGTCGTCTCCGGCGGCACCGACGATCACCTCTTCCTGGTGAGCTTCATCGCCCAGGGTCTGACCGGCAAGGATGTGGACGCCTGGCTGGGTGACTCCAATATCACGGTCAACAAGAACGCCGTGCCCAATGATCCGCAATCGCCCTTCGTGACCAGTGGGATTCGCGTCGGCACGCCGGCCATAACGACCCGAGGCTTTGGTCTCGATGAGGTGACCGATCTGGCGGGCTGGATGTGCGATGTCATCGATGCGCGCGGTGACGCCGGGGCAATCGCTGATGCCAAGGCGAAGGTCCTGGATCTCTGCAAAGGCTTCCCGGTCTACGGACGCTAGTGCTTGTGAGTCTATAAGGTCAGCAGATGGGCGTCTGACAGGTCGCTCATCGCTGACAACCGTCCACTGACAACTGTCCACTTAGCCCATGCGCTGTCCCTTCTGCGGTGCTCAGGATACGAAAGTGGTCGACTCGCGCCTCTCGGGCGAGGGCGATCAGGTGCGTCGGCGCCGCAAGTGTGTCGTCTGCAGCGAGCGCTTCACCACCTACGAATCCGCCGAGCTGAATTTGCCCCGCATCATCAAGCGCGATGGCAGCCGGGTGCCCTTCGATGGCCGCAAGCTGCGCTCGGGCCTGATGCGCGCGCTCGAGAAGCGGCCGGTCAGCACGGATCAAGTGGATACGGCGCTGGCGCGCATCCAGCGGCGCCTCATGTCTACCGGGGAGAGCGAGGTCGAAGCCCTGCGCATTGGCGAAATGGTGATGGATGAGCTGCGCCAGCTCGATCAGGTGGCCTATGTGCGCTTTGCCTCCGTCTATCGGCACTTCGAGGACGTCGATGCCTTCCGTGAGGAGATCGAGCGACTGGAGCGGCAGCCGACACCGGAGGAGGCGCGCCAGCAGCTGGATCTGCTCGAGGACCTGGAGCCAAAGCCCTGATGGATGCGCGACGTCCCGGGTCTGAGCAAAGCGCAGACCTGGGTTACATGGCAAGGGCGATTCAGCTGGCCGAGCGCGGTCGCCTCACCACGGATCCCAATCCGCGCGTCGGCTGCGTGCTGGTGCGCGACGGCGAGATCGTCGGCGAAGGCTGGCACCGGCGCGCGGGTGAGCCTCACGCCGAGCGTTTCGCCCTGGTCACGGCGGCTGAGCGCGCGCGCGGCGCCACGGCCTATGTGACGCTTGAGCCCTGCTGTCATCACGGCCGCACCCCTCCCTGTACGGACGGCCTGATCGCGGCGGGTGTGGCGCGTGTCGTCTGCGCCATGGTCGATCCGAATCCCCTCGTCGCCGGCCAAGGTTTGGCGCAGCTGCGCGAAGCGGGCATCGAGACGGAGACCGGCCTCATGGAGGCCGAGGCACGCGCGCTGAATCCAGGCTTCGTCAAGCGCATGGAGCAGGGTCGGCCCTATGTCCGCTGCAAGCTGGCGGCGAGTCTCGACGGCCGCACCGCCATGGCGAGCGGCGAGAGCAAGTGGATCAGCTCGGAGGCGGCGCGGCGGGATGTCCAGCGCTTGCGCGCCCGCAGCTCCGCGATCATGACCGGGATCGGAACCGTCTTGGCCGACGACCCGAGCCTGAATGTCCGCCTGGATCCCAGCCAGCTCACGGGGATGGACGCTGAAGATCCGGTTCGCCAGCCGCTGCGCGTCGTTGTGGATACGTTCTGGCGCATGCCGCCGATGGCGCGCATGCTCGCGTTGCCGGGCGAGACGCTCGTCGCCGGTGCAGAGCATCTGCCGGAGCGCGCCGCTGCACTTGAAGCAGCGGGCGCCCAGGTCGTTGTCTGCCCGCGGCATCTGGGGCGCGTCGATCTCCCGGCACTGATGGAGACGCTGGCGCAGCGGGCGATCAATGAGGTCTTGCTCGAAACCGGTCCAACGCTCGCGGGCGCCGCAGTCAGCGCTGGCCTGGTGGATGAGATCATTCTCTATTTGGCGCCGCATCTCATGGGTCAATCCGCCCAAGGGCTGTTCGATCTGCCCTTGGTCGAGGCCATGGCCGATCGCGTGGCCCTGGATATCTTGGACGTCCGACGTGTCGGGCCGGATCTGCGGATCAGCGCGCGTCCCTGTCTGGAATGAGCCGGCCCAGGCTGGCTTGGCGGGGCAAGCTTGTTCACCCTACGAAGCCGGAGGGGCTCGAAGAGGAGTCTTGGGACCATGTTTACAGGCATCATCCAATCCGTTGGTCAGATCCAGCGGCTCGAGCCGCGCGGCGGTGATGTGCGACTCTCCATCGCAACGGGCAAGCTCTCGCTGGAGGAGGTGGTGCTCGGTGACAGCATCGCGGTCAATGGGGTCTGTCTGACTGCGGTCGAGCTGACGGGCCAGGGCTTTGCGGCGGATGTCTCGCGCGAATCGCTGTCGCTGACGACCTTGGGTGGTCTTGGGGCGGGTAGCCGCGTCAATCTGGAGAAGGCGCTGACGCTCTCGACGCCGCTGGGCGGGCATCTGGTGAGCGGCCACGTCGACGGAGTCGGGACGCTGCTCGAGCGACACGAGGATGCCCGCTCGTGGCGGCTGCGCATCCAAGCCCCAGACGAGCTGGCGCGTTATATCGCACACAAGGGCTCCATTTGCGTCGATGGGGTCAGCCTGACCGTCAATGCGGTTGAAGGCGCGGTCTTCGAGCTGAACATCGTGCCGCACACCCTTCAGGAGACCATCATCGGCGACTATCGTCCCGGGACGCGCGTCAATCTGGAAGTGGACTTGATCGCACGCTACTTGGAGCGCCTACTGCTCGGCGAGCAGGCGGCCAATGCCAAGTCCTCCGGGGTGACCTTGGAGTTTCTCGCCGAGCACGGCTTCGTGAAGTAGAGCGGTTTCAGTCGGTCGCGGTTTCAGTCGGTCGCGTGGCAAGTCTTTCTGCAAATCTTTCTGTAAGTCAAAAGTAGTTTTTCTATGACCAGTCCCGGGCTCAATAGCACTGAAGAGATCATCGAAGACCTGCGCCAAGGCAAGATGGTCATCATTATGGACGACGAAGACCGTGAGAACGAAGGCGATCTGCTCATGGCCGCGGATTGCGTGACGCCGGAGGCGATCAACTTCATGGCCAAGTATGGTCGTGGTCTCATCTGTCTGACCCTGACGAAGGAGCGCTGCGAGCGGCTGCGGCTTCCGCTGATGGTCAACGACAACCAGGCCGCGCACTCGACCGCCTTCACCGTCTCGATCGAGGCCGCGCATGGGGTGACGACAGGTATCTCCGCCGCCGACCGCGCCACCACCATCAAGGCGGCAGTCGCCAGCGAGGCCGGTCCCAAGGACATCGTCATGCCGGGGCACATCTTCCCGATCATGGCGCAGCCCGGCGGTGTGCTGGTGCGTGCCGGCCATACGGAGGCCGGCTGTGATCTGGCGCGCATGGCGGGCTTCACGCCGTCGTCGGCCATCGTCGAGATCATGAACGAAGACGGCTCCATGGCGCGGCGCCCCGACCTCGAGGCCTTCGCGCGCACGCACGACATCAAGATCGGCACCATCGCGGATCTCATCCACTACCGTGTGCGCAACGAAAAGTCCGTGCTGCGGGAATGCACCTGTGAGCTGCCGACCGCGCACGGCGATTTCAATCTCGTGGCCTATCGCGACAGCATCGACAGCGAGATCCATCTGGCGCTGACCTTTGGCGAGATCAGTCCGGATCGTCCGACCCTGGTTCGGGTGCACCTGCAGAACAGCCTCTGCGACCTCTTTGGGACCACGCACAACGCCTGCGGCTGGCCGCTGCAGGACGCGATGCGCAAGGTTGCCGAGGAGGGCGAGGGGGTCATCGTGGTGCTGCGCAATCGCGACAACTCGCAGGATCTCCTTGCGCGTCTCAAGGATTTCCAACTCCATGACAGCGAGGACGAGGTGCCGGTGCGCCGTCAGGACGGCAATCAACTGCGCACCTACGGCATTGGCGCCCAGATTCTCGCCGACCTGGGGGTGCGCAAGATGCGCGTCATGAGCGCGCCCAAGGCCATGCACGCCATTTCCGGATTCGACCTGGAAGTCGTCGAGTACACCGGCGGCAAGGCCGGCTAGGGCGTCGCGGCGTGCTGGCGAGGACTGGTCTGCGGCCGTGGCGATCCTGATCGCGGTGTGTTCCATGCGCCTTTTTGCTTTCAATCCCAAGCCTGTGGCTTGATCGACGCTGACTTCATTGAAACCTATGACAATTAAGACCATCGAAGGCGCGATGCGCGCCGACAACGCGCGGTTCTGCCTGGTCGTTTCGCGCTGGAATAGCTTTGTGGTAGAGGCCTTGGAGAAGGGTGCCATCGACACACTTGTGCGCCACGGCGCGGCCCCCTCCGACCTGACGATCGTGCGGGTGCCGGGCGCCTTCGAGATGCCGGTGGCGATCGAGCGCATCGCCAAGAAGGGCGGCTATGACGCCATCATCGCCTTGGGGGCTGTCATTCGAGGCGGCACGCCGCATTTCGAGTATGTGGCTGGGGAGTGCGTCAAGGGCATGGCCCAGGTCAGTCTCAAGTACGCCTTGCCCGTGGCCTTCGGCGTGCTCACGGTGGACAGCATCGAGCAGGCCATCGAGCGCTCCGGCACCAAGGCGGGCAACAAGGGCGCCGAGGCGGCCATGTCCGCGCTTGAGATGGTGGACCTTCTGAGGCAGATCGACTGAGATGATAAATCCGCGCAGTCAATCGCGCCGCTATGCGGCGCTCGCGCTCTACCAATGGCGTCTTACTGGCGAGGACCCGGCGCAGATCAAGCGCAACCTGCTCGATGACCCCGACTGGCTGCAAGCCGTCGCGGCATCGCTCAACGGGGTCGATGAGGATGAGCTGCTGGATGCGAAGGAGCGCTTCAACTTCAACCTCGAGCTGCTCGACGAGCTGTTGGCCGGCGTCCCCGAGCACATCGAGGAGATCGACGCCAAGCTCGACCAGTTCCTGGACCGACCGATCAGCCAGGTAGACCCGGTCGAGCTGGCGATCCTGCGTCTTGGCGCCTACGAGATCCTCTTCGCCGACAACATTCCCGATCGCGTCGCCATCAACGAGGCCGTGGAGCTGACCAAGCTGCTGGGTGCGCACGAGGGGCATCGGTACGTCAACGGCGTGCTCGATAAGATCGCCCGCCGACGCTCGGGGGACATGGACCGTCGCGTTTAGCTGCCGGAGTCCGACGCGTGTCCGAGTTCGATCTGATCCGACGCTACTTTGCGGATATCGGACCGCCGCGGTCGGATACAGCATTGGGCGTTGGCGATGACTGCGCCCTGCTCGAGATCCCGCTCGGCCAGACGCTGGCCGTCAGCATCGACACCCTGGTCTCGGGGGTTCATTTCCTGCCGGATTGCGATCCCGAGTGTCTCGGGCACAAGTCGCTCGCGGTGGGGTTGAGCGATCTCGCCGCCATGGGGGCGCAGCCAGCCTGGTCGACGCTGGCGCTGACCTTCCCGGCGGCCGAGGAGGCGTGGATCAGCGCCTTCAGTCGCGGCTTTGCCCGACTCTCCGATGCGCACGGCATGCGCCTGGTGGGCGGCGATACCACGCGGGGGCCGCTCAGTGTCACCGTGCAGGTGCACGGGCTCGTCCCTGCCGACGCCGCGATCCGGCGCTCCGGCGCACGTCCGGGGGACCGCGTCTACGTCAGCGGCACGCTCGGCGATGCCGGTCTAGCGCTGAGGCGGATGCTCGCCGGAGAGGGCGTCGACGCCAGCCTTCGTTCGCGCCTCGAGTGTCCTGAGCCAAGGGTTCGGCTCGGGCAAGGTCTGCGCGGGCTCGCCTCGGCCATGATCGATGTCTCGGATGGCCTGGCTGCCGACCTGGGCCATATTCTCGAGGCGTCAGGCGTCGGTGCCGAGATTGAGCTGGCCCGTTTGCCGCTGAGCCCCTTGGTTGCCGAGGTGGTCCAAGGCACTGGTGACTGGTCACTGCCACTCTCGTCGGGTGACGACTATGAACTGTGCTTCTGCGTGCCCCAGAGGCATGAGGAGCGCGTCGAGGCTGTCGCCCAGACCGCGGGCTTACCGCTGACCCTGATCGGCACGCTGTCCGCAGCCCCCGGACTGCGCTTGCGATTGCCAAACGGCGATCGCCTAGAGACTGAAAGGACGGGGTACGACCACTTCTGCAGCGACTAACCTCCAAACGCGTCAAGTTATTCCGGAGAAGGTACCTGATGTGTGACAAGGGTCAGGTCTCGTATTGTCGCAAACCAAGACAGTTGACCAGCGCTCTCATCTCGCATGGGCCGCGCGGTCAAGCAGCGACGGGCCACGTTTTCTCCTTCTCCTCGTCGATGGACTCACGCCGATGAGTATGCGAGGTCATGTTGGAGAGCGCGCCTGAAACTGCGATTTGGACGGCTCTGACCATGAATCAACGATCGTGCATGAATCTGGTTGTTACAAGACGAGACCTGACCCCTGTCTCCTGATGCCGCGCGCCCGGTCTTGGGTGTCAACGCCTCACAGCAGCTTGACCAGGGCGGCGATCAGCGCCGCCTGGGCGATCAGAAGCCCGGCGACCCACTTGATCATGTCTGATTTCGCCTCGTGAATGTCCGCTTTCAGGGACAGTTCCAGCGTGCGCAGATCGCTCTTGGTTGCCAGTTCTTCGCTGGTGGCGTCCCGAAACGCCTCGGCAAAGGCTTCCGCCTGTGTCTCGGGCAGGCCAGCCTCCTTGAGCTTGCGGGCGAACTTGAGGGTGTCGAAGGTGATGGTGGTCATCGGTCGGTCTCGCGTGGCTGCGTGCTGACAACATGGCGCGCCGGGTCTTGGGTGTCAACGCCTCAGACGCCCAGCTCCTCGTGCGACGAGGGTCAGGTCTCGTATTGTCGCAAACCAAGACAGTTGACCAGCGCTCTCATCTCGCATGGGCCGCGCGGTCAAGCAGCGACGGGCCACGTTTTCTCCTTCTCCTCGT
>NZ_JAAIJR010000156.1 GCF_010915725.1 Thiorhodococcus mannitoliphagus
GACTCGCTCAAGAGCGCCTCGACCTCAACCTCGACGGCCCGCTGGATCAGCTGGCGTGCACCACGGCGCACCAACTCCTCCAGGGACACATCCAACTCTTCCAGGGTCGTCGTCGGCAGCAGGCTTGCGCTGTCCTTCGGCTTGCTCGTATCGTCTCTCATCGCGCACCTCTTCGTTGCTGTTGTGTGTCTTGAACAACCACATTGTCAGCAACGGTGTGCCGCCTTCCAAGCCCCCATCAGCCCGCGCTCATACACCAGAATTCAGCATAGCTCTGCAGATGTTTGTATCGAGCAAATAAGCGTTCACTCCAAATACTCTCTTGGAATGTCCCGACCGAGATCCGAGTCATCGATTTCGTCTGGAAAATCGCTACTCAGTGTGCCAGCGAGCGCGCGGACTCGCTCATCCCAGGTTTTCTCCTGAGCTGACACCAGCCGTGCTGGCAAAACAATGACTTCGGCCTCCTGGTAGTCTGCAAATTCGGGCGGCAGCTCGATTTCGATGTGTAGCGATTTGATTGGTTGAATGGTTCTGTGGGCAAACATGGCTGGTATCCCCCAGGGGCAGATCGCGTCGCCGACGTTGGCAGGCGCGTATCGGCTCGACACGATGATTGGTCAAGACTCGTATGGTACGCCACACAAGTGGCGACAGGTTCGATTCTTGTCAGCGGTGTCGCGACCGACGCGGGCTGACGATGCACGGTTTGTCGTAGGTTGGGGTGAGGGACGAACCCCAACAGGCCACCGGGCCGGGAATGGAAAACGCCCCGGGTTGGGTGGCCAGGGGCGTTGAGGTTCATGCGGGGCGGTGTTTATGTCTGACGGTGCGGGGGATGTTGGGGTTCACTCTCGCTCACCCCAACCTACGCGGGCTGGATTTCATGACACTCGCTCTTTGCTGGCGGCTCCGCCCAGTCTGCCTTGCTATACTCGTGGCTCATGGAGACTCTGAATCACCACTGGAGCCCGCATGTCCTCCGTCGTCGAACTCTACGAAGCCCTGGCAAGCGCCCCAGACGATCGCGCCCGCGCGCGCGTTATCGCCGAGGCCTTCGAGCGGCTCGAAGAGCGCTATCCGCACCTGCCCGATCTGGCAACGCAGCAGCACCTGCGCGAGACTGAACTGCGCCTCCAGCGCGAGATCGAGGCCGTGCGCGCGAATTTAACGCTGCAAATCGAGCAGCTGCGCGGTGAAGTTAAGACCGAGATCGAGCAGTTGCGTGGCGAAGTCAAGACCGACATCGAACGCAATCGCAACAGTCTCCTGGCCTGGCTCATTCCCCTCATGTTCGCGCAAGTCGGCGCCATGGCAGCGTTGGTCAAGCTGCTTTGATAAGGGGACGCTGCCTAGGAGCCTGTCCGACTTAGGATGAATCGGCTGCGGAATCGGGAGAACGGTCCCTTTCGCCCCGCTTTTTCGTTACATAGAACCACTATGCGCCTCAAAACCGGAACGAAATGGCCTCGCTCTCCCACTTCCTCGCTTCGATCCCCCCAAGTCGGACAGGCTCCTAGTGGGTAGAGCGCAGCGAAACCGATCGCGCCCCGTGCCTAGCTGTGCTGCACTAAGCCTGCCGCCCCGGGGGCGTTCTGCCCATACGCGAGGTGACCGGGCAGGTTGCGCCCTTTCAAGCTCGGCGCCAGCCAAGCCCCATCCCCTGGCTCTCTTCCTTGATCGCGTTCTGCCGCGAGTGGATGGAGCGCGAGCCAGACAACCCCTATGTGGCGGTCTTTGCGCCCTTGCTGATCGAGGATGACGATGCGTTGCGGGCGCGTGCCCCGGCGTTGTGGCGCAGGGTCCAAACCGCGCCCCTTGAACCCGCAGCGCGGGACGTGCTAGCGCAGGTATTGGAATTTTGGTTCTTCGAGCGATTTCGCGGTCTCACCGCGAAGGAGATCTGGGCGATGTTGAATCTGGTGACCCCCATTCAAGAGACGCGAGCCTACCAATCGATCTTTGCCGAGGGCAAAGCTGAGGGCGAGGCCAAGGGTAAGGCTGAAGGCAAGGCCAGTGCCTTGAGGCGACAATTGACGCGGCGCTTCGGCGCACTACCAGACTGGGTGGGGCTGCGCATCGACGCGGCCTCGATCGAGCAATTGGACGCCTGGCTTGATGACATCTTCGATGCCGAGAGTCTGGTCGCCCTGATCGGCCCGGCGCCCGACTGAACGCCAAGCCGCTGTGGGGTTTTCGGTTGTTCCAGCCGAACGGGGCATTCGCCTCGTCCGAGACGGTTTGGATGCTGCTGCATTGCCGCCGGAAGCGTGGGGGCGGGGTGAATACCCCGTCCTGCTTGGAGCATCACGCCAAACCATGCCGGCAATCGCACGTCTGGCGCGTACGTGCTGGATTGCAAGACTTGACCCCCAATGCCACTGACGCCAGCCCTTGAGGCAGCGGAGGCTGTGGCGATGTAACCGCTCCCGAAAGACCGACCCCGGGACTGCGGCGTCTTCCGGTCGACGCTGGCGCTCGCCTGAAATTCAGGCAGAATGCCCACGCTGACCACCGTTGGGCGCCATTTCGACCACGATGGCGGCTTGACAGCCGCGGCTCGGCACCTCCTCGTGAGCCTCCAGGGCTCCGCGAGCCCTCGGCCTCGAAAAGCTATTTTCTATATCCCCTGCGTACCGCCACGATCCCGGGCTTGTCCAACAACCGGTTTAGATCGTCGCTCGCTTCGCTCGGACGATCTAACCTTATTCGCTATGTTGCCCCTATGGGGTGAATACTCCGTCCCGCATGGTCCATTCCACTCGACAGGCCATCAGGCGGCCCCTATGCTTGCCCCGACCGGAACGATTTGAACCTCGCCACCTTGCCTCCAGAAGCTTGCTGGGCGGGGCAAATACCCCGTCCCTCAGGAGAATATCCCCCGCTTTTCGAAACCGAAATCATCGCTGGGAAAGCCCACGAAATGAACCAAAGCCTCTTTTCCAAGTATCTACTCTTTGCAATCTTCGCGGTCTCAGGCTTCTCCGGGCTGATCTACGAGTCCATCTGGTCGCATTACCTCAAGCTCTTTCTCGGCCATGCCGCCTACGCCCAGACGCTGGTGCTCGCGATCTTCATGGGAGGCATGGCGCTCGGTTCCTGGGTCATCGCGCGCCGCAGCCAGCGGTGGCGCAACCTGCTGCTCGTCTATGTGGCGGTCGAGGGCATCATCGGACTCTTTGGGCTGGTGTTTCACCAGGGCTTCGTGGCGTCCACCGACATCATCTTCTCCCACGCGATCCCGGCACTCGGCGCGTCCGCTTGGGTGCCTTTCGTGAAGTGGAGCGTCGCCTCCCTGCTGATCCTGCCGCAGTCGATCCTCTTGGGTATGACCTTCCCGCTGATGAGCGGCGGCATCCTGCGCCGGTTCTCGGATCGACCCGGCGCAACCGTCTCGATGCTCTATTTCACCAATAGCCTCGGTGCCGCGATCGGCGTATTGGTCAGTGGCTTTGCCCTCATTCCCACCGTCGGTCTGCCTGGGACCATCATGACCGCAGGCATCCTGAACGTCCTGCTGGCCCTGGTCGTCTGGCTCATCATCCGCAGCGCGCCAGAGCCCATGCCGGTGCCACAGCCATTGATTGCCGCGCCGGACCAGCGGACCTTGACGACGTTCGCGGTCTGGATATTGCTAGCCGCCTTCCTCAGTGGTGTCGCCTCCTTCCTGTACGAGATCGCCTGGATCCGCATGCTGAGCCTGGTGCTGGGCAGTTCCACGCATGCGTTCGAGCTCATGCTGAGCGCCTTCATATTGGGACTGGCCCTGGGCGGCCTGTGGATCAGCCGGCGCGCGGACAACCTGCTGGATCCGCAGCGATTCCTTGGTGTCACCATGATTATCATGGGCAGTTTGGCCGCCGCCACCATCATCCTGTACGGTCATAGCTTCGACTGGATGGCTCAGGCCCTGCGGGCTCTCAATCGAAACGATCAGGGCTATGCGGCCTTTAACCTAATCAGTCACGCCATCGCGGCCGTGATCATGCTCCCGGCAACCTTCTGCGCGGGCATCACGCTGCCCCTGATGACCCATGTGCTTCTGAAAGCCCGCTATGGCGAACGGGCGATTGGTCAGGTCTACGCGGTGAACACCCTAGGGGCCATCATCGGTGTCATGGTGGCCATTCATCTCCTCATGCCCGTCGTCGGTGTCAAGGGCGTAGTCCTGACGGGCGCCGTGCTCCACATGATGGCTGGTCTCGCCTTCCTCGTCCGCTCGGCGAAGGGAGCGAGCCATCCCCGGACAGTCTCCACGGCGCTAGCTTGGTCGGTCGCATGGATCGCCATAATGTCCATGGTGGAGTTGGATCCCAAGCGGATGGCGGCGGGGGTCTTTCGGACTGGTCTCGCCCAACTTGCCGCCGAGGCCGAGGTGACGTTCCACCGCGACGGCAAGACGGCGACAGTCAGTCTGCTCAAAACGAAAGATGGAAAGATTGGGATCCTCACCAACGGCAAGGCTGATGCGGCCATCAACATGGCTGGCGGCCCACCGGCTGGGGATGAGATCACGATGACCCTTGCCGGGACGCTACCCCTCGGCTTGCACCCTCGACCTCAACGGGTCGCGAATATCGGCATCGGCTCTGGATTGACCTCTCATATCCTGCTGACGACGGATCAGGTCATCGACCTGGATACCGTGGAGATCGAGCCCTTGATGGCCAGCGCCGCCCGCCAAGGCTTTATGCCGCGCGTTCGCAATCTCTTCGAGGATCCTCGCAGCCACATCCACTTCGAGGACGCGAAGACCTTTTTCGCCACCCGACAAGGGCAGTACGACGTCATCGTTTCCGAGCCGTCGAACCCTTGGGTCAGCGGTGTTGCAACCTTGTTTTCTGACGAGTTCTACCAGCGTGTGACCCAGTACCTGAAGGCGGACGGCATCTTCGTCCAATGGCTACAGACGTATGAAACGGATATGTCGGTCGTGGCCTCGGTGATGAATGCGCTGTCGAAACATTTCTCGGACTATGTCATCTACGACTCAGATACCTCAGACATGATCGTGGTGGCGGTCCGCGAGGGCTCGATCGGCCCCTTGCGCGAGACTGTCTTCGATGCGCCAGCATTAGCAGCCGCGCTGGCGCGGGTCGGTCTTCACTCCATGGGGGATATCGAGCACCGACGGATCGGTCGCAAAGCACTCATCGATCCGCTTTTCCGGTCGTTCCCGGTCCCCATCAACTCAGATTATTTTCCGTTCGTGGATTACACATCCCCTCGGATGCGTTTTCTCAACCGCAATGCGGGCGCCCTGATGACAATTCGCTCGGTCCCGATACCGCTTCTCCAGGTGCTTGAGCATGGGCAGATCGCTGAATTCGACAGGCAACGCCCCCAAGCGCAGACCGCCCTTGCCATACGGAATGCCGTGATTGACGGGCGGCTTGAGGGGTTGGGCGCGGGCATCGAGGCGGCTGCGCTGTTGCTTGATTTGGACGAAGCTCGGTGCTCCGACGCCGCAGTGCGCACCACCTGGCTTGATGCCGCGTACACACTATTTCTGGCAACAAGTCCATATCTACCGCCCGAAGCGGCGACGAGCCTATGGAGTCGTATCGAAGCAACCCCGTGCTATCAGCACCTGGATGACCGGCAGCACCGACCAATCGCCCTCTGGAAAGCCACCGCCATGCGGGACGCTCCGTCCATGGCGGCCTCTGGGCGGGCATTGTTGGAACGGGGTGGCGTGCTGACGCGTCCGGAGCAGCTTCGCTTGGCCGTGGGTATCACCATGCTAGGATACTTGGGTCAAAAGCAGCAGACAGGAGCACAGGCAATCTGGGACGCGTATGGCAAGGATGCTCCCAAAGCCGCTTCCTACGAACTAGTTCTGCAATGGCTCCGGGCGCTCAGCGATTGGCAGCTCGACAGCTTCACCCCAAGCGCGGTCGAGGCCATGACATCCGAGAACTGATCAGGCTAAGAGAGACGACTGACCACCCCGAGGCTCACCGTATCGCGCGCGCCGCGATGCTTTGGTGGGCGTTTGAGGTTCAACCGTGAATTGACGAGTACGCGCATGAGCGAAACCCCACGCATCGACAGTCTGTTTAATATCGCCAGGGGCGAAAAGCTGCTGCAAGCAGGCAAACTCGACGAGGCCCGAGAGATCGCCAATCACTGTCTTAAGGGGGCGCCTGACGACCTCCAGGCGCGCTATCTTCTAGCCCGCGTCGCCCTGCGGATGCGGCAGCCGGCGGAGGCAGCCGAACACTTTGCGGAACTAGTAAGCGCATCTCCAGAGGATCCGGCATACCTCGGCGGACTGGGTGAGGCACTCATGAAGACCGATCGTACCGAACAGGCCATCCCGCTCCTGTTCAATGCGCTTCACTTCAATCCGGACGATTCCTGGGCGAAGACGAATCTCGGTCTTGCCTTCATGAAGCAGGCAAAGTATCAAACCGCGATCAATCTGTTAACAGAGGTAGTTGCCGCCTGTCCGAGTTATGCCAATGATGTCCATGCCAATCTCGCGAGGCTCTACCTCGCGCTTGGCGATCTCGATCAGGCGCTGGAGCAGGCGCGCACAGCACTTCGACTCAAGTGTTCCGATCCGGCGCACATGGAGCAGACCATCGGCTACCTTATCTATGCCATTGATGGAAAAGTCGATGAGGCATCCAGGCACTTCGAGCATGCGTTGGAGATTGACCCAACCAGCGGCGAAGCCTTCTTCAACTACACATCGATCAAGAAATTCAAGGAGACTGATCGCGCGCTGATCGCCCGGATCGAAACCAAGCTGACGGGTAATATGCCCGCTATAAATCGCGCCTTTTTTCATTTCGGGCTTGGCAAGGCTTACGATGACATGAAGGAGTGGGATCTCGCTTTTCAGAATTACCGGTGGGCCAACCTGCTTGCTAAAGAACCCATAGATTTAAGCAGCCCGAAATTATTGCTGAAGAAATCTAAGAAGCTCTTCACGAGGCAGTTCCTCGAGCGGCATGCCGAAATAGGCGGCGACAGCGATCAGCCCATCTTCATATTAGGCATGCCACGCTCGGGGTCGACGCTCATCGAGCAAATACTCACAAGTCATCCGCGGGTGGTGACGGCCGGAGAAATACCAGCCCTGCCACGCATCAGCGAACGCCTTTGCTTGGAGGGGGGCAAGCGCGAATCCTTTCCCGATTGCTTCGCGGAAGTCAATCAGAAGATGGTCGACGAGATCGTAGCCAAGTATATCGAGGCTCTGAGTCAGTATGGACAGGGATCTGGACGGATTGTCGATAAGCTCCCGGGGAACCTGTTCTTTATCGGCCTCATTCGCTTGGCCCTTCCCAATGCGCACATCATCCATACAGTTCGCAACCCACTTGATACGTGCCTTTCATGCTTCTTTCAGCCCTTTCGCGAAGCGCGTTGGAGCTATGACTTATCCTGGATCGGTCAGTACTATCGTTTCCATGAGGACATGATCGCGCATTGGCGGACGGCGCTACCGCCAGACGTTATTCTCGACGTCCACTACGAGCGCCTAGTCGATGACACGGAGAGTGAGGCTAGGCGCATCATCGCCCATTGCGGACTCGAATGGGATGAACGCTGCCTGGATTTTCATCGTGCCAAACGATCCGTTGCCACTGCCAGCCTCTGGCAGGTGCGCCAACCCGTCTACAAGAACTCAAAACAGCGGTGGGTCAACTATGCCCCCTATCTCGATGACTTGGTCATAGCCCTCGGTCCTTGTGCGGAGCCCTATTTCGGTGAGATCGAGGCGCACGGCGGCAAGGCGCCAAAATCCTACCGCAACATCTTTTCCAGGCTCGCGCACTGGCGTACGCACTAGGTTCAGGCCGCTCGGTTACATGTCGGCGCTCCCAGGACACTGCGGTCGGCTCAAGTATTGAATGAGAAGATGCGATGTTACGGGGTCTTGACCATCAAAAGGTTATTCAATTCCTTGACCGCCGTATTCTCATAGCCGAGTTCATTGAGCCGCGTCATGAATGCCTGATGGAATCTCGCCTTGCCATAAACCCCAACCTTGTGCAGATCCTTGAACTGGCTGAGGCGCAGCACGAGATTGTGGATCTGCGACTCGACGACCTTGCGGATCTTCTTGTCCTGTTCCGCATCGCGGAAGTAGCGGGCGAGGGTATCGGGCGAAACTTGGCTGAAGAAGTCGGTCGCTAACTCCACCGCGAACGTCTCGACTCGCTTCGAAGTCTTCCTCCAAAAGAAAAACTCCATCAATTAATCTCCTCTTGGCGCGTCCGGGACGGTACGCATCGCTTTTAATAACTGTCCATCAATTACTTCCCGATTTGAGCGGTAGCGTCTGAACTCAAGTAGGGATGTAAATCATGGACAGTTCATTAGAGGCTAGCGGGAAATTAGCGTCAAGGCCCGGATGGGCGGGTGAATGGGCGACTTTAGTCGCCCATTCGCTGATACGAAGGGCGGCTGAAGTCGCCCCTACATGTTTTCCAGACAGCTTCTTAGATTCGCTCGCCCTCGCGCAAGCTAACGAGCAACGGCGCCGACGCGGTTTAGAAAATGGACAGTTTCTAAGTAGATCGTGAAGGCGTTCAATTTGGTCATCAGTAACCCTTTCGTGCTGCGACGAGGGGAAAGGATGCAAAGATATGCGGCGCTTTCATCTGATCCCTCAAGCCCGTGCGGAGCGGGAGCCCATGAAGTGGCGAAATCCATCGAACTCCGCATCGCTCCGCTCGAGACGTCCAACTGAAAGCGCCCCCAGTCTCTTGGGGGCGCTCATATCCAGCTCATCAATGATCTGGGGCGAAGATTAACCTGCTCGACCAGCGTCCGCGCCTAACATCGACCCCATGCGCTGCCCGTGCCGCCCTTCAGACCAGGCTGCCAGAGCCGAGGGCTATCGGCATTCAGCCGGAGCATATTTGGCAGGCAGAGTGCCAGCCGTCCCAGGAGCCAGGCCACGGTTAGTTGCTGTCGCGTTCGTCGTTGACTGACAAGCCCAATCGATTGCGCCCGATACACCTGCGGCCAAGGCGGCGTTCTGTACGTTGGGCGTGAAAACAAGGGTGGCGCCCAAGACATCACCCGGCAAGCCAGATCCGGTTGCCGTCGCCATCGTCACCGTGACCTCGCCTGTGCCCGTCGCGATTGTGACATCGCTGACGTACTTGGTCGCCTTTTCCGCTGCCGTCTTGGTGGCCCATGCGGCGGCGGCGGCGTCTACACCATTAACGCTATCGGTCTGGAATGCCTCGCTTACGACGCCCTTGGCCGAAGAACCAGCAATCATGGCCTCAGCAAGCTTGGAGCGAACGGTGTAGTCTTGATAAGCCGGCAAGGCAATCGCCGCCAAAATACCAATGATCGCCACAACGATCATGAGTTCGATCAAGGTAAAGCCCTGTTGGAACTTTTTCATCTGTCTCTCCGCAATGGATGTTGAAACCGTCTGAACGAGGAGGCCGTGCCGGCGGCCCGATTCGTCTCGCCGCATCTTCGAGGTCTCCCGAGCGAGAGAGAGCAGATCGCATGCCATCCGTGATGGATATGACGCCATGCGACGCTGAAATCCTGCCATTCATCAAGGCGATTTCTATCTATCCCGTTGAATTTGAATGCATCCATCCAGGATCCGTGCGCGACGACAACCCCCTCCGCGTCAGGCGCCGACTGTTTCGCATCGGCCGGACCGCCTCGGAAATCCCCTATCAAGCGGACAGATGCCTCTGCCAAATGATGCGATGGCACCACCCCCCCTGTGCCAAACGAGGCTTTGGCACACCCCCCCCTGTGCCAAGCGAGGCTTTGGCACACCCTCTCGCACCATGGACGGTTCATGGGATGCCTGGCGTTGGGATAGACTCATGGCTCGAAAGGTGGCGACTGTCCTGACATGGAGAGAGAACAAGATGCCTTCGATCTGTTTGAACACCGCGATCTCGATCACTGGATTGAGTCGGCGTACCCTGTGGCGGCGCATTGGCGAGGGCGGGGTCGCCACCCTTGGCACGCACGGACCGGGGGAAGAAACGCGCTTGAGCCTGGATGATGTTTTACCTTTGTCCTCTCTGCCGCTGAAACAGGAGGACCGTTCCCTGATTCTGGCCGCCGATGATGGTGATGCCGAATCCCAGTGTTGCTTGGCGCTCGTCTTTTTTACGGCCCACCAACCGGCTGAAGCCGTGCGTTGGCTGACGCGGGCCGCGAAGCAGCTTTACCCGGATGCCATGTGTTATCTGGGACGCTGTTATCTGTCCGGCGAAGGCATCGAGCGTGATGATGATGCTGGAATCCTGTGGTTGAGCCAGGCGGCGGCGAAAGGTTATCCACTCGCGCAACAGCTGATGCGGTTTCTGCTAAGTCCGAAGGGACAGCAATTGCTTGCAGCCCATGAGCTGAAAGCCTTGGACGCAGCGCTCGATGATGTCGAACGCCAAGTGCTTATGAAGGCTTTGGTTGACACGGGACAGCCGCGCGGTGACGGGGAAGGGGCAGTCTGAACAATGTGGCCTACTTTGCATTGTGATCCAGTTTCCCGACGGAAAAGGATATCCGATGACGGCTCGATCAATGACAGAGCGTGAAAGACGGCGTGACCAGCAGTGGAAAAGAACATGAGTCACCCGCCAAACACGGATTCGATTTCGCAGCTTGCCTCGTTTTGGCAGGCGCACGATCTGACAGATTTCGAAGGCGAGCTGATCGAGGTCGGTGGACCAGTCTTTCAGCGTACAGAACAGTTTTCCATTCAGCCCGCGTAGGTTGGGGTGAGCGAGAGCGAACCAAAAAAAGGGGACAGAATTATTTTCGGCGAGATCCGTGTACAGCTTACCGAACCATGCCCTCTGCGAGGGGGACGTGAGCATGCCGCAGGAGTCGACCCGATTGAAGATCGCTGCCCTAACGGGCCTGCCCTTGTGATCAGTCGACCTCGGCGGGCCAAAAACCCTGATCCATCAACTGCTCGAAGCTCC
>NZ_JAAIJR010000157.1 GCF_010915725.1 Thiorhodococcus mannitoliphagus
GACCACGCCCACACCGGGGGGGGGGGGCGCCCCGCCGCTAGGGGCGCGCTTTTGCGGGGGGGCGCCGCTCCCACGTCGCTTTGCCTTTAAGGATTCACGCTGTCGACTCAACCGACTGGACGGTCCGATGATCAACGCCGACCTCAGAGCAATCCGGTAGTGTTATAGTTGCGCAGTATGGCCCGGCTTATCGTTGACGTTAGCGAGTGAAGAACATCTGGAGCAGATATCATTGAAGCGCAGAGTTTATCTTGAAACTTCTGTCATCAGTTATTTGACTGCACGACCCAGTAAAACCATTATCGGTGCTGCTCACCAGCAAATAACCTCAGCATGGTGGGATAAACGAACAGACTATGATTTGTCGTGTCAGAATTGGTATTGCGTGAATGTGCTGCTGGGATGCGGACGCTGCTCAAAGACGTTTGGAAATCATCGAAAGCATTCCGTTGTTGGTTGCAACAGAAGAGTCATACCAACTCGCAGAGAATCTTCTAAACAAAGGAATAATTCCTGCCAAAGCAGCAGAGGATAGCTTGCATATTGCTATTGCCACGATTCATGCAGTTGACTATTTGCTGACATGGAATTGCAAACACATTGCGAATCCTGAACTGCAAAAAAGAATTATGGATTATCTCAGTGAACAAGGACAGTTCCTGCCGTTCATTTGCACGCCGGAAGAGCTGCTTGGAGAAGAAGATGGCAATTGATGAAATCATAGAAGAAGTCAGAGCTAACAGAGAAGCCCATGCTGCAAATTTCAACTATGACTTGCGCGAAATCTATGAAGATTTAAAGAGATCTGAAAAAGAACATATAGATATGGGCCGTCCTTTTGTAGAACCACCGATTAAGCAAGCATCCGCTAACAAGTCGCTTCACCGGACCACTGCTCCGCTACCGCTCCGCAGTGGCCGGTGAGCTGGGTCGTTAGCCGGCAAGAGCAATACTCTACGCATCTGATCTTCGAGGCTATGCTTTATGAAAGCAGAATTCACCGCGATCGTTAAGAGAGACGGCGACTGGTGGTTGGGTTGGGTTGAAGAAATCCCGGGCGCTAATGCCCAAGAAAAGACGAAAGAGGAGTTGCTCTTAAGTCTAAGAGAAGCTGTTAAAGATATACTGGAACTCCGCTGTCAGGAAGCCCGAGATCAAGCAGAAAATGATTTTGAAGAAATTCCGATAGCAATATGAAGCGCAACGCATTGATTCGCCATTTGTCCAAGTATGGCTGCGAATTAGTGCGTGAAGGCGGACGCCACTCTATATGGAAGAACAAAAACACCGGCGAGATGACGGCCGTACCGCGACACAATGAAATCAAAGAATTGATGGCGCGAAAAATTTGCAGAGACCCTGGAATTGAAGAGCCATGATACGGCTGACACGGCAAATGCAGCCGACCTCAAAAGCGCGCGTCGAACTCGCTACTTATTTCATGCTTCAGTGCCACGCGCGCTTTTGGGTCGGCTGATTTGCAACGTTATGCGCGTGAAGAGGAAGCAGAGAGTCAAATCATCTTATGAAAATCTACCTCGATAGCTGCTCTCTTCAGCGCCCACTTGACGATCAAACCCAACCAAGAATTCGAGTTGAAACCGAAGCCATTCTGTCAATCCTCGCGGCGGCTCAAGCCGGCGATGTTGTGATGGTGAATTCCGAGGCACTCGAATACGAAACGAGGCGTATTCCGGACGTCCAGCGTCGTAGTGAAGTGGCGGCAATTCTGGATTTATCCAAAGAGCGAATCGAAATTACTGATGAGGCAGAGAAATTAGCCGAATCTCTCGAAATCCGTGGCATCAGGCCAATGGATGCTATCCATCTTGCTCTTGCATCGACAGCAAGAGTGGATTTCTTCACGACATGCGATGACCGCCTTTTACGGAAAGCTAGGGCAGAAACTGGGCTCGGCTGCAAGGTCGTCTCCGCGCTTACTCTTGTATCTGAGGCTTTACGATGACAACACATGTTCAACCAATTTCTGAAGTAACTCAACGCGGCACTAATGCGCTAATTATGGCAATAGGGGTTGTTGATACCATTCGATTCCTCAATCAGTTCCGAGCAGGCTCCGGAAACTACACGATAGACCGTGACAAGCTGTTCGAAGGCTTGTCTGTGAAGGACATTATTACTGAAATCAAGGCTCAGCGAGAACCGAGCGCATAACGAATAAGGTTAGATCGTCCGAGCGAAGCGAGCGACGATCTGAACCGTTTGTTGGACAAGCCCGGGATCGTGGCGGTGCGGAGGGGGATAGAAAATAGCTTTTCGAGGCTGAGGGGGGCGTGGAGCCCGGAGGCGAGCGAGGGCGTACGCAGCCCGGCGGTCAAGCTCGGCATCCCGGCGAAGGTAGCGCCCAACGGTAGCCAGAAATTAAAGGACCCAGGTTCGATTTAATTCTCGGCAAGTGAATCGAACCGACAAAAATCGCTTAACGATGTGCTTGGGGTTAAGGGGTCAGGTTCAATTTGATTTAATTTTCGAGAATCGAATCAATGCGATTAAATCGCCTAACACGATGCTCCAGCCGAAGCCGGTTTCGCTCTCGCTCAACCGGCTCGGCTGAGCATGGCGTTAAGTGCGGCAAGACCAAGAGGTGTCAACATATGACAAGCATGCTTGAAAAGGCTTTTAGCGAAGCATCGAAATTACCAGACATTGAACAAAATGCACTCGCAAGGTGGGTTCTCGAAGAAATCGACTCGGATAAAAAATGGGATGCGCTTTTCGCTGAGTCGGAAGATTCGTTAGGCATACTGGCGCTAGAAGCTTTGTCGGAAGAAGACCAAGGAAAGACAACAAAGCTGGATCCGGATGAATTGTGATTTCCAAAGCAACAGCCAAGTTTTTGAAGAGCTACCGCGAGCTACCAGTAGATGTCAGGAAAAGAGCAAAAGAAGCTTACCTGCTTTTTCAGGATGATCCTTGGTATCCGAGTCTACATTTCAAAAGAGTGCATTCTAGCCTTCCCGTATATTCTGCACGCATCACAGACTTGATCGTCGTCTGAGTCCAAACGCACGGCCGCTCACAGGTCGCTTTGCCTGAAGGATGCACGGCGCCGACTCGACCGAGACGGGCGGTCCCATGATCAACGCCCGCATCACAAAGGACTATCGAGCTGTCGGCATATTGAAAGATGAAAAGATAGTTTGGTTCTGGGTAGGCTCGCACTCTGATTACAACGCCTTGTTAAAGCAAATGAAGAGCACTTAACAAAGGCCTTCAGCCGACCGGCCAAAGCGCACTCGCTACGCTTGCATCGCTTTGGCCAACGGCTGAAGCTTACGTTAGGCACCGAGAAAAAATCATCCAAAGCATATTGAGAGAAATAGGAAGCAAGCAAGCTAAATAACGTAAGAGCCGCTCGGTCCCCTTGCTGAGCTTGGCTCCATACCTAGAGGCATCTGCCTTGCGCTTGGCATTTGACACAGCCCTCGCGAAAAGCGGTTTAATCTCGATAACATGTGATTTTTTTATGGCTTTGACTCTAATAGCTGTTGTTGTATTTGCGGGTCTAACTTCGCTTTCTTTCATTTATAGAGTTAAATCCCGAAGAGCCGCTGAAGAATCATATGGAAAATTCTGGTCCAGAATCCTGGACAACCCAATTGGAGATGCTTCTGCGTTTACTAGCAGGTGCGATCCTAGTTGCAGCGGCGATTTGCTGGATTCTGACATCAAGTACAATGTCGTATTGGAATTCGAGACAAAAGGATTATCAGTTGACCCAATGATTTTTTGCTTTGGCTATAGTAAAGAAAACAAGAAATATCCACAGGAAATTGTAAACTACCAATATCGTCAGTCCGATGACGGAAGTGTAACCTGGGAAGGTGGGTGGTCTCTCTCGCTGGATTTTCCAAGAGTTTCGCCAATGGTGGATAGACTTGCGGTTATATCTATGCTCGCGATTTTGCAAGATTCAATAAAGCCGCGTTTTGACCACCTTAATAAGCTTTTCCTAGTTGTTAGCAGAGGCGATTCAGGAAAGATCGTTTTCGTTTATGACGCATTATCCATTGCGGACCAGGAAGATGGCCTCATTCTCCTGGATTTTTATCGTAGCTCAAGAGGTTGGGCCGTTAAAGATATTTGCACTCCTTTAAGTCGCAAAGGCTTTAACAGTATGATTGCCGAGCTCCCCGAGTTCCGGTGATAATTTACTTAATTGTTTAATTTTCAGGAAATAAGGGAATTAATGGGGCTAGGGTCGATTTGATTCTCAGACATCGAATCAAACCGACAAAATTGCCTAACACGCACCTCGAGCCGACCCCATACTGCGCGCGTAGATCAGTACTTTTATTCGGCCTCTTCGCAGCGCAGTATGGGTCGGCTTAGGTGTGACGTTAGCGGCCAACAGCGCGATGGCAAAAAAATCAAACGCAGAATTTGTGAAGTGGTTTGGTCCTGTGCTCGACGCATTGCGAGACCTTGGTGATTCCGGTAGACCACGCGAGGTCTATTCAAGAATCGCTAAGAACCTGGCAATTCCTGATGAAGTTTTGGACGAGACGCTTAAGTCTGGTGCTAGTAGGTTTCAGAACCAAGTTGCGTGGGCACGCCAATACTTAGTATGGGAAGGTCTCGTTGATTCTTCAAAGCGGGGCACATGGACACTTACAGAACAAGGCCGCGCAACTCATCTAACGGAAATTGAGGCTCGGCAGATTTTCTTGAAATGGGTCGCGATTCACGCAGAGGCGCGAAAGGGGCAGCAAGTTCAAGAAGTCGTCGATCCGCTGCAAGAAGATGAAGACGCCGCCCCTGGGCAAGTGGCTACTGATGAAGCTGTGGACCTGCTATCCACACTACGGAGTTTAAGCCCTTCAGGCTTCGAGAAGGTCTGCCGTGAACTGCTTCGGGAATCCGGTTTCGAAAAGGTCGAAGTTACCGGCGGAACGGCAGATGGAGGTATCGATGGCCACGGAGTTCTGGAGATTAATCCATTCGTCAGTTTCAAGGTGCTTTTTCAATGCAAGCGTTATGCGAAAGGGAATCTGGTTTCTCGGGCGCAGGTTGGCGACTTTCGCAACGCCATGATCGGGCGTGCTGAAAAGGGGATCATCATCACTACTTCCGGCTTCTCGGCCGCAGCAGTTCAGGAAGCGAATCGCGAAGGTGCGCCGCAGGTCGAGCTAGTAGACAGCGAAAAACTTGTCGAGATGTTTGAACGGGTTGAGCTTGGTTTAAAAAAGCGCACGGTTTTCGATGTCGATCTCGCATATTTCGAAAAGTATCGATGATAGACGCTAACAAGTGGATCGGCTGCGTTATGTCCTGAAGAGCATAAGTGAAAGTCCCGAACGCAGAATACGAAGTTGTCGACATCCGGAAACTCACCGACTACTGCCTGAGCCACGAACACTCAAGAGGCAAACACAAGGCACGGGTGTTTCTCTCTGCTTTGGGAATGACTGGCAGCAACGCACAAGAACTTGCGGGCACATTGCTACAGAAAGTAATCACGGAGGATTGTGCTATTGGCACAGTGGATGAGTTCGGCACTCGATACATTGTTGACTTCACTTACGCCACGGGCACCAAGGAAGCAATGGTAAGAAGCACATGGATCATTAAGTTGGGCGAAAAAAGACCTCGCCTTACATCCTGTTACGTGTTACGAGGCCGATAGACAATGTCAAACAAGATTAAAGAGTTGGATGTGGTTGCCTTACTACGAGATCTGCCAGAAGCAAGATTAGTCAAGGGGCAAGTGGGGACTGTCGTAGAAAAGCTTGGAGAATCCGCCTACGAGGTCGAGTTTTGCGGGGATGATGGAAGAGCATACGCGATGCTTGGCATCAAAGAAGAAGATTTGATGCTCCTCCACTATTCGAAGGTCGAGGCCGCGTAAACAAGAAAAGACATAACAATCGCGTAAACGCCGACGCATTTTTTGCTCGCGATGCTCGCTACAAATGCGCAGGTTGCGCGAAAGGGTTACGCGAAACGTTAGCCAAAGGAAAAATCATGAGAACATTGATCGTAAAATACCTACCGCGCATTCCCCGATCTCATTCTGCAAAGCTGTTAGAGCGATTTCAGCAGAAAATTGAAGGATTAAGCACCATCGAAGAAATAGATCTTATCCAAAAACCCCCACCTTTTTTTGATCGTGAAGCATTAAATTATTATGTCAAAAGAGACTATCTGAAGCAAGAAATCGGATCGGAGGGCAAACAACGACTGGAGCCTTTTGATGCTTTAACCAGACAATTCATGGGCGCCGACGTCGTCGCGATGGCATTTCCGATGCATAATTTTTCTTTTCCTGGGATCGTAAAGACATACTTTGATGCGGTCATGTTGAAGGAACATACCTGGACGTCGGGTCCAACTGGATATGCGGGTCTGATGAAAGAAAAACGAGCAATCACCATGTCGGCGAGTGGTGGCCCATATCTCGATCCACCCAACCCTTGGGATCACCTCACTACTTTGGTTCGTACTGAATTCCAGTTTATGGGTTTTGCGGAAATCGAGCCGGTATTAGCCGAAGGAATGAACATATCGGAAGATTATAAGGAATCGAGTTTGGATAGATGTTATGAGCAAATACATGAAATCGTTGATAGATGGTATACAGCTGAGTCAACTGGCTAACATGCGCCTACAGCGGACGCACTAAGGCGCGCGCCGCTGAGGCTGCAGTTCGCAGTTCCAGTTCCGGGGACAGTTTACCTAACTCCGGAAGCTCGCAGGAACAGAAAAGAGGACGGATTTATTTATTCGCAACAAACCGGATCTTGGACCAGAACGGAAGCAGCTTTCATGTTCGAGACCTACCTCGCTCTGCCGAAGAGGTCAAATTTAAAATAAATCTGTTCCCTTTTCTATATCTTGCCGTCTTGGCGAAGGCCTTTGAGGAGAATCCAAATGAAATCCCGAGTGCAGAGAATCTTGCAGAGCGGCTGAAACAGAAGCTTAAGGGTGCGTAGGAAGAACGGGTAATAAAAGAACTGGCGCGCAACACATTATTTGCCTAACGAGATGTTTCAGCCGATGCGCAAATAGCGCGGGGCTGATCTTTGCGTTATGTTCGAAAGGTAGCATTCAGCGAGAATCCTCACATGCCTCCAATATATGATCTTGCTCTTGAGGCGATCACGCTTCACGCAGCCCCGCAGTATCCTACCGATCCTGAACAGCTTCGGGGCATGACTCTTGCCGGATTCCGCGTTATGCAAAACGCCACAGACCTCACTTTGATCGAAATGAGATCAGATGCGTTTCGCTTTTTGCTAAGCCCAACGGCGCTCTCGTACTGGAAGAGGAAGAATTGGCTTGAACCTCAAGGAAGAGCCGAATACGTTCGCCTCACAACTTTCGGACTAACTGTCTGCTCCAATAGTTTGATCAATCGAGCCGCCACCAACACAACCGAAGCTACCGTTCAGCAGTGGACCACAAGAATGCTCAACGGAGATACTCTAGCCACAGAAACAAGAACCTTTCAATTGCCGCTTACGAGAAGAACATAACAATTGCGTAAGGGTCGACCCAAAACCGCGCGCGCAGCTCAGTGGTAAATTCAAGCGTCATACCGGCGCAGTTTTGGGCCAGTTACGAATGTCGTTAGGCGCACACAGGAAAATGTAGCGGGACCATATGGCATATGAAAAGTGCCCACAATGCGGATCGGACAAGCATCAACTTATGGCTTGTCCGGCATGCGGATTCACTAGGTTACAGCGTTTCGACGCATCCAAAACTAGAATATCAAATAGGCATTCTGAAAAAGCGTGTTCTGATACAAGAAATAGGTCGGAAACACTTCGCCGTGACTTCGACAAACTAAACGCACCCATTCATAATAAACGCTCAACAAATACAACAGAGCCTGCGCATGGGGCGTCAAATATAGGGAAAAAGATAGGAAAGAAATCAAGAAGAAAACTGTCTCGAACTGAAATTCTTAAACAAGAGAGAATACGCTCAAAATTGGTGGTAAAAAAGAAGGATGAAAATTTAACTCCAGGGCAGATGGCTGCGCGAGAGAAGATCCAAAAGCAAGGTTTTCACGAGGGGGCGAAGGTTCCAGGCTCAAATCTTCGCAAGATAGACAAGTAAGCACCCCCAGCCCTTTTAAGGTGTGTAAAAACAACATTTTAAATGAATCGCTTGAAGCGACGGGTTTGCGGGTCACCGCTGCCAATCCCTAGTTTTGGCAGAGCTGGCCTTCATGAAATCAGCCACTTAAAACCGGACACGTAACGGCACCTTAAAAGGGCTGGTAAGCACCCCTACTAAATTGCTTGTAACAGTAAAACTGCTCTTTATGAATACTTTATCATTATAAATAATCGATTTTTATGAATTTTTTAGCATTTTAATTGAATTTAATATTTTCTATTCAGCATTCGAGATTCTGTTGAGGTACTTAGTTTTCTGAAATTTCTATACAGAGAACAAACCTTATTAATCGCCTAACATGCGCCTAAGACACTGTATAGAAACTAGTTCGCAATGAATCTCGACCCAGATTCCGTAACGACGCCAAATAACTTACTCATAAGCTATTTGATTGTTGCTGATTTGACGGAGCAATAGACGCGAGGAAGCCAGATAGACTTGTGACCCACTTGATCGTGGCTCTCTTTCATAATCCCTACTCAGGCGACGCGATCGACCGATCCAAGCAAATGTGCGCTCTACGACCCATCGGCGTGGCAATACATGAAACCCTTTCTTTCCTTTCCGCCGCTTCACAACTTCGAGGATACAATCGAATTCTGCCAATACCCATTCAAACAGCTCACGGCCAGCGTAGCCGCAATCTGCCCAGATGAGCTTGACGCTCTCGAGGAGCACAAAGAGACGTGTGAAAACCTGACGAGCCGCCTTCCCGTCAAAGATGTTGGCCGCATGCACACAGACGACGAGCAGGCAACCCATTGTATCGACAACGATATGCCGCTTTCGTCCCTTGACGAGCTTGCCGCCATCGAAGCCAGACTCAATCGACGACTCCTGTGTGCCTTTCACGCTTTGGCTATCGATGATGGCGCCGGTTGGGTTTGCTTGGCGCCCATTTTTCTCGCGCAAACACCCACGCAAGGCTGCATTGACCTGCGCGAGTACTCCGCTATGAGTCCATTTATTATAGTAGTAATTAACACGGTTATAAGGGGGAAAATCTTTTGGCAAATAGCGCCACGGACAACCTGTTTTATTGAGATAGAAGATTGCATTCAGAATCTCCCGCATATCCGCGTCGCGAGGGCGTCCGGTGGTATAGGGATCAAGTTCATCTAGGATCGGCTCAATGATAGCCCACTCTTCATCGTTTAGGTCGCTAGGATACCGCACAAGCGCTTCGCCATTGTCTGAAGTCATTTTGATCTCTCCGAATATAGAGGGCAAATTCGTATAGATACGTATAGAATCGGCTCTTGCTTCAGAAATTATGACAATAAATCAGAGGGTTAGTTTCGATACAGTGTCTAAAGCCGAGCCCGTACTGCGCCGTCTAGCTTGCCATTTCGCATTCGGAATCATCATGGGCGCAGTACGGCCCGGCTTAGGCTTGACGTTGGGCATACTTGGATACGATATCGGCCTTGATCATCGTCTCGCCCAAGACCGATAAAAGCACTCAACTAAAGCAATTTTTATCAAAAAAGCAGAGTCTTACTTGACCGACTGAGGTTGCATCACGGCAGGTGGACCGAACGATGATCAAGGCCACGATATCGATGGAACAGACATTTTTATATCAATTCCAATCCGTATACATGACTTGGTATATTTTGGGCGGTGTGACTTTCGTCGGCTTTGGGCTCGGCTTCGCGTTCTGGCTAGACTTTCGGAGGCGCTTATCTCAAAGTTGGCATATCGCTGGCTTGATTGTCTTGTTTGCAGGATCACTTATTGGGGTATTTTTTGGATACCAAGCGACACAACCGGAGTACTTCAAGAAACTGACCGCGAACGATGACGGCATCCGCTTTGCTTACCATCTGTTTACCAGTGATGTGTTTCTTCGCTGGAGTGACATTAGAGCCATGTCGATTCAGAATAACCGATTGGTTATTGAAACCAGGCAGGCGGCAACTTATAGCAGTCCTGTGGTCTATCGCGGTAACCAGGAACAATTACTGTCGTCAATATCACGATTGATGCCAACCGACCATCCACGAGCCTCCTCGCAATAGGAGGCTAATGTCACTATAGGCCCAATATTCACTTCAAGCTGGCGGCTGCGCACATAGCTCAGCGCTTTCATTCAGTCTTGTCTCAGTGCAGTATGGATTGGTTTAAGTTTGACGTTAGTCTCAAACTTCATAGCTTACGCCAAGACAACACAAATCATTGGTTAAAGGGTTCTGATATGCCAAAAGTATTTACTGGAAAAGTGATGATTCCAGGTGACAAGATTGATGAATATTTTCAGGCACGAAAAGAAGCGGAAGAAGAAAGAAAGCCGTTTAGAGATCATCTTGAGAGCTTAAAGTCCGAGTTTGAATCATATCTCTCAAATAAATACACCGAAAAGACGGCTCGGAAACATACTAATATCATTCAGATGTTTATAGAGTTTTTATGTGATTATACGGATGTCGAAAACTTGGAGGATGTCACAAAAGGAATGGCAAACTCTCATTTTAGAAAATGGTATCACCGTAAAGTCTGGGATTCTTCTACGGATAGTGATATTAAAGTTGCAGTCAGAAAGTTTTTTCAGTTTCTAGAGTCTGAGAAAAATATCAAGAACGAAAAGGCGTTATCTGGCTTGAAATAGGCTAATTTATCGCTCAAGGCCGACCACTCCACTCCACTCCACTCCACGTCGGTCTTTTTTGGAAGAATGTTTTTTGGAAGAATGGTGCAGGTCTTCCCTTTTGCCGTCCTTAGCAAGTGGCCATCAATTGTTTCCCGATGCGAGCGATGCCGCCCGAAATCCCCCCTAG
>NZ_JAAIJR010000158.1 GCF_010915725.1 Thiorhodococcus mannitoliphagus
TCGCCAGCATCCCGACACCTACCTCGCGGCGCTCGAGGAAAAGCTCCTCAAGCTCAATTTGCCTCCATAGTTTTTTTTCAACCAATCCAGCTCAACCTGCAGACGCCCGATCTGCTGATAGAGCCGATCACGCTCGCCCTCGCGCTCGGCGGCTTCCCGCGCCACGGTGCGCCCGAATACCTCCGGTAAGGCGTCCACGGCCTGCTTCTTCCAGTCGTTGATCTGTTTCGGATGCACCCCGGACTCCGAGGCCAGCTCGCCGGCTGTTTGCTGTGCCTTGATCGCCGCCAAAGCCACTTTGGCCTTGAAGTCTTTGCTGTAGCGTTTGCGCGTCATCTCAACCCCTCCGCTTGTCTTCACTTTACGCTTAGAGGGCTGTCTCAAATTTCGGGTCCACTATAGACAGGGACGGCGATGCTTGGATGTCGGAACCATCCATAGGAGCGATGACGCCCGGTCATGCGGTCGAGCAAAGGGATGGCCCTACGCCGAGAGGACGCTGACCGTGACAACTCAGGCGATTTTTCTCAAAGCTCATACCCGCTGACGTACCTTGAGGCTAACCTTGCGTGTCGCACGTCAGACCTAGCGCTACAAGGCGAGACCTGACCCTCGACTCGGTCGAACAGGGCGCACTTGCGGTCGCAATGAAGAGCTTCAGAGCCAGCCGCAAAGCAGGCAGGCGTCGAAGCGCACCAATCCGAAATTAAGGGATTAATTTTAAACAATTCAAAGCCCTATGCGCCGAACACATGAAGTTCTTGGGGTCCTCATGTGCTTGGTGTCTTGCGATCACTTGTGTGAGTATAGATACTTGATATGCAGACTAGGGAATTACGGCCGCACCGTCGCTAACCGAGCGCCGCGGACGTGACGGGGCGACATCGTGCCTGGGCCGGCGTTGCTTCGCGGTGACGTGGCTCGGATAGATTCAATTAGGATCGATTCAATCAGGTTGGAGCATGGAATGAGCGACTCGCGCGAACCTCATCAGCCCGAAAGCGAATCAGCCCCGCAGCAAGAGCCAGACCTGCACTATATCGTTGGAATCGGCGCGTCGGCGGGTGGACTCGAGGCGCTGACCCTGCTCATCGGCGCGCTCCCGGCGGGGCTCAACTGCACCTTCGTCATCGCTCAGCATCTCTCGCCTAACTACCGCAGCATGCTGGTCCAGCTCATCGGCCGCGAGACGGATATGCCCGTCAAGGCCGTCGAGGACGGCGAGATTCCGCTGCCTGGCACGATCTACATCTCCCCACCCAAATGGAATCTGCTGCTGCGCGAGGGCCGTTTCGTCCTTGAGGAGCCGCGTCCGGATATCGGTCCGAGGCCATCGGTCAATCTGTTCCTCAAGTCGCTGGCGGAAACGAAGGGCGAGTCGGCGATGGGCGTGATCCTCTCAGGGACTGGCAGCGACGGTACCCTGGGGATGCGCGCCATCAAGGCCAACGGCGGCATCACGTTCGCCCAAGATCCGGGCTCGGCCAAGTATCCGGGCATGCCTCAGTCGGCGATCAATGCGGTGGAGGTGGATTACGTCCTGCCGCCGGCCAACATCGCCCATGAGATCAGTCTGCTCGTTCATCGGGTCGCCACCATGCCCTCCGCCTTCCCGGACGAGACGGATAGCCAACGCTTGACTCGGCTGCTGCTAGAGGTGCGCCGACGCACCAAGATCGACTTCAGCGGCTATAAGGAATCCACTCTCTGGCGGCGCGTGCGCCGACGCATGGCGACCCAGGGTGCCGAGGGTTTGGAAGCCTATGTGGAGTTTGCGACGGATCATCCGGAAGAACTCGAGCGGCTGGCCAAGGACATCCTGATCTCAGTGACGGCCTTTTTCCGCGATGCCGAGCCCTTTAGGCAGCTGGAGACGGCGCTCGCCAGACTGCTGGAGACGAAGCGCAAGGGCGCAGAGCTGCGAATCTGGGTGCCTGGCTGCGCCACCGGCGAGGAGGCCTACTCGATTGCCATCGTGCTCGCCGAGCTTTTGGGTCGGGATGGCCTGCGCGATCTGCGCATCCAGATCTTCGCGACCGACATCGACATGGAAGCGCTGACCTTGGCGCGGCGCGCTATGTTCCCGGTGGCGGCGCTCATCGACCTGCCCGAGACGCTGGTGTCGCGCTATTTCGAGCCCGTTGGCGATCAATATCAAATCGTCAAGGAGATTCGGGATCTGGTGGTCTTCGCCCGCCAGGATCTGGCACTCGACCCACCCTTTCTGCGGCTCGATCTGGTGTCCTGCCGCAACCTGCTGATCTATTTCGCCACTGACCTGCAGGCCAAGGTCCTCTCCGTTATGCACTATTCGCTGCGGACCGACGGGCTCCTCTTCCTCGGGCGCTCAGAGAACATCTCACAGCAGGATGCGCTGTTCGAGTCACTGGACGCCAAGGCGCGACTCTTTCGCCCCAAGGGCGGTGCGGCCAATCACGACGTCGCCAGGACCTTGCGGGGGCACCTCGGCGCCATTGTCGGCAAGCAAGCGGTGGAGCCGACCGAATCGGTCAACGGTCTGTTCAAGCAGTTGGCCTTCCAGGCCTATGTCCCACCTTCGGTCCTGCTGGATGACCGCCTCTATGTGATCCACACCCAGGGAGACCTGAGTCCTTACATCCAGCTGCCCGACGGGGCGCCGCGGCTGGAGTTCCCGAACATGCTGAGCAAGGAGCTGCGCACGGAGCTACTGACGCTGGTCCACTACTCACGCACCAAGCGTAAATCGGCCAAGGGACGTCAGCGGCGGGTGGCACCTGGCCGTGCCGGCCTGATCCGTCTGAGCGTCAACCCCCATCACCCCTACGAGCCCGACGAGATGTTTCTCGTCAGTTTCGAGCCTCAGACGCCACCGCGGCGAGCAGGCAGCCGATCCACGCACCTGGACATGGATATGCGGGTGCTGGAAGACGAGTTGATCGCGACGCGCGAGCACTTGCAGACCGTCATCCAGGAGTTGGAGACCAGCAACGAGGAGATGCAGGCGCTCAACGAGGAGGTTCAAGCCTCCAACGAAGAGCTCCAGGCGAGCAACGAGGAGCTCGAGGCCAGTAACGAGGAGCTGCAGGCCAGCAATGAGGAGTTGGTCACCGTCAACGAAGAGTTGATGGTCAAGTCCGCCGAACTCGCCGCCCTCAACGCAGACTTCGAAAGCGTCCAGAACAGCGTGGATTTCCCCTTGGTCGTGCTGGATACCCAGCTGCACCTGACCCGTTTCAATCGGGCCGCCGAGCGGGTCATGCAGCTGACCGCCAACTGCCATCACCGCCCCTTCAAGAACCTGCGGCTGCCGGCCGCATTCGCCGATTTGCCCGCTGAGGCGGAGCGTGTGCTACATGAAGGCGAGACCATCCATCGAACGCTCCAGAATGCGGACGCGGATTACCGCCTGCAGATCGTGCCCTATACGGATCACGCTGGAGAGTCGCGTGGCGTCGTCATCGGCCTCGCAGACCAGACCGAGACCGCACGCGCGGAACGCCAAGCGCTAGAGCTGCAGCGACGGCTGCTGGATGTGATGAATCAGGCCGCCTCAATGTTCGCGGTCAAGGATCAGACAGGCGCTTACGAGTTCGCCAATCAGCCCTTCTTGGACTTCTTCGGACTCACGCTCGCGCAGATCATCGGCCGCACGGACTACCAGATCTTCGATACCCAGCTGGCGGATCTGCTGCAGACCAAGGATCTCGAGGTCTTGCGCCGGCGCTGCGCCGTGGACAGCGAGGAGCAGGTCAGCATCGGGGACAGCATCCGCTATCTCAAAGTGACCCGCTTCCCGTTGGTAGACGGGGGCGGCAAGATGACCGCCATCTGCAGCCAAGCGCTGGATACCACGAGCCAGCACGCCGCGGAAGAGGGTCTGCGCCTGGCCGCCAGTGTCTTCAGGTTTGCGGGTGAAGGCATCTGTGTCACCGATCCCGAAGGGAAAATCCTATCGGTCAATGAGTCCTTCTCGCGGATCACGGGCTACCCTCCTGAGGCCGCAATTGGACACACGCCTGCGCTCCTGAGATCCGACCGTCACCCGCCGGAGTTCTACACGGAGATGTGGCGAACCCTGAATAGTCAGGGGATGTGGCAAGGCGAGATTTGGAATAAGTGCGCGGATGGCACCGTCATCCCAAAGTGGCTCACCATCAACGCGGTGCGGAACGACCAGGGCGCCCTGTGCAATTATGTCGGCATTTTCAGTGACATCAGTGCCATCAAGCAGTCCCACGAGCAGATCGAATATCTGGCGACCCATGATGAGCTGACCGGATTACCGAACCGCAACCTGTTCGACGACCGGGTTAAGCATGCGATTACCCGCGCCGGACGCAGTGGTGAGCGGCTCTATGTGCTGTTCGTCGACCTGGACAACTTCAAGCTCATCAATGACAACCTGGGCCATGCGGCAGGTGACGAGCTGCTGATCGAGGTCGCGGCACGCATGCGCGCATCACTGCGCGAGCAGGACACGGTGGCGCGCCTCGGCGGCGATGAGTTCATCCTCTTGGTCGAGGACAACAGCGCCGATCTGGTCTCCTTGACCGCCAAACGGCTTGTGGACGTCCTCTCAGCCTCTTTCCGCGTCCATGGACAAGACATCTTCGTCAGTGCCAGCGTGGGTGTGAGCGTTTACCCCGATGATGGCGCTGACAGCGAGACCTTGCTCAAGAATGCCGATACGGCGATGTATAAGGCCAAGGATCAAGGGAAGAACCAGCTCCAGTTCTTCTCGGTCGACATGAAGCTGCTAGCCGAGCGGCGCTTGACCATCGAGACCGGGATCCGGGTCGCACTCGCCAAGGGACAATTCGAGCTGGCCTATCAGCCCGAGGTCGATCTCGCGACCGGGCGAGTGGTCGGCGCGGAGGCCCTCATCCGCTGGGAATCCGACTTGCTCGGCAGCATTCCGCCCAGCCAGTTCATTCCCATCGCCGAACAGTCGGGACTGATCGTTGCTGTCAGCGAATGGGTGATCGAGCGGGTCTTCCACGACCTGCGGCAATGGCGCGAGCAGGGTCTCGAGCTGGTCCCGGTCTTCATCAACATCTCGCCGCTGCAATTCCGCACCGATCATTTGATCTCGTGCATCAAGGCGCAGGCCGCGCACCATGACTTGAGTCCTTCAAACGTGGGCGTCGAGATCACCGAAGGCGCCATCATGGATCGAAACGATGCGGTCCTGCAGGTGCTCGGCGACCTCAAGCGCCTCAATATCTCCATCTTCGTCGACGACTTCGGGACCGGTTATTCGTCCCTCACCTATCTGAAGCGCTATCCCATTGATGGTCTCAAGATCGACCAAAGCTTCGTGGACGGGATCGCCAATGAGACCGATGATCAGGCGATCGCCACGGCCGTGATCGGTATCGCTCGAGCCATGGGGATCAAGGTGGTCGCCGAGGGCGTCGAGACCATCCAACAGCGCGATGCCTTGATCAGCCGGGACTGCGAACTGGCGCAAGGGTTTCTGCTGCATCGGCCATTGTCCTTCGAGGCCTTTGGGGCGCTCCTGCCGCGCGTCGAATAGAGATCCTCGAGTTGCTGTCGGGCCTCGATCATCCTCTGGTCCAACAGTGACCGGGCATTGGACGACGCCCCCAGCAGGCGCCGCGCTGGCGCAACAGGCTCGGATGGCTCGACTGACGACGCGCCCCCTCTTCATTCGATGATGCCTTTGGCCTGCAGGGCGGCCCGCGTCAAGCGCTGCCGCAGCGGCAGATCCGCTGCCTCCGGGAGGTCGAGATTGATCGCGAACACCCAGGTATCGTCGCGCGTCTCGACGTATCCAAGATACCAGCCGATCGACGGGCTGGAGCGCGTCGACCATCCGGTCTTGGCGCGCAGCGTCCAGGCTGGGGTCTGCTCGACGACCATGATGGCGCGCAAGGTGTCATAGGCCTGCGCGCTGAAGGGGAGCGTCCGCTGTACCACCTGCTTGATGAAGTCGACCTGCTCGATTGCGCTCACCCGCAGCGATCCATCCAGCCAGAACTCGGTCAGTTCGAAGGGCTCGGAGAGCTCGCCATAGGCCGCCTGGCGAATCGCCTCGCGGTAGGGCGCAGCGCCCACCCGGCGCGCCAGGGCTTGATAACACCAGACGCAGGACACCTTGAAGGCGCTAGCGAGCGTCTGGTCCCGATTCCAGTCCGGGATGCTGTAGTGCTGGCCATCCCAAATGAAGCGGTCGTCGGCCCTGGTGATCGCCTTGGCCTCGAGGGCGATCAGGGTATTGAAGATCTTGAAGGTGGAGGCCGGGGAGAAGCGGTGCTGCGCACGTGCATCATCGTGGATGAAGGTCTCGCCGGTGCGCAGCGAAGACAGCACCAGCGTGCCTTCGCGATCAGCTTCAGCAAAGAGCGATGCGATGTCCGAGTCTTCGGCGAGGACGGGAAACGACAGCAGAACGGCGACCAGCGTGAGGAGCAGAGGATGCATGGTGGATACCCGAGCGAGCATGGTGGACAGATGGCAGGGACGGTGCTCGCCATCAGGATCGGCCCTGACCATCCGCACCCCTGGGAGGCAACGCCCGACACTCTAGCCGCTTGCGGCGGCGCGTCAATCGCGATCCGGCGAGGTGGAAGCGCCCTCGCCCGCCGACCAGTTATCGGCCAGCGGCGCCTTGATCATCGTTCCACCAGTCGCCTTCTTGTAGGGACGTGCCCCGAGCGGAGTCGAGGGGTGCAGCGCAGTCCACCAACAACGGCGCGGGATTCGGTGGACTTCGCTCTCGCTCGTCCACCCTACCGGTCCAAGAAAGTGTCCATCAACAGCTTCCACCCTTTCGCAAAGGGGGGGCCAGGGGGGATTTCGGGCGGGATCGCTCGCATCGGGAAAGAATTGATGGGCGCTCTCCAAGTGACGACCAAGGCTCCAGCGCAGCAGCATGGGCCGCGCTCGAAGCTAGCTGTCCGCCGCCAGCCAGGCTCCTGCCTCGCCACGCTGATCGCGGTCGAACGCCTTGATCTCGAGGCCAGGAAAGAGCTTCCCTTCGAACTCGCTCACTTGATGAATCCATGCCTTGTCGGTCAGGACGGCGGCACGATCGAATCGCTTCATCAGGCTCAGCATGGACGGCAGGCGAGAAAGCTCAAGCGCGATGGCTCCAAGGGAAGGCAGGTGGAAATCGACGACCTCGTACAACATCCGCCCCTTCTCGAGCCCCTCGGTCTCGCTGATGAGGGCGTCGAGCGCCACCTTCATGGCGTCCGCGTCGAGCTTGCCGCTCAGCTCGATGTCAATCCGCTTGGGTCCTCTTCTCTGCACTTGGAACATGCTCGCCTCCGTAATTCAGTCAAGGCTCCAGGTGGACTCGAACCGCCAATCGGGGACGCAGGCTTGTGATGGGGTAGCCTTCGCTCTGTGGCTGGAGGTCACCTGGAAAACACGACCGAAAGACGACGGTCGCCGTTTCGGCGGCTTTCAGTCCGGACTTCTCGACGGTTCGGCTCTAGAACGAAAGGTACCACAGCGGATCGACGCCCGGGTCGGCCCTGCGGGACCTTCAACGTTCCGGGAAAGAGCATCGTCATGATCAAACACCTACTCATCCTTGCGACTCTGCCCACTTCACTGACTGCCAATGCGGTTTGTATAAAGGATCAACCCGAGATCGGCGACATCGGGCCGAGTTCCGAGCGGGTCTGCGAGGCACTCGCGCGGCGCTTCCCCGAGGCCGCAATCGCGATCGAAGACCGCTCTATCCGCTCCCCGACTGCGGTCTCCGTGGATGCGTCGGTGGACGGCAAGCCGATCTCCTTGACCTATGTCTTGTCTGGCTACAGCTGGCAACTCGACGAGCCTGGCGCACGCATCGTCGATGTCCCGACCACGCCAGTTGGCCTGCCGGTCTTGGACCAATGAGGTCAGGCGCGCGAACCAGCGTGGAGTGGGCCATGCCCGGCCCCTCCGCGCGGGCGATCGACACGGTCACGAGGATCCCGGCCGGATTGACGCACAAAGGAACACTGTCCGCCCGCCTTCACGGCAGGATTCAGCGGCTTCGTCTGACCTATACTCGACAAACCGACGGACGCCCTCGAATTTCCGGATCGATCACGGGCTTCACCACATCGAAAGCTCGGCCGACATCCGCTGCAGGAACGCCGGAAGGCCGCACGCGCGCAGCCCCTGGCGACCGCGTGAACATGCATCCGAGTCGAAAGAGGTCTTTGCATCATCAACGCCATGGCGCCGAATCCGCCCACTGACGAGGTCGAACGCTCTCCCCATTTCATGGTCAGGGATTGGGTGGTTGCGTCCGATTGCGGGCAGCTCAGCCGTGCCGGGAGGATCGAGCGTGTCGAGCCCAAGGCGATGGAGGTGCTGGTCTACCTGGCCGCGCATCAGGGCGAGGTGGTGACCAGGGAGGAACTGGAGCAGAACGTCTGGCGCGGCGCTCTGGTGGGTTACGACGCGGTCACCAAGAGCGTGATCAAGCTCAGAAAGGCGTTCGGCGACCAGGCCAGAGAGCCGAGCATCATCGAGACCATCCCGAAGCGCGGCTACCGCCTGGTTGCGCCCGTCCGTTATCTGGACGCTGACGACGATCATCGCTCGACTGTGCCCGGCCTGAGTGAAGCTGAGTCCGCACCCGCCGAAAGAACGGGGACCAGCCTATTGAGCGCGCAGGCGCCTGCTGCTGCAGAAAAGCCCGACGCCACAGCAACCTCCGAATTCCAGGTCGGCGCTTGGACGGTACGTCCAACCAGTGACGCCTTGGTGCGCGACGGCAAGATCGTGCAGATCGAGCCAAAGGTCATGGCGCTTCTGGTGTGCCTGGCAGAGCGTCCCGGTCAGGTCATGAGTCGGGAGCAACTCTTCAATTCCTTGTGGTCTGGGGTCGACGTCGGTGACGACACCTTGACCCAGGTCGTCATCAAGCTCCGCAAGGCATTGGGCGACGATGCCAAGTCGCCCCGCTACCTGCAGATGATCCCGAAAAAGGGCTACCGGCTGACCGCGCCAGTCCAAGCTGCCCCGCCATCTGGATCTCAGGCTCAGACCATCGGAAAAGCCGGTACCCATGGGTTTAGATCCTCATGGCGTCTGATCGCGATCCTCGTCATCACGGTCGGCATCGGTTTGGTGGGGGCATGGGCTTTGCTGTTCTCCGGCCAAGCGCCACCCGATGTTCAGGCCGTCGCCACGAACTTGGCGTCAGGCTCGACCGATGGGCGCCCGACGATTTCAGTCCTGCCCTTTGAGACGGTCGGGGAGAAGTCCGGGGGCGCGGAGGACCAAACCAATCTTGCTCAGGGACTGACCCTCGACCTCATCACGGACCTCTCGAAACTCTCAGGTCTGTGGGTCATCGGTCCCCGTTCGATCTTGGGTCAAGCGCCTAGTGAGGGCGCCGCCGCACAAGCGCGCTACCTTGTGTTCGGGAACGTCCAGCGCAGGCCCGCCGAGGTCCGCATCTATGCCCGCCTCATCGATACGCAGACCGATCGACAGCTTTGGTCCGAGCGTTATCGGCAGCCGCCCAAGGAGCTGTTCGATGTGCAGGAACAGATCAGCCGGCAGATCGTGAAGGCCCTGTCGCTGAAAATCTCCGAGACCGAACACCGAAGACTCGCCCAACGATACACCCTCAATCTCGAAGCCTACGAGACCTTCCTACAGGGTCAATCGCTCTTGTTGGTGCGTCAGCGCGCGGAGAATGACCGGGCTCGCGAAGGCTATCGACGCGCGATTTCCTTGGATCCGAACTTCGGGCGAGCCTACGCCGGCCTCGCGCTCACCTACGCTGCGGATTACCGCAACCAGTGGACCGACGACCCTGCGGCTGCCTTGGAGCGGGCGCGGGAAATGGCGCAGACGGCGCTGCAGATCGACCCGGAAATTCCGGAGGTCTATTGGGTGTTGGCCTATGTGAGTGCGCAACAGCGCGATCACCCTAAGGCACTGAGCTTGCTGCAGAAGGCCATTTCAGTGGATCAGTCCTTTGCCGACGCCTATGCACTCATGGGTGGTATCCAAACCTATGTCGGGCGTCCAGCCGACTCGCTCGAGCTGCTGCGTGCGGCGATTCGTCTGAACCCGGACGCCGGGTACCTGTACTTTTTGCTCCTGGGGCGCGCCTATTTTTACCTCGGCGACTGGGAGCAGGCCCGGATCAACCTGAATGAAGCCCTGGTGCGTAACCCGAGCAACCTGGAGGCCCACGTCTATCTGATGGCCACCGCGGAGTCGTCGGGGGACCAGGACACGGCCGCCTGGGAGGCGGAAGAGGTCCAGGCTCTGAAGCCAGGGTTTGACCCACGCAGGTGGCTGGCAACCTATCCGATGACGGACGTGAAGCAGCAGGAGCAACTGCTTGCAGCGCTTTCGGCGGCAGGAATCTAAGAGCCACGGCGGAAAACACGATTTGTAGCACGCTGATTAACAAACGAAGGAAACTGACCGATGGCCAGCGCCTGTCCGTTGTCCGAACGCCGCTAGAGCCCCGGTCGACCCCGCGCAGTGCGGCAGTGACAGGCTGTGCAGGTAGGCGGCACGCGCGCAGCCCTCGCGACCGCGTGAACATGCATCCGAGTCGAAAGAGGTCTTTGCATCATCAACGCCATGGCGCCGAATCCACCCACTGACGAGGTCGAACGCTGCCCCCATTTCATGGTCAGGGATTGGGTGGTTGCGTCCGATTGCGGGCAGCTCAGCCGTGCCGGGAGGATCGAGCGTGTCGAGCCCAAGGCGATGGAGGTGCTGGTCTACCTGGCCGCGCATCAGGGCGAGGTAGTGACCAGGGAGGAACTGGAGCAGAACGTCTGGCGCGGCGCTCTGGTGGGTTACGACGCGGTCACCAAGAGCGTGATCAAGCTCAGAAAGGCGTTCGGCGACCAGGCCA
>NZ_JAAIJR010000159.1 GCF_010915725.1 Thiorhodococcus mannitoliphagus
CCGCGCGGCGGTAAAACCCCACCGCGCCATTTATAATCCCCCTACCCCCCCCCCCCCGGGGGGGGCGGGGCGCCCCCCGGCTCGGGGGGGGCTTGGGGGGGGGGGCGCCGCTCCCACATCGCTTTGCCTGAAGGATTCAGGGTGCCGACTCGACCGCCTGGGCGGTTGATCAAGGTCCATCACCCTTCTCCCGGGCCATCTCAGTCGCCAAGCACCATGACGGCATCCATTTCGACCTGCGCACCCTTGGGCAAGGCAGCCACGCCGATCGCCGCACGGGCCGGATAGGGCTCTTGGAAGTACTCCGCCATCACCTGGTTGACCAGCGCAAAATCATTCAGATCCGTGAGAAAGACATTGAGCTTGACGATGTCCGCGAGGCTCCCGTTGGCCGCCTGGGCCACTGCCTTGAGGTTGTCGAAGACGCGCCGAATTTGGGCCTCCATGTCCCCCTGCACCAGTTCCATGGTCTCGGGCACGAGGGGAATCTGGCCTGATAGATAGACGGTGTCGCCAACCCGAACCGCCTGCGAATAGGTGCCGATGGCGCGCGGCGCCTGATCGGTGCGAATGATTTGCTTGTTCATGGCCTGTACTCCGTTCTTGTAAAACGACCGCGCCCGGTCTGTAAGAAAGCGCCCATCGATTGTTTCGCGATGCGAGCGATGCCGCCCGAAATCCCCCCCTCGCCCCCCTTTGCGAAAGGGGGGAAGTTGCTGTTGGTCACCTTCTAAGGCGATTTCCGGGAAACAACATACCCAAAGTACCGATCCCGTAGGATGGGCAAAGCCCTGGCGATGCGCTTCTTTCGGAGTGCCGAGGGTCAAGGGGCGTGCCCATCATCCCAGCTCAGCGCTTTGCAGGATGGGCACGTCCGTCCAGCGCCGAGGTAACGCTCAAGCCCCGAGTGCGGACTTTGCCCATCCTACTGACTCGCGCCTTTGTTTCGCGATGCGAGCGATCCCGCCCGAAATCCCCCCTAGCCCCCCTTTGCGAAAGGGGGGAAGTTGTTGATGGTCACCTTCTAAGGCGATTTCCGGGAAACAACATACCCAAAGTACCGATCCCGTAGGATGGGCAAAGCCCTGGCGATGCGCTTCTGTCGGAGTGCCGAGGGTCAAGGGGCGTGCCCATCATCCCAGCTCAGCGCTTTGCAGGATGGGCACGTCCGTCCAGCGCCGAGGTGACGCTCAAGCCCCGAGTGCGGACTTTGCCCATCCTACTGACCCGCGCCTTTGTTTCGCGATGCGAGCGATGCCGCCCGAAATCCCCCCTCGCCCCCTTTGCGAAAGGGGGGAAGTTGTTGATGGTCACCTTCTAAGCAACCGAGTCGCCTAATAGAGGACCGCTCCACAGACTCGCGCGAGCAGTGCCCCGCCGCGATCAGCCGAAAATCCGTCGCCACCAGCGTTGACGCCCCTTGGGAGCCGGCCGGGTCGCTGGGAGATCGCATGGCGGGAGCAGACTCATCACCCAGCCGGGCAGTGGCGGATTATCGCTAAAGCCGCAGGAAACACCCAGGTTGTTCGGATCGTAGATCTTGACTAGAGTCGGGACCCCGAGGTCGTCGGCATAGACGATGCCGCAGTAGTCCTCGTCGTGCTCGGCACGCAGCAAGGCGTCGATCTCGGTCACGAAGGCCAGGACCTGGTCGCGCTCGGCGGGCTGATGCGGCGGCGGCTCGCCGACCGCATAGAGATACCAGCCGGCGTCGGCCCGCGCGCGCAGCTGCACCCAAAGCGCGTCGAGCTGCGGCCAGCGCAAGGCCGAGGTGAAGCTGCCGCGAAAGGCCTGGAGAAAGGGATCTAGCTGCTCGGGCATTGCGTTCATGGATCGAAACTGAGGAGCCGCTCAAGCGACGGAAAAAATGAGTCGATATAATCCCAGCCCTGTCGATACCGGATCAACCTTCATGTCTGCCCTCTACCAATCCAGCCTCAAGAGCCTCCCCCTCATCGCCCGCGGCAAGGTCCGCGACATCTATGAGGTCGGCGTCGACCATCTGCTCGTCGTCACCAGTGATCGGCTCTCGGCGTTCGATGTCGTGCTCCCGCAGCCCATTCCGAGCAAGGGCGAGGTCCTGACCCGGGTCTCCAGATTCTGGTTCGACCGCACAGGGTCGCTGATCCCCAACCATGTCGCGGACGTCCCGGTCGCGGCCGTGGTCACGGACCCGGCCGAACTCGCGCAGATTGGCGATCGCGGCATGGTGGTGCGCCGATTGTCCCCCCTGCCCGTGGAGGCCATCGTACGCGGCTATCTCATCGGCTCGGGCTGGAAGGATTATCAGCGCACCGGTGCCGTGTGCGGCATCGAGCTGCCCCCGCGGCTGCGGCAGGCAGATCAGCTCCCGGAGCCCATCTTCACCCCCTCGACCAAGGCCGAGATCGGCGCTCATGACGAAAACATCGACTTCGCCAAGACGGCCGAGCTGATCGGAGCCGACCTGGCAGAGCGCGTTCGCGCCGTGAGCCTCGCCATCTACCAAGACTGCGCAGCCTATGCCCGCGAGCGCGGCATCATCATTGCCGATACCAAGCTCGAGTTCGGCCTGGATGACCAAGGCCAACTCCATCTCATCGATGAAGTGCTGACCCCGGACTCCTCGCGCTTCTGGCCCGCCGACCAATATGCGCCGGGCACCAGCCCACCCAGCTTCGACAAGCAGTTCGTGCGCGACTATCTGGAGACGTTAGACTGGGACAAGACACCACCCGGCCCCGAACTGCCGCAGGCCATCATCGACCGCACCGCGGCCAAGTATCTCGAGGCCGAGCAGAGACTGACGGGTCCTTCATGAGCCGAGACGCGCCGCTCGATCGATCAGGATTGACCGAGCCAGCGCCGCCGCTCAAGGAAAATCGGATGCGCGTCGAGGACATGGCTCCGGGGATGCACCTGGCCAAGGACATCTATGATCCGAACGGCAATGTCCTCATGCGCAGCGGGGCCGAGATCACGGAGCGTCTCATCAAGGCCCTCCGCTCATGGGGGATTTCCGAAGTCGCGATCAAGACCGCTGCCGACGAGGACCCAGGGATGATCCGCGACCCCAAGGCAGTGGCGGAGATCCGCGCGCTCCTCGATCAGCAATTCAGCCTGAGCAACCGCGACCACCCCATGATTCAAGCACTCTACGACCTCTGTCTCGACCGCGCCCTGGGCAAGCGATAGGCCGAGGAGATGACGCAGACCGCAGGGAAGATTCTCGAGCGCCTAGACGAGCTGCCAAGCCTCCCCGCGGTCTATCACCGGGTGCGCGAAACCCTAGAGGATCCCGAAGGGTCGCTCGAGAGCGTCGCGGCCATCATCGAGACGGATCCCGCCCTCACCGCACGCCTGCTGCGCGTCGCCAACAGCGCCCTCTACGGCCTGGCCGCCAAGGTGGACAATGTGCTCCGCGCACTCACCATCATCGGCGCGACGGAAACCCACCACCTGGTGCTCGCGACGACCCTCATCTCGGTCTTCCGTGACCTGCCGCTCGGCCCCGTCTCCATGCGCTCCTTCTGGGAGCACAGCATCGCCTGCGGCATCGCGGCGCGCGTGATCGCCCGCGTCGGCGGCCGCGCCAGCCCGGATCATGCGTATCTCGCCGGTCTTCTCCACGACCTAGGGCGTCTCCCGCTCTTCATCCTGGAGCCGCACCTCATGAGCGCGGCCCTCCAAGCGCACCGCGACCGCCAAGGCCATCTGCACAGGCTAGAGCTCCAGTTCTTCGGCAGCTCGCACGCCGACATCGGCGCGGCCATGTTGCGTGACTGGAAAATTCCCGAGGTGTTCTGCGAGGCCGCCGAGCACCACCACAGAGCCGCGATTGAGCAGTCCGTCGGCGCCGAAACGGCCATCACCCATGTCGCCGACCTCATCGTCAACAGCCTCAGGATCGGCACCAGCGGCACCCGCTGGACGCCAGTCTTGGACGACCAGGCATGGCACGCAGTAGGGCTCGAGGCGGGACAGCTTCCCGCCGTGGTCGAAACCACCATTGCCACTACGCGAGACGTCACATCCGCGTTCCTGGAGCACTGAATGATGGCCCTACACCCACGCCCCTGCCTCCTCTCTCCCGCCGAAACCCCAGGCGAGCTGTCGCAAGGCAGCTCGCAGACGCTCTTTTCGCTGGCGCTCGACGTGCTGCGCGAAGCCATGGTGCGTCTCCCGGCTTGCCGCACCCTGACCGAACTCTTCAGCGTCCTCAACAGTTGCTCACGCACCTTGGTGCCGACCGCGACAACCGCCTTCCTGCTGCGTCAGCCGGACGCCTGCTTCGAACTGGTCTACTGCGCGCCCACCGCAGTCGAGCACGAAATGCGCGCCAGGACCGAGGCCCTGATCGAGTCCGGCGAATTCGCGCAGGCGCTCAAGCAAGGCCTTTGCTACCAGCGCGCGCGACCGGATCAGGCCAACCTGCTGCTGAGAATCGCGACACCGCGCCGCATCTACGGCGTCGCACTCTGGTCCGACCACCGCATCCCGGAGGACGCACGCCAAGCCTTGGGGGCGCTCACGGATCTCGCCGCCATGAGCCTCGACCGCTTCCAGGGCGGGGCGGACAGCTTCCTGGTACCGACCTATACGGATCGACCCAGCCTTGGCGGCGCCAGCATCGCGGACGATATCGCCATTCCGGCCGACCAGCTCACCGGGCTCGCGCACCGCACGCACTTCATTCGCTTCCTCCACCAAGCGCTCGAGCGGCGCACCCCTGGCACCAGCGTCGGCGCCCTGCTCCTGGACATCGACGGCTTCCATCGCGTCAATCGCGAGCTGGGCTGCGACAGGGGCGATCAGGTCCTGCGCGATGTCGCCTTGCGGCTGGACAGCGCCTTGCGCTCGCACCTGATCTTCGAGACCCTAGGAATCGCCGAGTGTGATCTGTGTTTTTCGCGCGCTGGGGCGGATGAATTCGGCCTAGCGATTGCCCACCTGCGCGACCCGCGCCACCTCACGGAGATCGCCACTCACCTGCACAATCACGTCGCCGAGGGCTTTATGCAGAGCGGCGCGAGACTCTACCTGTCCCTGAGCATCGGGCTCGCCGACTCCGGCCGGGGAAGCGATGCGTCCTCGCCCCAAGCCCTGCTCCGCAACGCCGACACCGCGCTCAAGCAGGCCAAGCTGAGCGGTCGCAACAAGCACGCCCTCTACACCCCGGACTGGGACGAACGTGGCTCGCCGCACCTGCGCACCGAATCCCTGCTCCAAGAGGCCCTGCGTCAGGACAGGTTCGCGCTGCATTTCCAGCCATTCTTCAGTCTCCAGGACATGCGTCTCGTCGGCGCCGAGGTGCTGCTGCGGCTCAAGATGCTGGACGGCACCCCCATCCCACCCTCCAAATTCATCCCTGTGGCCGAAAGCACGGGGCAAATCGCGGAGATCGGCGAGTGGGTCACACGCCAGGTCTGCCATCAGATCAAGGCCTGGAGCGCGCTCGGCTACGCCAGCATCCCCTTCGCCATCAATGTCTCCGCAATCGAACTCAGCCTCCCAGACCTCACCGCACGCTGCCAACGCATCTTGGCGGAAGCGCAAATCCCGCACGAGCGCATCCACATCGAGATCACAGAGACCGCGATCGCCCGCAACGAGGCGCAAGCGCTCGCCAACATTGGCGCACTACGCGAGGCCGGCTTCGAGGTCTGGATCGATGACTTCGGCACCGGCTACTCCTCGCTGAAATCGCTCAAGAACTTCCCGATCTCGGGCATCAAGCTCGACCGCGAGTTCGTCAAGGACCTGCTGGGAGACCCGGCAGCGGAGGGTATCGCCATCGCCGTCCTCGAGATGGCACAACGGCTGCGCTATCCGGTGATCGCCGAGGGCATCGAGACCGCCGCACAACTCGCGTTCCTACGCGCCGAGGGCTGCGCCTTGGGACAGGGATTCCATCTCGGCCGACCGCTCTCGACAGACGACTTCCAAAGCAGCCACTTCGCGCAGGCTGACGCGGACGCGCCGCAGCCCGAGTGAGCGATTGCTTAGAAAGTGTCCATCAACAACTTCCCCCCTCTCACCACCTATCGGTTTTATGTAGCCAGGGCTTCCAGCCCTGGCAAACCAGGCCAGGATGGCCAGGCTACGCAGGCTTGGAGCGGCTGTTCCGGTTGATTTCGGGAAACCGATAGGTGTTGAGCTTCCCCCTTTCGCAAAAGGGGGCTAGTCGAGACAGCGCACGGCCTCGCGATGCTTCTCGGTGTTGAGCTTCCCCCCTTTCGCAAAGGGGGGCTAGGGGGGATTTCGGGCGGCATCGCTCGCATCGGGAAACAATTGATGGGCATTTTTCTTAGAAAGCGTCCGCCAACAACTTCCCCACTTTCGCAAAGGGGGGTCAGGGGGGATTTCGGGCGGCATCGCTCGCATCGGGAAACAATTGATGGGCATTTTTCTTAGAAAGCGTCCACCAACAACTTCCCCCCTTTCGCAAAGGGGGGTCAGGGGGGATTTCGGGCGGCATCGCTCGCATCGGGAAACAATTGATGGGCATTTTTCTTAGAAAGCGTCCACCAACAACTTCCCCCCTTTCGCAAAGGGGGGTCAGGGGGGATTTCGGGCGGCATCGCTCGCATCGGGAAACAATTGATGGGCATTTTTCTTAGCTAGGCTCGGAACCGGCCGAAGCTTGTCCAGCAGGTGGCCGAGACTCAGGATGGGATGACGCAGCAGCATACGCGGCCCGGCATAGCGCATCACCGCTTTGACCTGCTCGCGCATCCCTCGGCTGTAGCAATGCACTTCGCAGTGATTGCACGCCGGCTTACGTGCCTGGAAGGGACAAACCCCGAGTCGCTGATAGGCATAGTCGAGCAGCTTCGCGCAGTCCGCGCACAGCCCCGGCCCCGCGCCGTGATGATCCCGACAATAGATCCGGGTCATTGCCCGAATCGTCCGTTGCTCTCTGCGGATTCGCACCGGCAGTGCTGTCATGAACACAACCTCATTGATCCCAGAAAACGCCACGAGAATCCTTGAGGGCGCAAAATGCTTGCAGATGAGTCAAATTTCGATGAAGCGTCCGACCATCCAAGGCCGTCGGTATCGGCATCGAACCGACGATAGCGATCCCGATTCCGATAGCGATCCCGATGGCATGACTCGTGGGTCTGAAGCGAAGCCTCGCTAGCCACCAGCAGCCTAGGCGATTGCCGCAAAACACCTGCGCGGTAGACGAGCAAAACCCATGATCGCAGGCACCGCCTTGACCCGGATAAAGTCAGGGTCGCAGTGACCCCAGCGTGCCGATCGACACCGGGCCAGTCTCGAGCCGCTCGTGAAGCTCACCGATCGCCAAGAGGGCATCCGGGTCGATGAGGGTCACCTGCGCCCCCTCCATCCGGATCACCCCCTGCGCGCTGAGCGACTTGATGACACGCGAGAAGGTCTCCGGCTGGACCGACAGCCGTGAGGCCAGGACACCCTTACGCACGTCCAGCTCCAAGACCCGCTGCCCTGGCGCCATCTTGGCGGCAAAGTAGCGCGCAACCCGGCTGGTGGCGGTGTGCAGCGTGAGATCGTCGATCTCGCCGATCAGGCCGCGCAATCGCTGACTCAAGGCCCCGAGCAGCAGGAAACAGGTATCGACCGACTCGCGCAGCATCACGGCAAAGTCCTTGGCGTCCAGCGCCAAGAGCTCCGAGGGCATCAGCGCGGAGGCACAGACCGGGTAGCGCGGGGCATTCAGAAACATCAGCGCCTCGGCAAAGGTCTGGCCCGGACTGACGATCTCGATCACCTTCTCCGCCCCCTCCGGCGAGAGCCGGTAGAGCTGCATCTGCCCCGCGAGCAGCAGGTAAAAACGCTCCGCCGCGTCGCCTTGACTGAACAGAAGCTGGTCCGAGGTCAGCCTCACGCGCTGAGCGTGCTGACTGACCCGCTCGAGCTGGTCGGCCTCCAACCTGGAAAGCAAGGGCGCACGGCGCAGCTCATCGATCATCTCTGTACTGACTCCTCTGATACTCGCCCAGCGACGGCAAGGCAGTTCAAGATCACTATGCTATCGTAGCGACCTGTACCAACAATGCCTGTGAAAAGGCGGTTTCGCTCGGCGAACCGCTGCCGCCGACCACCACAGCTCGAGTCCGCCATGTCCGAAGGAGATGTCTCCGAGAGCGCCCTCTGGCCCAGCGCCGACTACCATCGTCAGATCGATCGCCTCAGGGCAGCCGTCGGCCGCACCATCCACCTCCTGGAGGTCGAGGCCACGGACACCCATCTCAGCATCCGCCATCTCGGCAAGCCCTACATCCTGCTCGACGTCCTGGATTTCCCGCGTCCGGACCCAGCGCGCGGCATCGCCCCACACCTCCTGCTGCTCGACGACGGCCGCGGCGTCAACCTCGGACGCATCGCCCGCGTGAGCCTCGAACGCGCCTTCGGCCCCTCGCCCGCCCAGATCCTTTATCAGGACAAGGAAGCCACGGAAGGCCTGCTGTTCCGCGACCGTCAGCTGACGAAAACGCGCATTGCGGAGCGCTCCAGACAGATCGTGGGACAGCTGCTTGGCAATCCCCCGAAAACAGCGGAGGGACTGCTCGTATCGGAAGAGCAGCCTATGGACCCGGACAATCCGCAGGCGTCCGATCACTGAAGCACCGTCCGAGTCGACGCGCACCGGGAGCAGGACAAGACGCCGCTCGGAAATCTCGGGGATAGGGGTCACGGCGCCTCGCCGCGACCTGGGCGCGGGGGTTCGTCGCGCCGGGGCGGCGCTCCCACGAATCCTCAGCAGGGAGTTTTCAAACAACCCCGTAGACGAGGCCCAGCCTTCCTGCCTCATCCGCAGCGCCAACCCCCTGTTGCCCTGAAACGACTCACCCCGAAACAAAAAACGCCGGCCCGCAAACTGCGGGCCGGCGTCCTTTGACTTGAGCAGATGCCCAAGCGCGCGGCCGCTCGGACTAGGCCTGCTCGTGATACCCCAGGATGCGCTCCACCTCGTTCTTGGAGCCCAGGATCACCGGCACGCGCTGGTGCAAGGATTCCGGTTGGACGTCGAGGATGCGCTCGCGACCCGTGATGGCCCCGCCGCCGGCCTGCTCCACGATCATGGACATGGGGTTCGCCTCGTAGAGCAGCCGCAGCTTTCCACCCTGCCCCTTCGCCTGCATCTTGGAATCGAAGGGATACATGAAGACGCCGCCGCGCGTCAGGATGCGATGGACCTCCGCAACCATGGACGCGATCCAGCGCATATTGAAGTCCTCGCCGCGCGGACCCTCCTCACCGTCGAGACACTCCTGGACGTAGCGCTTAACCGGCTCCTCCCAGAAGCGCATGTTCGAGACATTGATCGCGAACTCCCGCGTATCCGCCGGAATCGTCATGTTCGGATGGGTCAGGATGAACTCACCGATGTTCTGATCCAGCGTAAAGCCGTTCACACCGTTGCCCGTGGTCAGAACCATCATGGTCGAAGGCCCGTAAAGCGCATAACCGGCAGCCACCTGCTGCACACCAGCCTGCAAGAAGTCGCGCTCCGTCGGCTCCTCAACACCGCCAGAGACCCGCAGAATGGAGAAGATGGTCCCCACGGAGACATTGACGTCGATGTTGGAAGAGCCGTCCAAGGGGTCGAAGGTCAGCAGATACTTGCCGCGCGGATACTTGGCGGGGATGGGATAGATCTCGTCCATCTCCTCCGAGGCCATGGCCGCCAAGTGCCCCGCCCACTCGTTGGACTGGATGAAGACCTCGTTCGACAGAACGTCCAGCTTCTTCTGCGTCTCGCCCTGAACGTTCTCGGTCCCCGCGCTCCCCAGCACCCCAACCAGGGCGCCGTGGTTGACCATGTTGCTCAACACCTTACAGGCGGTAACCACATCGTTGAGGAGTGACGTAAAGTCACCCGTCGCACCCGCGATATGGCGCTGTTCCTCGATGATGAACTGGGTAATCGTCGTGCCGTTATGCATGTTGTCCTCGTCTCAAGATCGACGTGAAGTTTTTAAGTTTGAGTGGACCGAGCAGTATAGGCGGTTGACAGCAAAAGGGAAAACCCGCCTGCCTCGTGCCTCACCACCTATCGGCCTTTATGTAGCCAGGGCTTCCAGCCCTGATGCAACGCGAAACCATGAGTGAGCTCATGTCTTACCATGCTTTGGCCAGCAATGATCAACAAAACCATGGAAACAACACGCCTTTCCAGCAAGGGGCAGGTCATACTGCCAAAGGCGATTCGGGACAATTATCATTGGTCGGCGGGCACCGAGTTCGAGATCGAAGACTGTCCGGACAGCATTGTCTTACGGCCGAAGAAGCCGGTTCCAACAACCCAGCTGAGCGACGTGGTGGGCTGCGCCGGCTACCGAGGTCCGTCCAAATCTCTCGATGAATTGGACGAAGCCATCGCCCAGGGAAAGTGACCATCAACAACTCCCCCCCTTTCGCAAAGGGGGGCCAGGGGGGATTTCGGGCGACATCGCTCGCATCGGGAAACAATGGATGGGCGCTTTCAAAGCACCGCGCATCCCTCAGGCAAAGAAAGTGACCATCAACAACTCCCCCCCTTTCGCAAAAGGGGGCCAGGGGGGATTTCGGACGGCATCGCTCGCATCGGGAAACAATGGATGGGCACTTTCAAAGCAACGTGGGAGCGGGGGCCCCCCCCCCGGCCCGCCCCCCCCGCGGGCGGGGGCGCCCCCCGCCCGGGGGGGGTGGTGGGATGACACCCACCCCCCCCCCGGCCACCCGACCCCGGCGCGACAC
>NZ_JAAIJR010000015.1 GCF_010915725.1 Thiorhodococcus mannitoliphagus
GAGTTGTTCAATAGATTGAAATATAAATGGTTTATGGAAAATGAATAACGTTGGCTATTCTTAGCCTGACGGCTATGGGGCTAGGGGGGATTTCGGGCGGCATCGCTCGCATCGGGAAACAATTGATGGACACGCTCTTAGTCGCGCCAAAAGGTTCTTAGTCGCGCCAAGAGGGCAGCTGCTAGCGAGGCTCCGCCTCAAACCGACGAGTCATGCCATCGGGATCGCTATCGTCGGTTCGATCCCGAGACCGAGACCGAGACCGAGACCGAGACCGAGACCGAGACCGAGACCGATACCGATACCGATACCGATACCGATACCGATACCGAGACCGACGGCCTTGGATGGTCCGACGCTTCATCGAAATTTGACTCATCTGCAAGCATTTTGCGCCCTCAAGGATGCTAGTTCAGAGTCAAGTCGCGGCCCTGGGCAGGTGCAGGACCTTCCAGGATTCGATAGTACTTCAGCACGGGAAGGGGCAACCTAAGCTCGACCCTTTGCGCACTGGGCTTCACGAATGTCATGACAGACTTGTAGGGACCAAGCGGCGAACTGGCACCTTCCAAACGGTAGGCGCCAGGCTTGAGCGCATAGGTTGACAGGACCCACTGACCGCCGCGGTTCGACATGAGGTAGCCACCATAGGGCCGCGCAAGTGGCTCACCGACGAAGACCCCCTGCCCCGGCATCAGCACACTTTGCCAATAGGCCTCGAGCAGCGTCGACCCCGTCACGTAGGCGCGGATCACAGCCCTTACATCAGGAAACTTCGCCACGAAATTGCAGGGCTCCGTCACCGTCCCATAACTGCCCGTCGCGCCCGCATCCAGCCATCGCAGGCTGCTCATCTGATGGCTATCGGTCAGCTTGCCTCCCGTCGATGTCAGGTGGTCCGCGATCGCGCCAGGGCGAAAGCCATTGGTCGTCAGCCTCGGCACCTCAACCGCGCCTGTGAAGTAGAAGAGCACATCGGACTTTCCTTGAATGAAGTCGGCGGACAGACGCCGGATCCGCAGCGCTTCACCCAGCTCACGAATCGTCTCGGCGTAGCCCTGCGCCCGCACGTTCCGAGCCTTGTCGGAGGTGCTAACCAGGTAAGCCGTCCCCGATGGTCGTGTGTTGTCCGCAGCCACGCCGCGATCGATCAACGCCTGAGCCGCTTCGAACGTTGGACCTGGAATCATCATCGTCGGCCGGATGCCGTCAGCCGCGAACGGCCGGCGACTCTTGGAGGCAAAGTAGGGACTCGCCTTGGTTAGACGACAGCCCGAGGCGCAGTAGTCCTCATCGAAGCCAAGCGCAAAGGCGGTCGTGATCGACATACAGTCGACGCGATAGGGCTGCGTCCAGGTCAAGGCGTAGGCTTGAACCTCCTCCGGTGTCTGTGATTGGACACGGGCGTAGACCGACTCGAACTCAGACGCCGCGATCTCGGAACTGCCCGCTCGAAACGACACCTCGATCACATGATCCGTAGGCACGCCGCGCGCACGACGGTAATAGCGACCAACGGCAACGCTGATCGGGTCCCGGCGATTGACGATGATCGCAATGTCTTCCGCTGCCAAGGCTTGCTTCGGGAGCAGCACCACGGGGGCCGCCTGAACCGGCGCCTTGGCACTCAAGCAAAGACCGAGGAGCAGGCCGCTCCAGAGCCATGAGCTGGCACTGCCGAGGGAGTTCAACGTCAAGACGCGAGGACCGGGTAGACGGGGAACTCGAGTGCGCGGAGAGAGCCCCCGCGCCTGTTCGCTGACAGCAGGGTCGCCGGCATGCTCAGTCGAATTCGATAAGATGCCAGACCATCCTCCAGGTCCTTGGCGGGTGCGAAGCGACCCCTCGAGCAGTCGATCGTGGGCGCGCACAGAGACCTGATGCCCGCCCATGAAACATCGACTCGAAAGGCTGAAGTCAAGCCGACCGATCTCCGGTCAGCCCGCGGTTGCGGCCCTGGACGACAGAGCCCCCAAGGTCGCGCGCGCCTCATCCAATCCAGGGAAGGTCGACCCAGAATCCACCGCGGCAGTCAACATCGCCTTCGCCTCGTCGTCGCGTCCCAGGCTCGCGTAGACCATGCCGAGATGAAACTGCATCTCCGCTGGCACTGACTCAAGCTGACTCACCGCCTTCTCCAAGGTCGACAAGGCGCCCTCGGCATCGCCATTCCTGAATTGCACCCAACCCAAGGTATCCAGCAGGACCCACTGCTCAGATCCCGCGAAACCCTGGACGAGATCCATGGCGCGGGACAGGCTCACCGGATCGTCCTTACGGGCATTCGCCAAGAGCATGGCGAGATTGTTAGCTACTGCGTCCGCCTCAGGGTTGCTCTTCAGAACCTCCTCATAAGCAGCGATGGCCTCGTCGTAACGTCCCGCATCCTGGAGCGCAATCCCCAATCGGAACACCAGGAAGGCATTGCGGTCAGTCTCGTTGATACCGGTGCGCAGGGTCGAAACGGCCTTATCCAGATCACCGGTCCGCACAGACAAGTCCGCCATGCGCGTGTAGGCGCTCGGCGTCTTCGGATAGAGGCTGATGACTTGCGCGAACTGGGCTGCGGCCTCGTCGAAACGCCCGGAGGACGCGTAAATCTCGCCCAGCAGATTGAGTGCCGCGGCATTGGCGGGATGCTGACTCAAGTAAGCCGTGATGCTCGCCTCCGCATCCTCGACCTGCCCCAGGAGCAGATAGCTACGCGCCAGCGCGAGCATCGGCTCGACCGCGTCGGACCGCTTCTCGATCGCCACCTTGAGCACGTCGACGCTCTCTGACAACTGACCCTCCCGCTGCAGCACGAGCCCCTTGAGGTAATAACCCAGCGGGTGGTCAGGCCGACGCTTCAGGATGCTCTCGGCAGTCTGCGCCATCGCCTCCCAATCCTGCTGAGAAAGCTGGAGCTTGGCCAAAGCACTCTGCACCTGAGTATCGTCGGGAACCTTCTCCAGAAAGCCTTCCAGGATGCGCGAAGCACCAGCCATATCTCCGCTCCGCACCAGAATCTGCGCCATTTCCAAATAGGCCGCAGGCTCCGCCGGCGCGACGTCGATCGCCTTCTGCAAGGCGTCTTGCGCCAACGTGATCTCATCGCGCATCTCGTGCGCCCTTGCCAGGAGCCGCAGCGCACGCGTCGATTCCGGATCGTTCTGCAAGGCATCGCGCAGATCAGGAATGGCCTCGTCCGGCTTCTCACGCGTCAGCGCGATTGCTGCACGCAGCGTCAAGGCATCGACATCGCGCGCGTCCTCCTCCAGCACCTCGCCCAGGAGCACCAACGCCTCGTCCGTCTGCTGCTGAGCAAACCTGAGCGCCGCCAGCCGATTCCGCGCTTTCAGGCCTGCCGTCCCAGTGCCATCCCGCTCGATGATGGCGCGATAGACAGCCTCAACCTTGTCCCGCTGCCCGAGGCTCGCAGCCAGCTCAGCGAGCGCGAAGCGCAGGTCGTACTCATCCGGAGCCTCGGCGACGAAGCCATCCAGAATCCCGAGACCAGCCTCGGCCCCCTTCTCCTTGACCGTCCATTCGACGAGCAAGAGCTTTGGTTGTACTTCATCTGGATTTGCTGCAATGGCGCCGCGCAGCGCCTGCTCGGCCGCCTGCTGGTCACCTTGCTGCGTGAGAAAGGCCGCGAGCCTGGCGGTATGGACGAGCTGGGATGGCTCGATCCGCGTCAAGGTCTCGAGCTGCTCGCGCGCCTTGGAAGGATCTCCGACCAATTGATACCCCGCGGCGAGAGACAAACGCAGCTGCACATCGTCCGGATGCGCCTCCACCGCGCGCTCGAGAAGCTTGACCGCCTCTTCGGTCGCGTTCTCGGCGCGACGCACCTCGGCGAGCAGCAAGAGGGCGTTGCGATGACTGGGATCGACCTCCAGCGCGGCTTGCGCATCAAGCGTCGCCGCGTCCAAGTCACCCTCTTTGGCCCGCACTGCACCGCGCAAGGCCAAGGCATCGGGATCCTTGGGAGCGAGCGCCAGCACGGCCTCCGCGTCCGCCAGCGCATCCTGGAGCTGGCCAGCATCGAACAGCAACTGCCCGCGCTTGAGGTGCGCATCGGCATAATCAGGCTTCAGCTCGACCGCCTTGTTATACCCCCCGAAGGCAGCGCTCCAGTTCTGCTGACCAGCCTCGATCTGAGCGAGTTGGAACCAAGCCTGCGGATGCTTGGGATCGATCTGCAGAACATTCTTGAACTCGAGCCGCGCCTTGACCGGATCGCCTTCCTCAAGCAGCTCCAGGCCGCGGTCGAAGTAGGCTTGTTGGCGGTCTTCGGAACCGCAGGCAACCAGCAAACACAGGCCCAATAAAGGCCCAATCCTTAGAAAAATCTTCATTCAGCGTCAATCTCTCTCAAATGGCTAACGTGGACCCCATGCGGCACTAACACCCCATCGGCCAAATGGCGGAAGTCATGGTCATGAAGGTATTGCTCCTCGCTGCTGCAGCAGGCCCAGGGCGATGCAGTGCGACAAACAGTTCTTTCTCTGCAGCATCGACGCTGAACACCGGGATGCCTTTGCGTTGTGCCTAACGGCGCAAGGCTGCAATGTGGCGAAACTGCGCGTCGCGCTCTTGGAGATCGACCACACCCATGATCAGCTCCTTGGGCAACGCGCGACGGCGAAAGCCGGCCTGATCCAGCCAGGTGGCGGCGCACTCGGCCTGACTCGCCGCTTGGGCGTTGCGAGTTGTGGTGTTGATCGCCGGATCGTCCAGTCGGTTGAGCCGGCACCGAGCGTCGTTCAGGCAAGGCGACTTGGGAGCAGCGCCTCGCCGCGACGGTCGCGCAATCGCGGCAGGGTACCGCTCCCACCGACCACGCGGTTGGACCAGAGTATGGTCAATGCCTGCTCGAGAGCTTCACCAAAGCAAGCTAATCTTCAAAATCCGCAAGGCGTGGCAGCTGAATCGACGGCCCTAGCCGGGTTAAGGATGCAACTAGTGCGGCTATCCTTGCCACCTGCTGTTGACACCTCTAGCGAGGCTTCGCCTCAGACCGACGAGTCATGCCATCGGGATCGCTATCGGAATCGGGATCGCTATCGTCGGTTCGATCCCGATCACGATACCGACGGCCCTGGATGGTCGGACGCTTCATCGAAATTTGACTCATCTGCAAGCATTTTGCGCCCTCAAGGATCCTAGTTCGACGTTTTCACGTGCAAAGCGTAGAGCATATCCTCATCCGCAATATGGTCGATCAGCCAATCCTGCGTGATCTCCAGCGCGCGGTCCGCCAGATCTTCGCTCGGACCGAAGATCATCAGGTCGTTGTCAAGCTCGTCTAGACGTCTAAAAAAGGCGGCGTGCTGCTGCAGGTGCTCCTTCAGGCCGGGATACGCATGCTTACGCATGAAGTCCACCTCCGTGTCGAAGTGCTTTTCTGCGTAGTTCCTCATGAAGGTGATGGCGTCGACGACGGCGCTCTTGCCCTCCCGCCCCAGAATACCCTCGTAGAGCTGATGGGAAGCCACGAAGAATCCCTTGTGCTGCTCATCAATGTCGGGGATTCCGATGAGATAAACGTCGGACCAGTCTTTTAGCATTCGACACCTGAATTAAAAGCGTTATCAAGATATTACGCATCGTCGAACCAAGGCGAGCCGCCGCGCCGAACAGGCACGTCGGCAGTCTTGGCTCCACCAAGCCGCCATCCTAAGCCAGTGGCGGCCGCTTTGGAATCGCCCTGAACAGAGCCCCCGATCCCCGACAAAGCCATCAGCATGACGTCAAGCGCGGACGGTCGGTACCAGCAAACCACGAAACCAGCCTTCCATGATCCGATCTCTTTGCTAGAGTAGAGTGATCGGGATTGCCTGGTCCCGCCATCACTTTGGAGTTAACTGATCGTGGAACCTGAATTTGCAGAACGCTCCCAGCGGATCGGCAGACGGCTGCGCGCCGAACGCCAGCGGCGCGGCTGGTCCTTGAACGACCTGTCCACCCGAACCGATGGCGCCTTGTCCAAATCCAGGATTAGCAACTACGAGCAAGGAATCCGGCGCATGGGATTGGAGGCCGCGCAGCACCTCGCTGCAGCCCTAGAGACCGTGACCCCAGCCTGGCTCCTCCTACTCGAAGAGGACAGCCGCCTGAGCGACACAGAGCTGGCGCTCATCAAGGACTTCCGAGCCTTGGATACCAAGAGCCAGCAACAAGTCATTGACTTGGCGCGAAACAAGAAGTTGCAGGATGCAGATCGAGCAGCGTCCTAGGAGGAGGACAGCGCGTCAGCTTGCACCAACGAAAAAGGCCGCATGAAAGCGGCCTTTGTGGGATTCTGGTGGCTACGCCCTGACTCGAACAGGGGACCCTCGCATTATGAGTGCGATGCTCTAACCAACTGAGCTACGTAGCCGGAAAGATTGCGAAGTATAGAGTCGCACCCTTACCCTGTCAACGCCGAGCGGAGCGATGCTAGACGTTGAATCGGAAGTGAATGACGTCGCCGTCCCGCACGACATAGTCCTTGCCCTCGGAGCGTAGCTTTCCGGCCTCCTTTGCCCCCTGCTCACCCTTGCAGGCGACGAAATCCTCGTAGCCGATCACCTCGGCACGAATGAAGCCGCGCTCGAAGTCCGAGTGAATGACACCGGCTGCTTGCGGAGCCTTGGCTGCGGCGGGAATCGTCCAGGCACGCACCTCCTTGGGGCCAGCGGTGAAATAAGTTTCCAATCCGAGCAGCCGATAGCCCGCGCGCACGACGCGGTTGAGTCCTGGCTCATCCAATCCCAGATCGGCGAGAAACTCATCGCGCTCGTCCTCGTTCAGCTCGACGACCTCCGCCTCGATCGCGGCACAAACGGCGACGACTTCCGCTTGCTCCTCCGCCGCGAGCGCCGATACGCGTTCCAGATAGGCGTTATCGGTAAAGCCATCCTCTGCCACATTGGCGATGTACATGGTTGGCTTCGCGGTCAGCAGAAAGAGATCGCGCAGCTCCTCCAGCGCACTCTCGTCGAGACCCATGGCGCGCACCGGCCGACCGGCATCGAGGTGTGCCTGCACCTCTTCTAGAATGGCCTTGCGCTTGAGCACCTGCTTATCGCCGGTCTTCGCCATGCGCTGAGCGCGATCCAGCGCCTTGCTGACCGTATCCAGGTCAGCCAGCGCGAGTTCCGTGTTGATGACTTCGATGTCGCCCAGGGGGTCGATCTTGCCGGCGACGTGAACGACATCATCGTTCTCGAAGCAGCGCACGACGTGGGCGATGGCATCCGTCTCGCGGATGTTCGCGAGAAACTTGTTGCCCAGCCCTTCCCCCTTCGACGCGCCGGCCACCAGTCCGGCGATGTCGACGAACTGCATGGTCGTCGGCAAAATCTTTTGCGGCTTTACAATGCCAGCAACGACGTCGAGCCGTGCATCTGGCAAGGGCACGACCCCGACATTGGGATCGATGGTGCAGAACGGATAATTCTCGGCCGCGATCCTGGCCTTGGTGAGCGCATTGAAGAGCGTCGACTTGCCAACATTCGGCAGGCCGACGATACCGCATTTGAATCCCATGAGCGTGATCCCGCTGAAAAACTCGCCGATTCTACAGGAGACCAGGGAGCAGGCGCTATCCGAGCGAATCCAGACGTCCGGCGAAGCCGATGAGGATGCCCGCGCGCGCTGCGGCAGGAATCAGCGCTTCTCGGCTGGTTCGCGGTTGTAGCGGTCCTCGAATCGAACGATATCATCCTCTCCGAGGTAGCTACCGGACTGCACCTCGATGACCTCGAGCGGAATGCTCCCAGGATTTTCCAGTCGATGCGTCGAGCCGACAGGAATGTAGGCGGACTGGTTCTCCGTTAGCAGAAAACTGCTGTCGCCGCAGGTCACCCGCGCCGTACCAGAGACAACGATCCAATGCTCGGCGCGATGATGATGCATCTGCGAAGAAAGCGACTCCCCCGGATGGACGACCAGCCGCTTCACTTGATACCTGTCGCCCCGGCCGATCGACTCATAGGAGCCCCAAGGGCGGTGAACGCGCTGATGGTGCATACACTCATCCCGTTGCTCGCTCTGCAGGAACTGAGTGACCGCCTTGACATCTTGCGCCGCGTCCTTGGTCGTCACCAGCACGGCATCCGGCGTCTCGACGACGATGAGGTTGCTCACACCGACTGCGGCGACCATTCTCGATTGCGCCACGATGAGGTTGTCTGCGGACTCATGCACGAAGGCATCCCCGTCGAGCACATTCCCCGCCGCGTCCTGGTCGCGCACCTCCCAAAGGGCCGACCATGCGCCGACATCCGACCAGCCGACATCCAGCGGGATGACGACAGCCGTCGGCAAGTTCGCGGACGCCTGCTTGCCGGAGGAGAGCCGCTCCATCACCGCATAGTCGATGGAATCACTCGGGCAGGCCGAGAAGCGGTCAGTGTCGAGACGCAAGAAATTGCCATCCAGGGTCGCGCTCGAGAAAGCGTCGCTGATGGCGCCTACGATATCGGAACGAAAACGCTCGATCAGATCCAGCCAGACGGACGCCTTGAGCACGAAGATACCGCTGTTCCAAGCGTAGTCCCCGCTCGCCAAATAGGCCTCCGCCGTGGGAATGTCCGGCTTTTCGACGAACTCATCGAGCGCGAAGGCCTGATTGGCGAGCCCCGCCATAGGATAAGCCGCCCCTTGACGGATGTAGCCATAGCCTGTCTCCGGCTTACCTGGAACGATGCCGAAGGTCACGACCGCACCCTCGCGAGCAATCAGGTAGGCATCCGCGACCGCCGCACGAAAGGCCTCCTCGTCACGAATGGTGTGGTCCGCAGGCATCACCAGCAGCACGGGATCCTCTCCCGATTCCGTCGCGACCTTGGCGGCCAGTGTCAGCGCCGGCGCCGTATTGCGGCCGGCAGGCTCCAGAAGGATGCGCGCCGCATCGCGACCGATGACGCGGAATTGCTCCGCGACCAGGAAGCGGTGTGCCTCATTACAAACGACCAAGGGATCGAGCTGACCGATTGCCTCCCGCGGATGCTCCTCCGTCAAACCATCCAAGCGCCGCACCGTCTCCTGCAGCATGGTGTAATCGCTCGTCAGCGGCAGAAATTGCTTGGGGTAAGCTTGGCGCGACAAGGGCCAGAGTCGCGTTCCAGATCCACCGGACAGAATGACGGGCTGCAGTGACATGGCGAAGTCCTGTTTCAGAGTGGCAATTCGAGCCGTAGATTAGAGCAACGCCGCCCTCAAGGGTCAAACCCACTAGCGAAGTGAGCCGTACATGAGCATCGAGCTAAGACATCTTGCAGCCCTGCTAAGAGAGACTGCCGCAGAAGAGATCATCCCCCGTTGGCACCAAGTTCAGGCCAGGAGCAAAGGTGACGGCAGCCTGGTGACAGAGACCGATATCGCCGCCCAGCGCCGCATCGCAGACGCCCTCGCCCGGGATTTTCCGGAGATTCCGCTGCTTGGCGAAGAGATGAGTGCGCAGGAGCAGGCGCGCGTGCTCGAAGGCTCCTCCCCGAGCTTCTGGGCTCTCGACCCTCTTGACGGCACCAGCAACTACGCGAGCGGCTTTCCCTTCTTCGCCATCTCGCTGGCACTCATCGAGCACGGCGAGCCGGTGCTCGGCCTCGTGCTCGACCCAGCGAGGGACGAATGCTTTTGCGCAACCAAGGGTCAGGGCACCACGCTAAACGAGCGCCCAATCCGCATCGACGCCCATCCAGCGAGCCTGCCCGAATGCATCGCCGTCATGGACTTGAAACGGATCCCAAGAGAGCGCCTAGCTGGCCTCTTCCGCCCGGGCGGTTTCAGGTCGCAGCGCAACATCGGCTCAGTCGCATTGGACTGGTGCTGGCTGGCGTCTGGCCGTTTCCAGCTCTACCTGCACGGCGGACAAAAACTCTGGGACTACGCCGCGGGCAGGCTCATTGCCGACGAGGCCGGGGCCGCGACCCGGCTCTTCGCCGCCAAGGGCACACAAGCAGCGTCGTCATCCAGCCTGGAGCCGCACCTGGCCATTGGCGCCGCTCATGAGGCTCTTCTAGAAGACTGGGTCGGCTTCGTCGACCTACCCTTCACTGAAGCAGGTGACTGAGCGATCCAAGCACCCCGACATCAAGCGCCACACAGGGTCAGTGAGGGTTGAATCAACTCATCCTAGCCGCAGCTTGCTCATAGCCGACTTGCCGACGCGTCGCGACTTAGCAAGTGTCCATCAATTGTCTCCCGCTGCGAGCGATGCCGCCCGAAATCCCCCCTAGCCCTCCTTTGCAAAAGGGGGTGGGAAGTTGTTGGTGGAGACTTTCTTACGATCACCCCACGAACAGAGGAGCAGTCATGATGAGCGAAGACCAATCTGGTCTCGACATGGATCTCGCCAGCGGAATCGCTGCCTTCGAGTCGAAACAGTTCTCCCGAGCAACGGGCCTGCTATCACCGCTCGCGGAGCAAGGCAACATCGAGGCTCAGTACCGCATGGCCATCATGGCGCAGAACGGGCTCGGAATGCTGCCAAATCCGCTTCTGGCCTACAAATACATGAAGCATGCCGCTGAAGCCGGCCTGGGGCTCGCGCAACACGGCCTCGCCTTCATGTACATGCAAGGTGAATGCGTCGACCAGAATCCGGAAAAGGCCATCGCCTGGTTCCAGAAAGCCGCCGACCAGGGCTTGATCGGCTCCCTGACCACACTTGCGATGATGTACGAGGAAGGCCAAGGGGTCGAAAAAGACCCTGAAGAGGCCAAGCGGCTCTATCGACTTGCCGGTTTCGAGGAGCGCTGAGTCAGGCACAACAAATCTCGGCAAATAGAGCCGCCAGCACTACCACTCACCGCACCGATTTCGCTATACTTAAGAACTGCGTTGCCGGGGTGGCGAAATTGGTAGACGCATCAGACTCAAAATCTGACGGGGGCAACCCCGTGCCGGTTCGAGTCCGGCCCTCGGTACCATAATCAGATCAAGGGCTTAGGCTTCACCGCCTAGGCCCTTTTTCTTTGCTGTGATGCTCCATGGCGCACTCACGGCGCACTTCCCCGCAACATTCCACAACAAAAGCGCGTCCGGCCCGCCCGGAGTCCGCGATCCCACCTGCACCCCGAGACACAGCCCAAGCAAGGCCAATCATTCTCGTCGCAGGCTCGTTTTCGCGAGCGAATGCGCCCTCAGTGCGCCATAACTCCGTGATGCGAAAAAAATACATTACTAACCAATATTTTGCGGCTACTCTCCATCAGACTTCATATCTGATGTTGGTCTTTTTTGCCGTTTGTCGTAAGCTTTTGCTGTAGACGAACAGACCCCGAGTCGGCTGGTACCCGACCCGAGGCCCTGACCACTACCCGACCTGAACAGGAGGCCCGGCAATGGCTACCCCTAAGTATATCGCCCACAACTGCTCGGCCATGGGGAATTGACCCATGGCCACCATCACCGAACGCACCGACAGCACCGGTGCCACCAGCTATCGCGTCGAGGTTCGACTGAAGGGTCATCCGGCGCAGCGTGCCACCTTCACTCGCAAGACCGACGCCAAGAAGTGGGCGCAGCAGACCGAGGCTGCGATCCGCGAAGGCCGGCACTTCAAGACCATCGAGTCTCGTCGACACACCTTGTCGGACTTGATCGATCGTTACATCCGAGATGTCTTGCCCAGGCCACCCCGGAAGTCCAAGCGGCCCCGCAGTGCTAGGAGTATTGCCATCATCAAGTCACAGCTTGAGTGGTGGCGAGGCGAGTTGGGAGCCTATACCTTGGCCGATCTTACGCCCGCCAAGATCGTCGAAGCGCGAGATAAACTCACCCGCACCATCAAGCGAGATGGCCAACCCATGTCCTCCTCGACCGTGGTCCGCTACATGGCACCACTGTCCCATGCCTTTGGTATCGCGGTCCGTGAGTGGGGCTGGATCGACGACTCTCCCATGCGAAAAGTGGAGCGGCCCACTGAGCCGGATGGGCGTGTGCGCTTCCTCTCCGACGAGGAACGTGAGGCGCTGCTGACTGCCTGCCGTGAATCCCGTAATCCGTGGCTGCACACGGTTGTTGTTCTGGCCTTATCCACGGGGATGCGCAAAGGAGAACTGATGGGTCTTCGCTGGCCTGACGTGGATTTGCCAAGAGGTCGGATTACCTTGCGTGAAACCAAGAACGGCGAGACTCGCGTGGTTCCACTGACTGGTCCTGCTCTCGCCTTGCTGAAGGAGCACGCGAAGGTTAAACGGCTGGATACCGATTTGGTCTTTCCAGGACAGGCCCGCCCCTCGAGTCCAGTTCAACCCGTCGACCTTCGGGCCGCATGGGAAGCGGCACTCAAACGGGCGGAGATCAAGGATTTCCATTTTCATGATCTTCGCCACACGACGGCCTCCTATCTCGCCATGAACGGTGCCAGCCTCGCCGAGATCGCCGAGGTCTTGGGCCACAAGACCCTGGCCATGGTGAAACGCTATGCGCACCTGAGCGAGGCCCACACGGCTTCGGTGGTGGAACGGATGAACGCGAGGTTTCTCGCATGACGGTCGACTGGTCTCTCTACGAACGCCCCCACTACACTATTGCGGAAATCGTGCGCTATTGGTGCAAGCTGCCCGATCAGAAGAACCTGTCTCTCGACCCAAAGACGCGCCTACCAGTGGCTGATCCAGACCACCCCGAGATCAAAGTCCGCACGGATATTTTGGTAGACGCTATCGAGTCCTACCAATTACGGCATGAGGCCGCTCGGGATCAGAAGTCCCGCTACAGCAGAGGCGAAGGTATTCAATGGCGCCACAAAGTCGTGCGCAGAGACGACCTCAAGGATTGGTTTTGGCGTTATAGGTCGGAACGCCCGCCCTTTCTTTTTTGGGAGGAGATCAGCGAGGAAGAGACACCCTCAAGATGGCCATTCACTCACGACACGAAATTGCTAGAGATGGTCCGCTGGGTCATCCAGCAGTATTGGGAGGACAAAGACCCAGAGCTTTGGCCGACCAAGGAGCTTGTCGTTGAGAAGCTCAAGGATTTGCATGGACTCACGCAGAACGAGGCGGAAGCCGTGGACCTGGTGACGCGGCATGACTCCAGACGGCGATCTTCGCCCCAGGTACCACCTAGCAAAGCCAGCAAACACAAAGGCTGAAGGCCCATTCACGCCTGAGGTGCCACCTCGCAAGTGGCACCTGTACCCACTAAAACCGCCCGCCGAAACCGCCAATAGTTCGCACCATCGCAAGCCTCAATCCGTGGCTTGCAGTGACCGCGAGGTGCGAATCATGCCCACAATTCCAGAAACCCGTCTGATTCCCGTTCCGCGTTGGAACGACTACCACGCTTGGCCCCCTCAAGGCGGATTGCGTCACCTGATCTTCTACGCCGAGACCAATGGTTTCGCCAGCGCTTTCAATCGGGTCGGTCGGCGCGTCCTCATCGACGAGTCGGAATTCTTCCGCATCGTGGCGGCCCGCAACACGAATGACCAAGCCGCTTAGGAGAACGCGCAATGAGTAAGACAAGATCTCATCGCGCGGCTTGGCGCGAAAAGCAGCAACGTCGATATGAAAAAGCCACGGGTGATGACCGTGGCTTTGAGACGCAGAGAGATTCAGCGTATTCTTTGAGCCGTCGCGGGCGCCCGGCAAGGCAACCCGCATAAAGCAATCCGACCGTTACTCGGCTTGCACCGGCAGGACAATTCTACCTGATCCCAGGGCGTCTTGCGCCTGCCCCTGCCCGCCTGTGTGCGGTCGGTTCACTCTTTTGACGAGGAACCGACCATGCCCAAGAATAACGCCCGCAAGGGCATCCAAATCAAGCAAAACATCGGCACGACCGTCATCCCTGACGAGTCGCCCCCGATCCAGTCGTCGCCATCATCGATCGCCAACGACGCGGAGATTGCGCATCAGTCACCGATTCACGGCGATCTTGCCGTCACGCTGGTCCATTCCCAACGCCCAGCTCAACTGAACAAGGTCTTTACCTGGACCGAAGACGGACTCACCAAGACCGCCTCGGCGCAGTTGACGCGCGGACGCTGCGAGCGGCGATTCGTCGCTGATCTGAATGCCTTCGCCGAGTTGCTGGATGGCATCGCTCCGAACGTGGCCGTGCTCTACGGAGTCACTGAACGCGCAACGGCGCCTCTGGTCTCGACCAAGCATTTCCAAGAAGAGGGCGACGCGATCACGCGCACCCGCCGCTTCTTCGGATTCCGCCGTGCCCCTGGCCTCATGATGCTGGACCACGACCCGCACGGGGATCGACGCCTCTCGCCCGATGACCTGATTACCGCACTCCATCGCGCGGCACCCGTCCTGCAGGAGGCATCCTTGCTCTGGCGTCCCTCGGCCTCCAGTGGGGTCGTCCTGCCCGATGGGACCGAGACCGGTTTGCAGGGGCAGCGCCTCTATCTTCCCGTGACCAATGCCGCCCTGATTCCCGAGGCCGGCAAGGCGCTCGAAGCGCTGTTGTGGGCGAACGGCGACGGCTGGATCGAGGTCGGCAAGGCGGGACAGGCACTCACGCGGACGCTCATCGACACGACCGTCTGGCAGCCGGAACGCCTCGATTTCGTGGCCCCTCCCACACTGAAAGACGGATTGACCCGGCGTGCCCCGCCAGCCTGTCTCATCGGCGACTCGAACCGGCAGTTCGATCTACAGACGCTCATCGATTTAGCGGATGGGACGATTCGCGCGCAAGCCGCCGCGAATATCAAGGCGGCCAAATCCGGCAAGAGTGACGCTCTTACCTTGGCCCGTGACGCATGGATCGAGGAGCAAGCGGCCGCACTGGCCGAAAAGGGCCAGATCACGCTGGAGTCGGCGCGCGCGACCCTGCGCACCGCCGCGACCCAGTTCACGCTCACCGGCGACTTCCGCTTGCTGGCAAGCGATGGGGCTGAAGTCAGTGTCGGCACAATTCTGGACAACCCATCCCGCTGGCACGGCAAACGGTTCGCGGACCCACTGGAGCCCGAGTACAGCCAGGATCGGCGCATCGCCTGGGTCAACCTGCGCAGTGGCGGTCGGCCTTACCTCTGGTCCCATGCGCATGGCGGACGGCGCTTCTACCTGGTCCGTCCGAGCAAGCGCGTCCGCCTCGTCAAAGGCGAGCGTGGGCGCGTGGTCGACAACTGTCTGGACCTGCTGCGCGAGCGCGGTGAGCTGTTCGACTTCGGCGAGGGCGCGGCCCTGGTGCGGATGACCGAGGACGCGCGAGCCGTACCGGTGTCGCGGGACTGGCTGGTCGATCATTTCGATCGCACCATCCGCTTCTACGTGGAGGTGCTGCGTAAGGAAGATGGCGTCGATGTCGTCAAACAGGAAGACACGGATGCCCCGACCTGGGCGGCCTCGCGCATCCTGGCCAAGGACGGCGAGCGCGGTCTGTCGCGACTGAATGCGGTGATCACGGCACCGACCCTGCGGGCGGACGGATCGATCCTGTCGGCCCCTGGGTACGACGCCCCGAGCCGCTTGTTACTGCTGTCGAACGTCCCCGAGCTGCCGCATGTGCCGCTCAATCCGAGCCTGGACGACGCCCGCCGCGCGCTCGCGCGGCTCTGGGCACCCGTGGCCGAGTTCCCCTTGGTCGACGCGGTGGCGCGCGGCGTCACCCTAGCCGCGATGCTGACCGCCTGCATCCGCGCCAGCTTGACCACGGCGCCCGGTTTCGCCTGGGATGCGCCCGCCGCCGGCACCGGCAAGACCCTGCTGGCGCAGACCATCGGCGTTCTTCTCTCGGGCGACATTCCACCCGCGCTACCGCCGGCCTCGGCGCAGGACGAGGAAGCCCGCAAGCGCCTCTTCTCGGCCCTGCGCGAGAATCACCGCACCATTCTCTGGGACAACATCCGCGAGCCGTTCGGCAATGCGGCGCTGGACGCCTTCCTGACGGCGCCGACCTTCACCGATCGTATCCTGGGGAAGTCCGAGACGGCGACCCTGCCGAATCGCGCGCTCTTCCTGGCCACCGGGAACAACCTGCGGCTAGTGGGCGACACCTGCCGGCGCATCCTGATTGCACGACTGGACGCCCAGACCGAGAAGCCCTACGCCCGCGAGTTCGACTTCGACCCGGCACAGATGGCGGTCGCGCGCCGCGATGAGCTGGTGGTCGCGGCCCTGACGCTCATCCGCACCTGGATCACGGCCGGACGATCACGACTGGGAGCCGGTCGCACCGCCTCCTTCGAGACCTGGGACGAGCTGGTTCGACAGCCCGTCTGCTGGGTCGCAAGTTGGAGTCAGACACTGTCGTTCGACGATCCCCTCAAGGCGACCGAGCGCGCCTTCGAGGCCGATCCCGAGACGGCGAAACTCGGCGCGTTGCTCGAAGCCGTTCGCGCGATGACCGAAGATGCCTCTCCGACCAGTCGCGGCACGATCAGCCACACCGTGGCGCAGATGATCGCCTGGGCAAACGCCGAGCAGCACGACGACTCGGACGCGCAGCGCGAAGCCCGACAGAGCCTGCACGACGCCTTGAGCGAGATCGCGGCCGAGCGCTCGGGCACCATCAATCCGCGCATTCTGGGGCGCTGGATCGAGCGCAACGCCGAGCGGCGCGTCAGTGGGTTGCGCTTCGTCCAGGATGGAGAGCTGCGTCGTGCCAAGCGCTGGCGGGTGGTGGCCGATGTTTCGAGCCATGTCGAAATCAACTCTCAGAAACACACAAACTCACACCCGAAAGATGACGATGCGCGACGACCAACCCCTTGGGATGTCGGCGCCGAGTGTGAGTTTGTGAGTTCCGACGAGTTATTTGCCGGTGCCCGCGAAACGGGTCAGGTCGTCGAGGGCGAGCTATGACCGCCACCGCCCTCCTCGCTGATCTGGCCGCGCATGGGATTGAGTTGAGGGTCACCGATCGCGGCACCTTGCGCTACCAGGGCGACAAGGCCGCCGTGCATGGTTGGCTGCCGCAGATCCGCAAGTACAAGACCGAGTTGATCGGGCTGTTGCGCAATTGCCATCCACCAGACATTCCACCACTGAGCGCCGAGCAGCGGGCCGCCATCACCGAGGCCATCGGAGAGCGCGCGGCCATCATGGAACACGATGGCGGTCTCACGCGCCAGCAGGCCGAGGTCCAGGCTGCGCACGCTATGCGCGTCTACCGTTATCGTGTCACAGACCATCCGAACGACTGGCTGACCCTGATCGCTCCTGGCAGCGACCTGGACGATGCACGGAAAGCGCTCATCTGGCGCTTCGGCGAGCAGCGGTTGATCGAGGTACGAGAGGCCATCGATCAGGGGTTTCAGACGTTGGACACCAACGTCGAGACGCCCCCAAAGAAACCTCTGTTTTCCAATTGATTTAGGCAAAACCAGCGAGGTTCACGACATGGGCGGATGGGGCTCAGGAGGCTATCAGGTGCGGCACAAGGGCGCGACCACCGACATGCGCCAGCTCGATGTCCGGGACTTGGCCCGCAAGGGGCGGCTCTATTCGGGCATGTCCACGGTCATGTCTTGGAACCGTGGCAGCGAGCCTTACGACTCAATGTCTCTGCGGGCGGAAGGTGACACCTTGATCGCCGAATACAGCCGGCAGGTCGACGGCGGTGAGTGGCAGCCACGCCAGGAAACGCTCGACATCCAGCGCACACCCTGCCATCTCGGTGGCTCCCGCCCCTGGTTTCACTGCCCAGTCTGCTGGCGGCGGTGCGCCATCCTCTACTTCACCCAACATGGCTTTCTGTGCCGAACCTGTGCCGAGCTGAACTATCCCAGCACCCGGCAAACGCCTCGGGATCGCGCCTTGCTCCGGGTTCAAGCCATTCGGAGACGACTCGGCTGGCCGATCGCCTGGTTCCAGCCGGACGGCGCCAAGCCCGAGGGCATGCGATGGCGCGAATACTATCGCTTGGTGTGGAAGCATGACGCGGAATTGCAGAAGGTACTGACTTCACTGGATGCGTGGTTGGACAAGCAGCACCACGCCCTGGAGAAACGAATCAAGAGCAAGAAGACATGACCGAAACAGTGAGCCGAAAGAAGCCTGGGAAGCCGATCTGTGGCGCACGCACCCGACGCGGCACTCGATGTCAGTGCAAGCCGGTGCGGGGCGGACGCTGCAAGCTGCATGGCGGCGCGAGCACGGGACCGACGACGACCGAGGGCAAGGCGCAGTCGACGGAGAACCTGAAGCGAGCCCGCGCGGCGCTCAACTCGCCTCTACATGCCGAGGCCCGGCGTGAGCGTGCGCTCAAGGGGTGGAAAACCCGACGACGCGCGGCAGAACGGCGCAGACTGATCGAATTGGGGCGGCAAGCTGGCATGTCTGCTTGGTGGTTCGTGGCAGTGGAGAAAACATGGTGAGCAGGGTTTTGTGACCAATATCGTGCGCGCGCGTCTTGGGCTTGGTGATGACCAGTTGCGTATTGAACGACGGGGCCAAGACATTGAATCGCCATGTAACCGACGAAGCATGTAGAGGATCAAATCGATGGCAACAACAGCGGAACAGGCCCGCTATCGGGCGCGGGACGACAAAAAACTGGTGCAGGTTCGGCTATCTCCAGACGCGGTGGACGTCTTGGACAGGATTGTGAGAAAGCGCGGCGCATCAGGTCGAGCCGAAATTCTTGAAGACCTCCTCACGGCATCGGCCCCGGAACCCATCTGGCTGGTATCATTCGCCGCCCACCTGCTTCGCGCCTATTTCAAGCAAACCGGCGAGTCACTGACAAGGGCAGTGAATGCCAGCGGCCGAGTGGACCTATTGATTCATCGCCAATGATTTCGGTCAGAGCTTGCATCAAGCCTGATCGACGGTAACGCGCCCGCAACCAGACCAGTACGACAGGAATCCGCCCCCCGATGGCCCTCAAGAAATCCGAGCTTTACTCTTTTCTCTGGAAATCCTGCGATGAGATGCGTGGCGGCATGGATGCCAGCCAGTACAAGGACTACGTGCTGGTCCTGCTGTTCGTCAAGTATGTCTCCGACAAGTTTGCCGAGGATCCGGACGCCCTGATCGAGGTGCCCGCTGGCGGACGGTTCGCGGACATGGTGGCGGCCAAGGGCGACAAGGAGATCGGTGAGCGGCTCAACAAGGTCACCAATAAGCTGGCCGACGCCAACGAGAGTCTTCGCGGTGCCATCACGGTCGCCAACTTCAACGACGAGGAGAAGCTGGGCCGGGGCAAGGAGATGGTCGACCGTCTGACCAAGCTGGTGGCGATCTTCGAGAGCCTGGATTTCGGCCGCAACCGGGCCGAGGGTGACGATTTGCTGGGCGATGCCTACGAATACCTGATGCGTCACTTCGCCGAGCAGTCCGGCAAGAGCAAGGGCCAGTTCTACACCCCGGCGGAGGTCTCGCGCGTCATCTCCAAGGTGATCGGCCTGGAGCAGGCCACCAGCGGCACCCAGAGCATCTATGACCCAACATGCGGCTCGGGCTCGTTGCTGCTCAAGGCCCACAACGAGGCACAGGATCGCACCGGGCGAGATCTCACGCTTTATGGGCAGGAGATGGACAACGCTACCGCCGGACTGGCACGCATGAACATGGTCCTGCACGGCTGCCCCGAGGCGGAGATCTGGCAGGCCAATACACTCGCCGCGCCGCACTTCAAGAACCCGGACGGCGGCCTCAAGACCTTCGATTATGTCGTCGCCAATCCGCCGTTCTCCAACAAGAACTGGACTAGCGGTCTGAATACCGCCAACGACCCCTTCGAGCGCTTCGAGTACGGCACCCCGCCGGACAAGAACGGCGACTATGCCTTCCTGCTGCACATGCTCAAGAGCCTCAAGAGCACCGGCAAGGCGGCGGTGATCCTGCCCCATGGTGTGCTCTTCCGTGGCCATGCCGAGGCCGAGATCCGCCGACGCATCGTCCGTCAGGGCACCATCAAGGGCATCATCGGGCTGCCGGCGAATCTCTTTTATGGCACCGGCATCCCCGCCTGCATCATCGTGCTCGACAAGGAAGGCGCGTCCTGGCGCACCGGGATTTTCATGATCGATGCCAGCAAGGGCTTCATGAAGGACGGCAACAAGAACCGTCTGCGCTCCCGCGACATCCACAAGATCGTCGATACCTTCACGCGCTTTCAGGAGATCCCCAAGTATTCGCGTCTAGTACCCGTCGCCGAGATCGCGGCCAACGACTTCAACCTCAACCTACCGCGCTACATCGACAGCAGCGAGCCCGAGGATCTGCAAGACATCGCGGCCCATCTCCACGGCGGCATTCCCGACCCTGACCTCGATCGCCTGGCCGCCTACTGGGAGATCCTGCCCGGCGTGAGGAGCAAGCTCTTTGCAGCGACCCACCGTCCTGGCTACAGCCAGCTCAAGGTCGAAACCAGCCAGATCAAGACCACCATCTTCGAGCATCCCGAGTTCACCGCCTTCAACGACCAGGTGACGGCGCGGTTCGAGACCTGGCGGCAGGCCAACCGCCCCCGGCTCATCAGGATCCGTCTCGGCGACCGCCCCAAGCGCTTGATCGGACTCCTCTCGGAAGATCTCCTGGAGACCTTCCGCGCACTCTTCGATGGCCAAGAGCCACTCATCGACCCCTATGCGGTCTATCAACACCTGATGGACTACTGGGCCGAGACCATGCAAGACGATGTCGATCTGCTCGCCGAGGAGGGCTGGGAGGCGGCCAAGGTGGTCAGACAGCTCATCCCCAGCAAGGATCAGAAGGGCAAGCTCGTCTACCGCGAGTCCCATGATTTCGTCTTCAACCGCAAACGCTACAAGGCGGACATCATCCCGCCGGCCCTGATGATCGCGCGCTATTTCAGCGCCGAGCAAGCCGCGCTCGACCAGATGGAGGCGGAGATCGCGGCACTTGACCAGCAACTGGAGGAGCTGCGCGAGGAGCATGGGGGCGAAGAGGGTCTGCTGACGGAGGCGATGGAGGACGGCAAGATCAGCAAGGCATCGCTGAAGAATCGGCTGCGGAAGATTCGCGACGACCAGAGCAAAGACGACGAGTGCCAGGTGCTGCAAGCCTACCTGGACCTGATGGAGCGACAAGCCGCCAGCAGTAAGCAATGGAAGGACGCCAAACAGACACTCGATACTCAGGTTGCCGCTCAGTATGGACGGCTCAGCGACGACGAGGTCACGACGCTGGTGGTCGACGACAAGTGGCTCGCCCGGCTGTCGGCTGATGTGCAGGGCGAGCTGGATCGGGTCAGCCAGACGCTCACCGGGCGCGTGCGTCAGCTCGCGGAGCGCTATGCGGCGCCCTTGCCGCAGCTCACAGACGAGGTCGAAGCATTGGCCGCGAAGGTGGGGGAGCACCTCAAGCGCATGGGCCAGGACCTGGGCTGATGGCGTTCCCGGTCCGGATCATCGACACCGGTGTTCCGGAGCTGCTCGAACAGCTTGGGACCAAGAAAAAATCTTGGGTCCGTTTGGATGACTGCCGTTATCTGTTCAAGATCGGCCGCCCCGGCACCGGCGAGAATTGGGCCGAGGTGATCGCGGCCAGACTCGCGTCCATGCTGGGCATCCCCCATGCCGACTATGAACTCGCCGTGCGTGGGAATGAAAAGGGCGTGCTCTCGCCGCTCATCGTCCCCGAGGGGGGCCGCCTGATCGCAGGGAACGAATTGTTGGCCAAGATCCACCCGGAATATCGGGTCCACGAGGTCAGACAGGTCAGCGATCACACACTCAGGAGGATCCATGGCTTGCTCACACATCCAGCCATCGGTTTCCCTCCTGACTGGAGGCCGCCCTCCGACTCGATCATGACCGCTTACGACCTTTTCCTTGGCTATCTGCTGCTCGACGCCTGGATCGCCAATCAGGACCGCCATCATGAGAACTGGGGTGTCATCTATCATCAACGGCGGATCTATCTGTCGCCGAGCTTCGACCATGCCGCCTCGATGGGTCAGAACGAGACCGACTGCAACCGTGAGGAACGATTGACCACCCGCGACCGGGGGCGTCACATCTCGACCTATGTGATCCGAGCCAGATCCGCCATCTACGAGCGCCAGGACAGCGCCAAGCCGTTGAAGACGGTCGAGCTATTCGACAAAGCCGCCAGCCGATCACCGGCGGCCGCGCAGACCTGGCTCGGACAACTCGAAAGAATCGGCACACAAGACATTGCGGCACTGTTCGCGCAACTTCAGGAGAGCGAGGCCAGTCAGATTGCCAAGACCTTTGCGATGCGCCTGCTCGAGCTGAATCGAGAACGACTGCTGAAGAGCCTGACACCATGAACACACTCTATATCGCCTGGCAGGATCCCGACACGCGCCAATGGCACACCGTCGGCCGTCTGACCCAGTCGAGCGAGACCGGCTACCGCTTCTGTTATACCGCCGGCGCCGAGGCGTCTCCTCGCTTCGACTATCTGGGGCGGATGCACGACCTCTACCGTTGCTATCACTCCGACACCCTGTTTCCGCTCTTCGCCAACCGAATCCTCAACCGCTCCCGGCCCGAGTTCCCCTGCTATCTGGACTGGCTGGGGGTCGATGCGGATGCCACCCCAATGGAGCTGCTGGCGCGCTCCGGCGGACGGCGGGCGACCGACAGCCTCTGCGTCTATCCCGAGGTGGAGCCGGACGACGCGGGCTGGATGAGGCTCTACTTCTTCAGCCACGGTCTGCGCTATCTGCCGCCCGATGCACTAGAGGCGCTCGACCAACTCCAGCCTGGCACAGCCCTGCAACTGGTCCCCGAGGAGCACCAGCACGATCGTTTTGCCTTGCGGCTGGAGGATGGCGCGGCGCAACCGCTCGGCTACTGCCCGCGCTATCTAAATCAGAGCCTGCGCGCGGTCCTGCGCGAGACGCCGATTCAACTGAGGGTCGCGCGCAACAACCACCAGGCGCCGATTCAGTTTCGGTTGCTATGCGAGGCGCGTTTTCCGGGGAAGGCTGGAAAGCAGTTCTATGGATCGGATGAGCATCGGCCGCTCGCACTGCTGGCGGCGGCCTGATGAATCGAGAGGTTGGATCCGATATGCACAGTGCTGCAGAAATTCCATCTGGTTACAAGCAGACCGAGGTAGGAGTGATTCCGGAGGATTGGAGGGTTGAACGGCTCGGCGAACAGTCAGAATTTGTGACCAGCGGCTCGCGGGGCTGGGCACAGTTCTATTCAGAAAGCGGAGCGCTGTTCATTCGTAGCCAAAACGTGCGAGATGGACGACTCAGCTTCGAAGATACTCAATACGTTTCAGCGCCAATTGGAGCAGAAAGCAATCGAACCGAGGTCAAGCTGAACGATTTACTGATCACGATAACTGGCAACAGCGTTGGTAATGTTGCATTGGTGGAACAGAAGTTCGATGAAGCCTACGTCAGCCAGCATGTTGGACTGGTTCGTCTCAAAGAACCGACAAGGGGTGCTTACATTTGTCGTTATCTATCCCCCAACTCACCCGGCAACCCGCAGATAGCAGGAAGTCAGTCTGGACAAAGCAAGCCAGGGCTGAATCTCCAAGACCTAAGAGATTTCCTCATCGCCTTGCCTTCAAACCCGAATGAGCAACGCGCCATCGCCACCGCGCTCTCGGACGTGGATGCCCTACTCGCCAAGCTCGACCAGCTCATCGCCAAGAAGCGCGACATCAAGCAGGCGGCAATGCAGCAGCTTCTTACTGGTCAGACTCGGTTGCCTGGTTTCAGCGGGGAGTGGGACTTAAGGCTGTTGGGTGATCACGTCAAGTTCCTGCGACATGGAACCAATTCTCGCGCCGAACTCAGTGCGGACGGTGTCGTGAAATATCTCCACTACGGAGATATTCATACATCAACCCAACTTCGCCTCAACCCCAAGGAAATGCAGATGCCGAGTCTGGCCGCGGATCGTGCGCAAGCACTGGACCGCTTACGCGATGGAGACTTGGTATTCATAGATGCTTCCGAGGATCTTGATGGAGTCGGAAAGTCTGTAGAGATATCAGGTGCAGAAGATATGGAGATCGTAGCTGGACTCCACACCATTGCAGCCCGCTTCGACAAATCGGTGCTCGCGGACAGATTCAAAGCCTATTTGCAGTTTCTACCCGAATTTCGGCACCACCTCAGACGCCTTGCGACTGGTACGAAGGTTTATGCCACCAGCCGGTCACATATCGCAAACGTCGAGCTACGGCTGCCAGGGGCAACAGAACAAAACGCTATCGCCGCCGTCCTCTCCGACATGGACGCCGAAATCACCGCGCTCGAAGCCCGCCGCGACAAGACCCGCGCCCTCAAGCAGGGGATGATGCAGGAGCTGCTGACCGGGCGGATCCGGTTGGTCTGATCCCTGGCTGACAGCGGCATCCGCGCACGAGTCTCGACATGCCTGATGTCCGATTTACAGATCCCGGACAAGGCGCGCCACAAAAAAGATTCTTCTTGACATGTTGTTACGTGAGAAAATTGCAGATATCGAACCAGCGATTTCCAGAAGCGCCATCCCGTGCCCAGCTTTCGCCACTTCGACCTGCAATTCCTGAATCCCGCCTTCGACTCGCCGCTGGTCGATGTCCTGACCGAGCTTGAGCATCTGCGTCGGCTGCGCCTCGAAGGCAGTACCCCCGAACCGATCTTCCTCCAGCTCAAACAGGTCTTCCACATTCTGGAGAGCCTGGGCTCGGCGCGCATCGAGGGAAATCACACCACCCTGGCCGACTATGTGGAGAGCGCGGTGCAAGGCGCGACCCATCGACAGGACCATCTGCGCGAAATCGCCAATATCGAAACGGCCATGGAGTACGTGGAAACGGTCCAGCAGCCCGGTGAGCCCTTGGCGGAGTCCTTTGTGCGCGAGCTGCACGCACTGACCGTGCGTGACTTGGACCGCGAGGGCGACAAGACACCCGGCGCCTACCGCTCATGTCCGGTCAGGATCGCGCAGTCCGACCATCTCCCGCCCGAGGCGTTGCAGGTGCCCGGCTACATGCAGGAGCTGGTGGCCTTCATCAATCGGACGGACCCGCCGAAGTACGATCTGATCAAGATCGCGCTCGCTCACCATCGGTTTGGCTGGATCCATCCGTTTCGCAATGGCAACGGGCGCGTGGTGCGTTTGCTGACCTATGCCCTGCTGATCAAGTATGGTTTCAATGTGCAGGCACGGGGACGCGTGCTGAATCCGACGGCCGTCTTCTGTAATGACCGTGAGCATTACTACCGAATGCTGGCGGATGCCGACGCGGGCACCACGGACGGGCTTGAGCAGTGGTGCATCTATGTCTTGCAAGGCGTGCTGACCGAGCTACAGAAGGTCGACCAGCTCACCCAGTACGATTACCTGACGCAACGGGTTTTACTCCCCGCCTTGGCCTTCTCGCGGGAGCGGGCGCTGATCACGCCCCAGGAAGAAGCGGTCTTGGTGGCGAGTGTGAAGGAGGGAATCGCCAAATCGGGTGACTTGGCGGCCGCCATGCCAGGGTTGAGCACCACTCAGCGGACCTACCAGATTAAAAAGTTGGTGGAGCGCAAGATGCTGCAACCGATCCAGCCCAATGCCCGCCAATATACGATGGGGTTTACCAGCAATTATCTGATGCGCGGAGTCATTCACGCCCTGTCTGACGCGGGCTTCATTTCGGGTCCGCTTGCTGGATGAATGCCTCATGGGGACCAGGGCACGCCCGACGCGCTGGATAGAGCCCCAATGGCTTGGAGCCTAAAAGGAAGAACGAGCCCATGAGCACTGTTGGCCAGATCGAAAAGAAGGCCCAGGCGCGCGTCGTCGCCCTGTTTCAGGAACGTCTCAAATACACCTATCTGGGCAATTGGAGCGACCGCCCCGGCAACGCCAATATCGAGCCCGAGCGGCTCACTGCCTGGCTACGCGATCAAGGCATCGCCGATGGACTGATCCGCCGCGCTGTGCATGAATTCCAGCGCACAGCCACGGACACCAGCAAGACCCTCTACGACCGTAATCAGGCGGTCTATAACCTGCTGCGCTATGGCGTGAAGGTGCGCCCCGCCCTGGGCGAGCACCATGTCACGGTCTGGCTGATCGACTGGAAACATCCCGAGCGCAACGATTTCGCGATCGCCGAAGAGGTCTGGGTCGCGGGCGCCGATGCCAAGGCCAACACCAAGCGCCCGGACCTGGTCATCTACGTCAACGGCATCGCCCTGGGTCTGCTGGAGCTGAAGCGCTCCACGGTCTCGGTCGCCGAAGGCATCCGTCAGAACCTGGACAACCAGAAGAAGACCTTCATCGAGCCCTTCTTCTCGACCATGCAGTGGCTGATGGCCGGCAACGACAGCGAGGGTCTGCGTTACGGCACCATCGAGACCCCGGAGAAGTATTACCTCCAGTGGACCGAAGACGGCGGCGAGCATGGCGACGAGTCGAATCCGCTCGACCGCCACCTGCTGCAACTGTGCGAAAAGCGGCGCTTCCTGGAGCTGATCCACGACTTCGTGGTCTTCGACGCCGGTACCAAGAAGCTCTGTCGTCACAATCAGTATTTCGGCGTGACGGCCGCCCAAGACTTCATCCGGCGCCGCGAGGGTGGGATCATCTGGCACACCCAGGGCAGCGGCAAGTCGCTGACCATGGTCTGGCTGGCAAAGTGGATCCGCGAGCACCGCCCAGACGCACGGGTGCTCATCATCACCGACCGCACCGAGCTGGACGAGCAGATCGAGAAGGTCTTCAAGGGCGTCAGCGAGGCCATCTATCGCACCCAGAGCGGCGCGGACCTGATCGACACGCTGAACGGGACCACCGAGTCCCTGATGTGCTCCCTGGTGCACAAGTTCGGCGGCAAGGAGCAAGACGCATCGAGCGAGCGCGAGAGCGTCAAGGCGTTCATCGCATCCATCCAGCGGCTTCCATCCGATTTCCGGGCCAAGGGCGACCTCTACGTCTTCGTCGACGAGTGCCACCGCACCCAGTCCGGCGACCTGCATCAGGCCATGAAGAAGCTCATGCCGGATGCGCTCTTCATCGGTTTCACCGGCACGCCGCTGCTCAAGGCCGATAAGCGCAAGAGCATCGAGATCTTCGGCCGCTACATCCATACCTACAAGTTCGATCAGGCGGTACTCGAAGGCGTGGTGCTCGATCTGCGCTACGAGGCCCGCGACATCGACCAGCAGTTGACCAACACCACCAAGGTCGACCAGTGGTTCGACGCCAAGACCAAGGGGCTGAACGACCTGGCCAAGGCCCAGCTCAAGCGCAAGTGGGGCACCATGCAGCGCGTGCTGTCGAGCCAATCGCGGCTGTCCAAGATCGTGGCCGACATCCTGCTCGACATGAGCACCCGGCCCCGTCTGGCGGACGGCCACGGCAATGCCCTGCTGGTGGCCGGCAGCATCTACGAGGCGTGCAAGCTCTACACACTCTTCGCCGACACCGAGTTGAAGGGCAAGTGCGCCATCGTCACCAGCTATACACCGAGCATCGCCGACACCAAGGGCGAGACGACCGGCGAGGGCGAGACCGACAACCTGCTCAAGTATGGCGTCTACGCCCGGATGCTGGCCGACTGGTTCAATGAGCCAGAGAAAACCGCCGTCAAAAAGGTGGAGACGTTCGAGAAGCAGGTGAAGCAAAGGTTCGTCAAGGAGCCGGGACAGATGAAGCTGCTGATCGTCGTGGACAAGCTGCTCACCGGCTTCGACGCGCCTTCCGCGACCTATCTCTACATCGACAAGACGATGCAAGACCACGGGCTCTTCCAGGCCATCTGCCGCGTCAACCGGCTCGACGGCGAGAGCAAGGACTATGGCTACATCATCGACTACAAGGACCTCTTCAAGAGCCTGGAGTGCGCGGTCGCCGACTATACCAGCGGCTCCTTGGACGCCTATGACAAGGAAGATGTCGAAGGGCTGCTGAAGAACCGCCTCAGTGAGGCACACGAGGATCTGGAGCAGGCGCGCGAGGCAATCAAGGCGCTGTGCGATCCGGTGACGCCACCACGCGGCGAGCTGGAGTATTTCCGCTACTTCTGCGCCCAGGATTCCGGCAGCGCCGAACAGCTCAAGGAGAACGAGCCGAAGCGCCTCAAGCTCTACAAGCTGTTGGCGGGACTGCTGCGCAGCTATGCCAACCTCGCCAGCGAGCTGGCCGAGGCGGGCTACTCACCGCAGGACATTTATCAGATCAAGGCCGAGGTCGACCACTTCACCAAGGTCGGCGACGCCGTCAAGCGCAACAGCGGCGACTACATCGACCTCAAGGCGTATGAGCCGGCGATGCGTTATCTGATCGATAACTACATCTCGGCGTCCGAGAGCGAGCAGATCTCGGCCTTCGACGATCTGAGCCTGGTCCAACTGATCGTCGAGCGCGGCTCAGAGGCCGTAAACGCCCTGCCCAAGGGCATCCGAAAGAACGAGGATGCAGTCGCCGAGACCATCGAAAACAACGTCCGTCGTCTGATCATCGACGAGTCGCCGATCGATCCCGCCTACTACGAGAAGATATCCAAGCTGCTGGACGCCCTGATCGAGCAGCGGCGCAAGGGTGCCCTCAGCTACAAGGAATACCTGGAGAAAATCGCCACACTGACGCGACAAGCCAAGCGGACGGATCCGCAGCCAGACACCGGGCCGTCGAGCCTGAAGACAGCCGCCCAACGCGCGCTCTTCAGTAATCTTGGTGAGGACCAGGCGCTCGCCTTGGCGGTCGATGCCGCGATCCGCGATAGTCTCATGGACGGCTGGCGGGACAGCACGATGAAGCTGAAGCGCGTTCGCAGGGCGATTCGAGGCATACTCGAACGCGCGCATGCCAGCGCTGAGATTCCAACGCCGAGCGTGGCGGATGAAGGCGCGACAACCTATGACATCGAGGCAGAAACGACCCGTCTCCTCGACCTCGCGAAGCACCAGCATGACTATTGAAGCCCATCACCTGGATGTCGCCGGCATTCGGGTCGAAGTCGTCCGCAAGGACATCAAGAACCTGCATCTCGGCGTCTATCCGCCGGTCGGACGGGTCCGAGTCGCCGCGCCCCTGGTCTTGACCGACGAGGCCGTCCGCTTGGCCATCATCGACAAACTGGGGTGGATCAAACGGCAGCAGCTCCGATTCGCCGAGCAGCCCCGCCAGTCGGTACGCGAGATGGTCAGCGGTGAAACGCATTATGTATTTGGCCAACCCTGTCGGCTGCAGATCCACATCCAAAACGAACCACCCAAGGTCATGCTGCGCGGGAACGACTGGCTAGATCTCTGCGTGCGCCCGGACACTGACGCCAGGCGACGCGAGTCGATTCTGCTCGATTGGTACCGCGAGAGACTGCGTGAACGCATCCCGCCCTTACTGGATCGATGGCAGGCCGCCCTCGGCGTAGAAGCCTCGGAATGGCGCATCAAGAAGATGAAGACCCGCTGGGGAAGCTGCAGCATCGCCGTTCGGCGGATCTGGCTCAACCTGGAGCTGGCCAAGAAGCCCCCGCAATGCCTGGAATACATCCTCGTCCATGAGCTGGCGCACTTGCTGGAGCGCCATCACAACGAGCGCTTCATCGCCTTGCTGGACGCTCATCTCCCGTCCTGGCGACAGTCGCGGGATATCCTGAATCAAATGCCGCTTGGACATGAAGAATGGAACGAGTGAGCGGAACGGCGCTCCGCAATCAACGGTGGCGCACTCATGGCGCACTTGAGCACAAATCAAAGCGACTTACGACCATCAAACGCAACAAGGCAACAATCCTAACCATTTGTTTTTATTGTCGTGGGTTATTGCAGGCTATCGTGAGACCAAGACTCAAAATCTGACGGGGGCAACCCCGTGCCGGTTCGAGTCCGGCCCTCGGTACCAATATAGGATCAAGGGGTTAGGCCAAAAGCCTAGCCCCTTTTCTTTGCCTATCGATGGCCATGGCGCACTGACACGACGGCGGGCTAGCCTGCGACCACGCGGATCAAGCCTTGCGAGGGCTCAGAAAGGCTTCGATCTGGGCGGCCGGTAGAGGGCGCGAAAACAGATAGCCTTGTCCGTAGGCGCATTCGAGATCGCTCAGCAACTGTCGTTGCACCTCGTCTTCGATGCCTTCGGCCACGACCTGCAAGTTCAATTCATGGCACATGGCCACGATCGCCCGGATCAGTGCCCGGTCACGTTCCTGCTCGACCATGTCGCGTACGAAAGCACTGTCTATCTTGACCGCGTCTACAGGAAAGTTCTTGAGATAGGAAAGCGACGAATACCCGGTGCCGAAATCATCCAGATAGACCTTGAACCCCAAGGCACGAACCGTTTTCAGCCAGGCGGCAACAGATTGGATCTCGCTCGCAAACAGGCTTTCCGTGATCTCCAAGACCAAGGATCCAGGCTCCAGCCCAAGGCGGCTGACGAGCTGACGCAGCCAATCCGGAGGAACACCGTCTGGAATCTGCCGCGTGGAGACATTCACCGAGGCATAGAGCGTCCAGCCCCGACGCTGCCAGTCGACGAGCTGGCGACAGGCCGTTTCGATGACCCAGGTGCCGATGGCCTGAATGAGTCCCGACGACTCGGCGATGGGAATGAAGGTCACGGGGCTGATGGCGCCAAGCTCGGGATGCTGCCAGCGCAACAGACATTCGACACCCTGGGGCTGGCCACTGGAGAGGTCCACGATGGGCTGGTAATAGAGTTCCAGCTCGCCACGCTCCAGCGCCTGTTTCAGATCCACTTCCAGACGATGGCGTTCGAACAGCTCGCGTCCCATGGCCTCGGTGAAGAAGCGGACTTGCCGTCCGCCATGCTCCTTGACCCGCGACATGGCGATCATGGCGTTGCGCAGCACGACCTCGACACCGTCGCCGTCATCGGGGAAGAGGCCGATACCAATGCTCACGCCAATCTCGGCATACGCCCCCTCTAGGGGAAAGGGTTGCGACAGGGTTTCGAGCAGCCGATAGGCCAGGCGTTCAGTCTCTTCATAGTCGGCTTGATCCACGATCATGAGCACGAACTCATCGCCACCGATCCGCGCGGCGGTGTCGATGTCACGAACCTCCGCCGTCAGCCGCGCGGCCACCTGTTGCAGCAGCCGGTCGCCACGGGTGTAACCCATGGTTTCATTGACCGCCTTGAACCTATCCAAACTGATGCACAAGAGGCTCAATCGGCGTCCATTATGTCGATGCTTCTTGAGCGCCATGTCGAGCCGCTCCAGGAGCAGGGAGCGATTGGCCAGCCCCGTCAATGCGTCATAGTTACCACGATCGCGGATTTCCCGTTCCGTCAGCTGGCGCCGTGCGATATTGCTCCATTGCGACACATAGCCGGTCACCTTGCCGTCATCGTCGCGAATCGCGGTGATCGTCTCCCACTGTGGAACGATGGAGCGATTTTTGTACCGGTTCCAGATTTCGCCTTCCCAGACGCCCTTGCTCAGCAACTCGCGCCAGAGTGTTTCGTAGAACTCGGGCGAGTGATGTCCCGACTTGAAGAGCCGTGGCGTTTGGCCGATCACCTCCTCGGCGGCATAACCCGTGATGTCGGTGAAGGCGCGATTGACCCGGCGGATCACGCCATCCGCATCGGTCAGGAGAATACCCTCGCTGCTCACCTCAAAGAGGGTGGCGGCCTCCTGCAATTGCTGGTTTTGACTCCGCAGGGCCTGTTGCAGGGCATGCAAGCGCAGATGGGTCTCGACCCTCGCCAGCACTTCATCGACCTGAAAGGGTTTGCTCACATAGTCGACCCCGCCTGCGGCGAAGGCCCGTACTTTGTCCTCCGCGTCGTGCAGGGCGCTGATGAAGATCACGGGCACGTCGCGGGTGAGCGGGTCAGATTTGAGCCGCTCGCAGACCTCATAGCCATTCATGCCGGGCATCATGATATCGAGCAAGATCAAATCCGGCACTTCGGACAGGGCCGCGCGCACGGCCAGTTCGCCACAGGAGAGCGGACGAACCTCGTAGCGCTCGGCGGAGAAAATGGACTTGAGGACTCTGAGATTTTCCGGAATATCGTCGACGAGCAAAATGCTGACGGGCTTGTTCTCGGCCATTCGTTATGCCTCTCGCTTCTGGGCCGCGATCCAGTCCAGAACGCGCTGATAGTCATAGTATTCGATCCAATGCCGCAGATGCTCGCTCAGCACTGCGTTCTGCTCGGGCAATTCCGCCAAGAGTTCGATGGCCCGATCCGGTTTGGCGCGAATGATGGTGTGTTCCAACGCCGAGAGCCAGGCTGGCGGGAGCGGGCCGCCCGAGGGGGCTGGCGGCGCGTTGGCCGCGGAGATCGACGCGGCCCGCCCGGATCTCACCCAGAGCAGCGGCAGATGCGCCTGGAACACCTGAAAGAGCAGATTCCAGTCCAAGGGCTTGGAGAGGAAGTCACGGCAGCCGCAAGCCATGCATTCGAGACGGTCTTCCTCAAAGGCGCGTGCAGTGACGGCGACAATACACCGATTGCGTTCACCAGGTCGGGAGAGGATGGTGTGCGTGGCCGTCGGACCGTCGAGATTCGGCATCACCATATCCATGAGAATCAAATCGAAATCCGACTCAGCGGTCATCGCCACCGCGTGCTGGCCATCGATCGCCGAGGTGACGCTAAAGCCCAAGGGCTCCAACTGGCGCTCAAGCAAGAGGCGATTGGTCGGTTCGTCATCCACCACGAGGATGCGCAATGGCTGGTGCCGACCATCGGTGCGCCGATAGCCATCGAACATGGCGGCATCGGGCACCAAGGCCGGCGCTGGAAGCTCCGACTCAAGCATAGGCGCGGGAATCGAAAGGGTCACGCAAGTGCCGCGCCCTTCCTCGCTGTCCAACTCGATGCGCCCCCCCATATTGGCCACCAGCGAGCGGCTGATGGTCAGGCCCAGGCCCGTGCCTTGCTGTTTATGGCGCCCTTCGCCAGCCTGAACGAAAGGCTCAAACACCGCCTCACGCATGGCGGCGCGAATGCCAATGCCGGTATCGGCCACCTGAATGATCAGGGCTCCCGCCTGATAATCGGCCTCCAGACTGACCTCTCCCTGCTCGGTGAATTTCACCGCATTGCCGAGCACATTCATGCAAATCTGCCGCAGGCGCTTGGCATCCACCTCCACGCTCGCGGGCAAGATCCCTTCTCGATAGCGGAAGGCGACCCGCTTTTCCTCGGCGCGTAACTGGAAGGGCTCGCACAACTCCCTCACCACCTCTTGTAACCGACAAGGAGCCGGCGAGCATTCCAGGTAACCGGCCTCGATCTTCGCCAGATCCAGGACATCGTTGATCAGCTTGAGCAAATGATCGCCGCTGCGTTTGATGATACCAATGCTCTCCCGCTGCATCTCGGTGAGCGTAGCCTCGCGTTCGAGGATCTGCGCATACCCGAGAACGACATTCAGCGGGGTCCGCAATTCATGGCTCATGTTCGCGAGAAATGCGCTCTTCGCCTGATTGGCGCTTTCCGCGGCCTCCTTGGCGAGGCGCAGCTCTTCAGCGGCCAGCTTGCGCTCGGTGATGTCCTCGACAATACCTTCGATCGAAGCAAAGTTGCCCGCGTCATCCTTGGCCGGTCTGGAAATCACTAAGAGTGTGCCGACTTGACCATCCGGTCGATTGAACTCGATTTCCCAGGGCGGCAGCGCCTCGCCACTCTGCAGCATGCAGGTAATCTTCCCCCAGGCGCGCTCAAGGGATTCTGGCAGCCAGTCGATGATTTCCGCGAAACTTTGCCCGATGCATTGGGCTTGAGTCAGACCGAATACCCGTTCGACGTTCTTGCTCACATTGGTGAATATCCCGGCCTTGTCATGAGCATAGACAACAAGCTGACCGCCGATGTCATCGATCAAACGCTGATACTTGGCGTGGCTTTGACGCAAGGCGATCTCGGCCTCTTTACGGTCGGTGAAGTCGCGCGTCACCATCGTGACGCCAATGAAGTCCCCCCTGTCGTCATAACGCGCTGAAACGCTGGCATTGGACCAGCGCCCACCCTCTGGCAGCGGTATGAAATATTCGAATTGTTGCGCGCCCTGGCCGCGAATGGTTTTGATGGCGTCATCCAGTTTCGCGTAGAGCGCTGGCGGCATCACCTCAGAACAGGGCTTGCCCAGGAATTGCGCGGGAGGCATCCACAGACGCCGCTCATCTTGATAGTAGACATCGATAAAGCGCTGTTCGGTATCGAGCACGAAGACCAGATCCTCCATCGAAGCCAAGATGGAGCGCAGGCGCTCCCCGGTTTCCTGTAATTGCCGCTCGGCGCCCTTGCGCTGTCTGATTTGACGGCTGAGCTGTTGGTTCCAATACAGGATCGCCAAAATGACCAGCACCCCTATACCGATCACTCGCCACAGCAAGCCGTAGTCGATTTCGCGCGTCGTGAGCACATCGCGCCACATCCATTTTTTATGAATCTCCAGGCGTTCCTCAGGAGTAATGGCGGCAATCGCGAGGTTGAGCAGGGGCACCAGGCGCGCGTCCTCCTTGCGCACCATGATTTGCAGCTTGAACATCAGGTCGGTGACACCGGACAGGAGCACCTCGTGGTCGTCGCGCTCAGCAATTTCTTGTTGCAAGACCGGTAGAATATCCACCGCCGCGAAGGCCTCGCCTGCGGCGACTGCGGCGATTGCGGCGCGGGTATCTCGCACCGGAAGAAACTCGATTTTGGGGTAGCGGGCCTTGAGCATGTGATAGGCGCTGTAATTCTTACCCACCGCCACAACTTGGCCTTGCAGAGCCGCGGCATCGGTGATGAAGCCACTCTCGCGACGCATGGCAATGGCAATGGGATAGTGTTCGCAACTGTTGCTGAACACCGCGTAGGCCTCGCGGCTACTGGTGCGGGTCGTGCTGGCAAAGATGTCCACCTCCCCCTGCTGCATGGATTGCAAGACTTCGGCAAAGTCCACCGGTTCCAGGGTGTCTTCCTTTAGCCCCAGCTTATTTTTGACCAGTGACCAGTAGTCCTCGCTAATCCCCACCACCCGGCCATCGTTGCCGATGAAATTCAATGGCGGCCAACCCCGAGCCGTGGCACGCCGAAAGACCCTGGTATCAAGGTAGGCGCGCTCCCGCGCTGACAGCTGAAGACGTTCATCGCTGCCAGGTTCAGGCACACCCAGCCAGGTCTGTCTGATACGCTCCCGCTCCCACAGGGGAATGTTCTCCAGTGCCTTGTTGAGGATACTCACCAGCAGCGGCCAATCCTTGCGTATCGACATCAGCACCGGGTGTCGGCTCGACTCGATGAATCCGGAGATCTTGAAACCGAGGAGGCTGTTTTGCTTGCGCCACCATTCCAGATCGATGCCGCCGATCAGGGCGTCGACCCGACCTTCCAGCAGTGCCTTTGCCAGATCCTCATTGGTTTCGAATCCGCTCGTCGTCACACCTGGCACCGACGCGATGAGATGCTCGACAAACTTCATCCCAGACAGATAACCGACACGCTTGCCGGCGAGCGCGTCGAGCCGTTGCACGGGCTCCGCATCGCGACGGACATAGATATGAAAATAGCCGTGATAGAAGGGTCTGGTATAGAGAAAATATCGATCCCAGGTGGGGTTGGGGGCGGATGAGGCCAGTCCGTCGAGTTCCCCGCGCATCGCCTGTTCCGTGACCGCGCTCCAATCATGTTCCACATGCAGCTCGAGGCGCCCCCCCAACTGTCGGTTGATCAGGTCGAAGTAATCGACAACCAGGCCAGCGCGACTCCCGTCGGGGCCGAGGATGATATCCGGCTGGAATTGATCACTGATCCCGAGCAGGATCCTCGGGTGCCCCGCCAACCAGTCGCGCTCCTCGTCGCTGAGGTCGAGCCTTGGCATGTGCGACGTTGGCAGACCACCCCATTTGTCCAGGATCGCATCAATCTCCCGCGCGCCGATCGCCGCCAGCGCCTTGTCGATGATGCTGAGCAGCTCGGGATATTCTTTGCGAATGGAATAGCGCAGCTCTACCTCGCTGCCGGGGACGCTAAAGGCGATGCCGAGACCGGGAAACAGATCTTCGCGAATGGTCAGCAGCAGACTGATGCTCGAGATGGCCGCGTCCACTTCGCCCTTGAGCAATGCCGTGGCGATCACCTGATTCGAGGAAAAGGACACCGGCACGATCTCCGGCCAGCGTTGAAGTGTCTTGAACTCGGCCAGGTTGCCGTCCAGATAGCCGACGCGTTGACCGGACAGATCCTCCATGCGCGTCACGGAGGCGCCGTCGCGCGCGTAGACATAGCGCGAGAGGCGGAAAGGACTCTTGCTGAATAGAAAGGTATCAGCCCGTTCGGGATGCTTGGCCGACAATGCCAGACCGTACAGCTCGCCCTGCTCGGCTTGGCGGACCATCTCCGACCACTCCCCCAAGACAAGACGGATATTGGCGCCGGTCAGCGCCTTGATGCGTGCCAGAATGTCAGGCTCGATGCCGACGACCTCGCCACGACTAGTCGTCTGTACGTAAGGCGTCCAGGTTCGCGCCGTGCCAATGAGGATCTCCGGGTTGGCCGCCAGCCAGGCGCGCTCCTCGGGACTCAGCTCGACGGTGGGCTCGCGCGCTGCTTCGGCAACGCATGTCCAGGCCAAGCTGAAAAGGACAACAAGACAGAGCGCCCAACCAATCTTCTTGTATCGATCCTGTCTGATCATGGATTTGCCGAAGTTTTCGCGCTGGGGAACCAGCCGCCCCTGATCAGTTTGCCGGGGCAGCGCTTGGTGCGAATTCGGAGGACAATTCAATTGATTGCTAAAGCCCGTCGGAGAAATCGAATAGAAGACAGCGCCTAGACACTTGCCGGTAAGCGCCGCCCCAATACTGCGCACATCGCTCAGCGCAACAAATCGGCGCGGAGGTAGCGCAGTATTGGGCCGGCTAGATAAGACGTTAAGACTCAAAGAAATCCTAGTGCCCGCCAATAGCAAAAATATAGATGTGGGTATCGTCGAATTTATAGACCGGCCTGTCCTTCCGGCTTTAGCCAATATAGACCCGAGTCGGTAGGCTGGGCAAAGTCCGCGCTCTGGGATCGAGCGCAACCTCGACGCCAGACGGACGTGCCCATCTCGCAAGACGCTGAGCTGGGATGTTGTTTCCCGGAAATCGCCTTACAGCCAGTAGGATCGCGGAAATCTCGATCTCGCCGATCGCGACTCGCCGCGGCCGTTCCCGCACCTGCGGCGTGTGATGGCCGAATCGCTGAGCACCTCGAATGCGATGGCGACGCACTGATCGCAACGGCGGGCGCTCAATCCTGACGACTCAGGCCTTGGCCCGCCTGAGGTTGACGCCCGTCTCCGGATGAAAGAAGTGCAGCGCGGAGAACGCGAGATCGAGACTGAGCGCTCGCCCCTCTTGGACCGGCGCATCGGGGTCCAATCGCGCGATGAGCCGAAGCCCGCCGCCGGCCCCCTTGGCGCCGGACTCCAGCAAGGCCTGCGGCAGCTCTAGATCGGTGTCACCGAGGTCCAGGTGGACGTAGAGTTCGGAGCCGAGCCATTCGACGAGGTCGACCTGTCCGGTCAGGGCCGCACCCAGTCCCGCATCATCCGTCGGCACCAGCGACTCGGGGCGAATGCCGACGATCACGGGGCCATTCTGAATCTGGATCGCGGCTCGCTCATCGGCCGTCAGTGACCGCTCGGTCGTTGGCAAGCGCAGCCGGTCGGGGGTGATGACAGCGGGCAGCAGATTCATCGGCGGTGTGCCGATGAAGCCCGCGACGAAGAGATTCGCCGGTTGAGCATAGAGCGCACGCGGCGTTCCGACTTGCTGCACCTCGCCGCCGCGCAGAATAGCGACACGGTCGCCCAGGGTCATGGCCTCGGTCTGGTCGTGGGTGACATAGAGGGTGGTGGTCCCGAGGCGGCGCTGCAGGCGCGCTAGCTCGGCCCGCATCTGACCGCGGAACTGGGCGTCGAGATTGGAGAGCGGCTCGTCGAGCAGGAAGACCTTGGGCCGTCGGACGATGGCCCGCCCCATGGCCACACGCTGGCGCTGGCCGCCGGAAAGGGTCTCGGGCTTGCGGTCCAGCAAGGCAGAGAGCCCAAGCAGATCGGCGACCTCGCGAACCCGAGCGTCGGCCTCTGCGGCGGGCAGCTTCGCGAGCTTGAGCGGAAAGGCGATGTTCTCGCGCACGCTCATGTGCGGATAGATGGCATAGCTCTGAAAGACCATCGCCATATCGCGATCCTTGGGATCGACACCCCGCAGCGACCGACCATCCAACCGCAAGTCCCCGCCGGTCATCTCCTCCAGTCCTACGATGATGTTGAGCAGGGTCGACTTTCCGCAACCGGATGGTCCCACCAGAATGAAGAGTTCACCGTCGCGGATGGTGAAAGAGGCATCGCGAACCGCCAAGGTCCCATCCGCAAACCGCTTCGTCACGCCATCTAGTACCATTTCAGCCATCCGACCTCCTGATCAATGCAGTCAGCCCGAGCCCCGGCCCACCGACAACTGACAACTGACAACTGAAACCTCCCCTCACCCCTTCACCGCCCCAGCCGTCAGCCCGGCCACAATGCGTCGCTGAAACAGCAGAATCAGCACGACCACTGGAATGGTCACGACAACGGAAGCCGCTGCGATGGAGCCCGTCGGCTGCTCAAAGCGCGAGGCGCCGGTGAAGAAGGCGATGGCGGCCGGCACGGTGCGCGAGCTGGTCGTCGAGGTCAGCGCGGCGGCGAAGAGAAAGTCGTTCCAGGCGAAGATGAAGACCAGGATGGCGGAGGCGAAGACACCGGGGGCGACCAAGGGCAGGATGACGTGCCGGAAGGCGCCCAGGCGCGTCGCGCCGTCGACGCGGGCGGCCTGCTCCAGCTCCCAGGGGATCTCGCGGAAGAAGGCGGAGATGGTCCAGATGGCAAGCGGCAGCGTCAGGGTGATGTAGGGGATGATGAGTCCCAGCCAGGTATCGAAGAGCCCCAGCAGACGCCAGAGGTCGAACAAGGGGCCAATGATGGCGATGGGCGGGAACATGGCGACGGCGAGCGCCCCGACCAGGATCGCCTGACGGCCGGGAAAGCTCAAGCGCACGATGGCGTAGGCCGCCAGGGTCGCGAGCGTCACCGAGATGCCGGTCGCGATGAGGCCGATGCCGAGCGAGTTGCCCAAGGCCGCCGGAAACTGCGGATCCCGAAAGACGGCGGCGTAGTGCTCCAGGCTGATCGAGCGCGGGAAGAAGTGCCCGTCCGTCAGCGTACTGGCCGGCTTGAGCGAGAGCGACGTCAGCCAAGCAACCGGCAGCAGCGCATAGGCAATGAGAATGACCACGGTGAAGCGCCAGAAGAGGCGCTCGGCCCAAGCGCTATCCGCGCGGATTGGCTGTCCGCTCATACCTGCCTCCCGGCGCGCCCCAGGACACCGGCACCGAGCAAGCGAACATAGACGAGTGCGATGAGGATGGTCCCGACAAAGATCAGGACGGACACGGCCGCGCCCAGACCGAGATTCAGCCGGGCGATCAGCGTCTGGTAGGCCAGGATAGACAGCGTCTCCGTGTCTTGGGCGCCGCGCGTCTGCACGTAGACGGTGTCGAAGATGCGGAAGGCGTCGAGCGTGCGAAACAGCAGGGCAACCAGGATGGCCGGCCTCATCAGCGGCAGCGTGATGTGCGCCAGCCGCTGCCAGGCGCTGGCCCCGTCGACACGCGCGGCGCGGATCAGATCCACGGGCACCAGGGTCAGGCCGGCGAGCAGCAGCAGGGCAACGAAGGGGGTCGTCTTCCAGATCTCGGTCGCGATGATGACGAAGAAGGCCGACCAGCGCTCCGAGAGCCAGGCTTGATCCAGACCGAGCAAGGCGTTGACGAAGCCGGTCGTGGGATCGAAGGCGAAGCGCCAGCCCAGGGCGGCGACCACGGTGATGATGGCATAGGGCACCAAGGAGGCCGTGCGCACGGCGATGCGCCCGACGACGGCGCGATGCATCACCAGGGCCAGGCCAAAGCCCAGCAGTAGCTCGACGGCGACCGAGCCGGCCGTGATCAGCAGCGTGTTGAAGAGCGATCGCCACCAGACCTCGGAGGTCAGTACGCTCGCATAGTTGGCCAGCCCGACGAAGGCCTGCTGATCGGGAAAGCGCAGATCGTAGCGGTGCAGCGACAGCCAGACGGCATAGCCAATGGGATAGGCGGTCACCAAGAGCATCGCCAGCACCGCCGGCGCGCAGAGCAACCAAGCGAGGCGGCGCTCATCCAGTGCTTGGCGGCTCATAGCAGCTATTCCGCTCACAGCAGGCCCTCCGAGTGCAGGGCGCGCTCCACGGCCCGCCGCAGCCGCGCAACATCGCGCTCAGGGTCGATCTCGCGCAGCGGGTGCAGGGTGCGGCTGATGGCGATGGAGAGATCGCTGTAGACGGGCGTGGTTGGACGCTGAACCGCGTCCGCCAAGGTCGCGCGCAGGACATCCGCGAAGGGGAAGATCGCGCGGATCTCGGCATCGTCGTACAAGGCGGAGAGGGTTGGCGGCAACCCACCCAGGCGCGCGGCCAGGCGCTGATTCTCCTCGGACACCAGACAGCTCGCCGCCTCGAATGCCAGCTTGGGATGACGGCTGTTGGCACCCACGCCAAGGTTGATGCCGCCAATGGTGACGCGGCTCGTCATCGCGGGGTCGACGGCCGGCCAGCGCGCCCAACCCATGTGCTCGGCGACCTCGGGCGCATTGGCGTGGGCGCTCGGCCAGACGTAGCTGTAGTTGAGCATGAAGGCCGAACGACCGCTCTCGAAGGCGAGCCGGCACTGGTCCTCGCGGCTGCTCGCGAGGGATGGATCCGACGCCGACGAGCGCGCCAGGCGCCGCATCACCTCAAGTGCCTTGCGCGTAGGTTCCGGCTCGAGGGAGACCTGCTGGCCGCTCTCATCGAGGACGGCCCCGCCAGCGGAGGCGAGGAGCGAGACGAAGAAGACGGTCAGCCCCTCGTAGCGCTCGCCTTGCGCCTGAATCAGACCGCCCTCCCCGATCGACTCGGCCTGGTCGATCATGGCATCCCAGGTGGTCGGCGGCGTCGGCGCACGGTCGGTGCGGTACCAGAGGAGCTGGGTATTGGTGGTGAAGGGGGCGGCCCAGAGACGGTCGTCATAAGCGCCGCTCGCCACCGGCCCGGCGATGCGCCCGTCGAGCACGGCCCGCGCGCGGTCGTCCGGCCAAGGCAGGATCCAGCCGGCCTCGGCAAACTCGGCGGTCCAGATGACGTCCATCCCGATGAGGTCGATATCCTTGTCGCCGGCGGCCAGGCGCCGGACGAGCAGCTCGCGCTGGAGGTCGGCATCGGTCGGCAGAGAGGCCAGCTCAAGGCGATAGCGACCCTCCGATAGCGCCGTGCAGCGGCGTGCAGCCTCCTCGAAGGCGCCGGACTGCTCCTTGAAGACATACCAGCGCAGCGTCGGTAGGTCGTCAGATTCGGAGCCATCGCAGCCTGCGAGCGCAACCACGGCAAGGGCGAGGAAGACGGCGGGAGGAGCCAGCATCTCGTCGCCCTATCTAGCCAGGCTTCGCATCAGACCGACGCGTCATGCCATCGGGATCGGTATCGCCATCGTTGGTTCGATACCGATCCTGATACCGATACCGATACCGATACCGATACCGATACCGATACCGACGGGATTGGATGGTCGGACGCTTCATCGAAATTTGACTCATCTGCAAGCATTTTGCGCCCTCAAGGATTCTAGGGACGCAATGACCAAGCGCGCACGCGTCGGGTGGATGAGCGCGGCCAAATCCACCGGCCGCGCTGCTCCTCCACCCTAGGACGCCTGAAGCATCGCCAATGCGGGCGCCTGGATTGCACATGCCATGACCTTAGAAGGCCTGAACACAAGGGTCAACCTCCCCCGCGCGCTTCAGTCCGCGGTCGTCATTGCCGGCGACGAAAACCGCAGGCGCACCAGGATGCAGCCGAAGAAGAGCAGAATGTTGATGATGCCGACGAGCACGAAGGGCGCACGTGGGTCGATAGCGTCGAAGATGCGCCCGCCAACAGCGGTGATGAGCAGGATACCGATGGCGCCCGCGACATTGAAGGCGCTTAGCACCGAGCCGCGCTTGGCGGCCGGCGCCTCTTGTCCGATCAGCGACTGGGCACCCAGATAGACGCTGATCTGGCCGATGCCCAGCAGGATGTAGAACACCATGCCCGTTCCTGGCATGGGATCGACCAGCCAGATCACCGAGAGATTGCCGATGGCAGCCAGCACCATCGACAAGGCCAAGCCGCTGACGCGGTCCATGCGGTCCATGATCGGACCCATGATCGGCGCCCACACCAGGGCGGCGACCTGGGCGAGCACGAAGATGATGGTGCCGTTCTTGACCGCCTCCGCAGTCTCCATCCCTGCAGCGAGCCCTGCGGTGGTCCCCCAGAGGATGAGGAAGGTCGCGTTGACCGACTGATCCCCGCGCGCGATGAAGGCGGCCGCGTAAGAGAGCAGCACGCGCGGATTGCGGGCGTGACTGAAGCCGCTCAGGAAGAGATCACGCACGCTCGGGCGCTCCTCGCGGCGCACGGGGATGCCCTTCTGCAGCCCCAGGAAGACCAGGACTGCGACGGTGATGGCGAGCGCGGCCACGGCATAGTGGGTGTAGTAACCCGCCTGGACGCCATCCATGCCGCGCTCGATCAAGGCCTTTGGCAAGGCCCCGAAGCCCTGATTGGTAAAGACGATGCCAAGCCCGCTCAGCAGACCAACGATGGCGACGAGCTTGCCGCGCGAACGCTCCGCCGGATAGTCCGCCAATACGGTGGAAAGCCCAGCGGCGATGGTGACCACGCCCAGCGCATAGACGAAGCGGTAGGCGTAGAGGTCATCCACCCCGGCGGCGTTCGGGTAGAGCAGATAGGTCGCGGCCAAGAGCAGGAAGCCGAGCGCGAAGATGCTCCTGCGGCCGATGCGATCGACGACGATGCCGACCGGGATAAAGAAGATCAAGGTGATGATCTCGGTCCAGAACACCAGGTCTCCGCTGATGGTGCCCTGCTCGGAGGTCGGGATGCCCAGATGCTCGTTGAGGATGTAGGTCTGACCGATGGAGATGAAGGTCATCAGGCCGATGGAGAAGAAGGCGCCAAGCAGCAGGGTCCAGCCCTGCAAGCGCGTCACCGTCGGGGCGAGATGGATCGGGCCGATCCGGTAGGTTCGGTCAAGGTCAGACATAGGGGCTCGTCTCTGGGCCGTTGGCCGTTCGTTCTTGGATGGATAGCGTGAAGGGCGCGATTATTCCATCACTTGCGCCTCGCGCCTACTCGGACGCCGAGAATCCTGAGACGAAGATGGCGACTCAAGGCACCTGAGTCGCGTCAGATGTCGGGTGCCCGCTAGAATCCTTGGGGGCGCAAAAGGCCGTCGGGATCGGGATCGGGATCGGGATCGGGATCGGGATCGAACCGACGATAGCGATCCCGATGGCATGACGCGTCGATCTGAGGCGAAGCCTCGCTAGGTGTATCAGCAAACATCCCCGACCGTGCGAGACAAAAAGGCCCAGCAATTCGCACAGTCTTGGCAATCGCGATGGCTGACGCGGGTCACTCTTGGTCCTGACGCCGCCCGGAAGCGGTCACGAATTGCCAAAGACGACGCCCCGGCGACAGGCGCGGTGAGCCGGGGAGCACCCCTTTTTCGAGGAAGAAAGGTGCATAGCTCATGTCCTCGGTCAGGATGTGTTTGGTCAGCCACATCTTGAGAAAGTGCAAGAGTTCGAAGCTCAGGCCCTTCTTGCCGCTGAGCAGCTTGTCCTGTAGCGCTTCCACCTCGTGAATCAGCTCCTCATGGCGGGCCTTGTGCTCCCCATAGCCTGGATAGCCCAGCACCCGCATAAGACTCTCCTCAACGGCGAAGTGGATTTTGGTGTAGTCCACCAGCTCCTTGAGGATCGCCTGGCTCGCATCACTGCCATGATGGCTGTGAATTGCCTCGTTGATCTGGTTCAGCAGATCAACGAGCACGCGATGCTGATCGTCGATCTCCTGGATGCCGACGCTGAGATCCTGGCTCCATTCGATCAACGGCGGCAGACTTTCATCGTGCTGGCTCATGCTGAGTGGTCCTCTGACGGTTCAACTGATCCTTCTTGAGTTCGATCCAGTGCGGCGCTGGGCGCGCCGAGCCACTTCCAGCGGGATCGCCCCAAAGCATACCGACAGCGGACAAGCCGTACTATTGCCAAGGTCGGCTCGAGTTCACAGATTGAATGCGATCAGAGGAAGATCCGCCGAACGGCAGCGGTTTGCCCGTGGCCGCGACAGAGCTCAGACAGAAAAAAAGCCGCTCGAAGGAAATGAGCGGCTTTCTAAGGAGGAGTGGATGATTTCGCGAGGAGGAGGTTATCAACCCCGACTGCCGAGTGAACATGCGATTTCGCAATTCAACGAGAAAACCACCCCATTGTGTATCCCATTCGCACCATCGAATCAGCCGGGTGTCGGCAGCCCAAGCTCCTCCCAGAGCCGGACGACTGGCTTTGACTGATTCATGGTGTAGAAGTGCAGCCCTGGCGCCCCGCCATCGATGAGTTGACGGCAGAGGCTAGCGACCACCTCGTGACCAAAGGCGCGGATACTCTCGACGTCGTCTCCGTAGCCCTCGAGCCGACGGCGAACCCAGCGTGGGATCTCCGCCCCGCACGCATCCGAGAAACGCGCCAACTGGGTGTAGTTGGTGATCGGCATGATGCCCGGGATGATAGGCAGATCGATCCCAACCTTGTGGCAGCTCTCGAGGAAACCGAAGTAGGCGTCGGCATTGTAGAAGTACTGCGTGATGGCGCCATCCGCGCCCGCATCCACCTTGCGCTTGAAGTTCTCGAGGTCCTGCGCCGGATTCCTCGATTGGGGGTGATACTCGGGATAGGCAGCGACCTCAATGAAGAAGGCGTCGCCGAATTCCGAGCGCACGAAGGTCACGAGTTCATTGGCATAGCGGAAATCCCCGCCATGCCCGCTGCCCATGCCAGACGGCATGTCCCCGCGCAGCGCGACCAGACGACGCATGCCCTGATCGCGGTAGCGCGCGAGGATCTCGCGCACCTCATCGCGCGTCGAGCCGATGCAGGCGAGATGCGGCGCGGTGTCGATCCCCTGGCTACGGAGCCAATCCACGGTCTCGAAGGTGCGCTCGCGGGTCGTGCCCCCGGCGCCGTAGGTGACCGAGAAATAGCGCGGCCCCACGGCGCTGAGGCGATCGATCTCGCGTTTGAGCTTCGCCATGCCCTCGGATGTCTTGGGCGGGAACAGCTCGACGCTGTAGATGGGTAATCGATGGGTATCAGTCGACATCTTGAGCCTCCAGCCTCCAGCCGCCAGCGACCAGCAGCCCTGATGGCGGCTTGGCTCGACACTGACGGCTGGAGACCCAGCTAGTCATCTGCCCTCCGCAGACGCAGGGTCTGCAGAGCGCTTCGATTCCAGCACTCCAGCCGAGCGCCGCAAGACGCTCGCTGAAGGCTGGCCGCTGGAAGCTGGCGGCTCCCTAGTACCGATAGTGCTCGGGCTTGTAGGGACCCTCGACACTGACGCCGATGTAGGCCGCCTGCGACTCCGAGAGCTTGGTCAGCTTGGCGCCGATCTTGCCGAGGTGCAGCCGCGCGACCTCCTCATCCAAGTGCTTGGGCAGCACATAGACGCCAATCGGATACTCCTCGGGCTTGGTGAAGATCTCGATCTGGGCCAGCACCTGGTTGGTGAAGCTGTTCGACATCACGAAGCTCGGATGGCCGGTCGCGCAACCCAGATTCACCAGACGCCCCTGGGCGAGCATGATGATGCGCTTGCCGTCCGGGAAGATGATGTGATCGACCTGGGGTTTGATCTCTTCCCACTCGTACTTGCTGACGCTGGCGATATCGATCTCGTTGTCGAAGTGACCGATGTTGCAGACGATGGCCTGGTCCTTCATGGCGGCCATGTGGTCGTGGGTGATGATGTCCTTGTTGCCGGTCGTGGTGACGAAGATATCGGCGAGCGGCGCGGCATCTTCCATGGTGACGACGCGAAAGCCTTCCATCGCTGCCTGCAGGGCACAGATGGGATCGATCTCGGAGATCCAGACAGTCGCGCCAAGCCCGCGCAGCGACTGGGCGCAACCCTTACCAACGTCGCCATAGCCGCAGACCATCGAGATCTTGCCCGCGATCATGACATCGGTCGCGCGCTTGATGCCGTCGACCAATGACTCGCGGCAGCCGTAAAGGTTGTCGAACTTGGACTTGGTGACCGAGTCGTTGACGTTGATGGCAGGGAACAGCAGGGTTCCCGCCTTCGCCATCTCGTAGAGACGATGCACGCCAGTGGTCGTCTCCTCGGTCACGCCCTTGATGTCTTGAGCAATCTTGTGCCAGTGCTCCTTGTCCTTGTCGAAGGTGCGGCCCAGCACGCCCAGCACGGCCGTCCACTCCTCGTTGTCGTCGGCGGTCGGCGCCGGAACCGCGCCGGCCTTTTCGTACTCAACACCCTTGTGGACCAAGAGCGTCGCATCGCCGCCGTCGTCCAAGATCATGTTGGGACCCTTGCCGTCGGGCCAGTTGAGTACCTGCTCGGTGCACCACCAGTATTCCTCGAGGCTCTCGCCCTTCCAGGCATAGACCGGAATGCCGGCGGCAGCCATGGCGGCGGCGGCATGATCTTGAGTCGAGAAGATGTTGCAGGAGCACCAGCGCACTTCGGCTCCGAGGGCGACCAGGGTCTCCATCAGTACCGCGGTCTGGATGGTCATGTGCAGACTGCCGGTGATGCGGGCGCCGGCGAGTGGCTTGGAGGCGCCGTACTTCTCGCGCAGGGCCATGAGACCCGGCATCTCGGTCTCGGCGATGTTCAACTCTTTGCGGCCAAACGCGGCCAGGGAAATATCGGCAACCTTGTAGTCGGTAAACTCACTCATGGTTGATCAGCTCCTGATGAATCGTGAGTGAGCGCCGTTTTGAAGAGTCGACCCAATCGCCGAGCCTGGCCCGATCCTGACTGGGATCGGGTCGCAACGCTCCTCGGCGGCGGGGGTTGTTAGTTCTAGACTGGATTGATCATGGCGTCATCCGGTCGACGGTCCGACGGGCATAGGCTCGGAATCCTGCGCGATAGACGCATGGATAGCGCCCAGATGGCGCTCGGCTACTGCCGTTCAACAGACCCTCACGCGGAGAGGCCCTACCTCGCCCTCACCTCGCCGACCTCCCGAACCCTGTCGACGTCGCTGTCCTCCAGCCCTCGCTCGATGGCCTCTCGGACAATCGATCTCCTGCATCAGATCGCCCCAGGTTGCATGCTTCGGCAATTGATCGACCAGGCGATGCGCATCTTCCTTGTTGAGCACGGGCGACATGACAACCCTCCGTCTTGAGCGTGAGACCCATTGAATCTCGAGACCCGGTCGCTTGCGAGCGGCCAATGAGACAGCGCCCTTAGAAAGCGTCCATCAACAACTTCCCCCCTTTCGCAAAGGGGGGCTAGGGGGATTTCGGGCGGCGTCGCTCGCATCGGGAAACAATTGATGGACACTTGCTTAGCCAATCGAATCTGCCCTGTCCTCAGATCCCGGCAGCCTCCTTCAGCATCGCAGCCTTGTCCGTCCGCTCCCAGGTGAAGCCAGGCTCGGAACGGCCGAAGTGGCCGTAGGCCGCCGTGTCCTGATACTTGATGAGTTCACGGTTGGTGAGATCGAGCATGCGCATGATGCCGTAGGGACGCAGGTCGAAATGGGCGCGGACCAGCTCAATGATGCGGTCCTCGCTGACACGCGCAGTGCCGAAGGTGTCGATGGACACCGAGGTCGGCTCAGCGACACCGATGGCGTAGGAGACCTGGATCTCGCACTTGTCGGCCAGGCCGGCGGCGACGATGTTCTTGGCCACATAGCGCCCGGCATAGGCAGCGGAGCGGTCGACCTTGGACGGATCCTTGCCGGAGAAGGCGCCGCCGCCGTGACGGGCCATGCCGCCGTAGGTGTCGACGATGATCTTACGGCCGGTCAGACCACAGTCGCCCACCGGGCCGCCGATGACGAACTTGCCAGTCGGGTTGATGTGGTATTTGGTCTCGGCCGTCAGCCAGCCGGTGGAATCCAGCACGGGCTTGATGACCTCTTCCATGATGGCCTCGTGCAGCACGCTTTCGCTGACGTCGTCGCTGTGCTGGGTGGAGAGCACCACGGCATCCACTGCGACCGGCTTGCCAGCGCTGTAGCGCATGGTGATCTGCGACTTGGCGTCCGGGCGCAGCCACGGCAGGGTGCCGTTCTTGCGGACGTCGGCCTGGCGCTTGACCAGACGGTGCGCATAGTCGATCGGCGCCGGCATCAGCATGTCGGTCTCGTTGGTGGCGTAGCCGAACATCAGGCCTTGGTCGCCAGCGCCCTGCGCCTCCTCGGACTCGCGGTCGACGCCCTGGTTGATGTCCTTCGACTGCTCACCCAGCGCGATGAGCACGCCGCAGTTGTTGCCATCGAAGCCGCATTCGGAATTGTCGTAACCGATCTCCTTGACGACCCGGCGCACGACATTCTCGTAGTCGATCTTCAGATCCGAATCGGTCACCGTAATCTCACCAGCCAACATCACGAAACCGGTCTTGACCAGGGTCTCGCAGGCGACGCGCGCCTTGGCGTGGTTAGGATCGCGGCGATAGATCTCATCGAGAACCGCGTCGGAAATCTGGTCCGCCATCTTGTCTGGATGGCCTTCGGAAACGGATTCAGAGGTAAAGATGTAGTCCTTGCCCATAAGAAGATGAGGCCTGATCGGGGCGCTTTGAAGCGCGTTGCTGAAGCCGGCCATCATACCGCTTCATTCGCAGCCTTCAAACCCAGGGGTTGACGTCGAATTTATCCTCCCCTCGCGTCAGCGCGGCGTCCGAAGGCTCATTGTGACGGCTGCCTGTGCCAAGGCGACTTCTGTCAAAGCTCATCGGCACCGGCTTGTCTCGCCCCCTCTTCCGTGTCGCACCGGCGACCACAGAGCCCTGCGATGCTCCCGTCGACGCCCCTTGATGACAGCCCTCGACCTGCCCCATTTGGAATGAGATTTTCCGACAAGCGCCGAAGCATGCACAGAGGAATAGCTGCTCTCAGGAGTCAAAATGTGGATACTGGAGCAGTCCACGTTGAGGCTCGAAGAAGGTGCGGCGTGAAAGCAGTATGGTTGCAGACAAATCCCATCAAATCTCAGACCAGCCTGAGGTGTCTTCTGGTCCGCCTTCCGCCTCACAGCGGCAGTCACAGCGCTCGGCGATGTTCCCGCTGGTGCTCTAGGCGGATGAACCTCGATCCGGCGCCACCTGGTATGAGGTGCCCCGTCAAGCGCACCTTGGAAGCGTCACCCCACTGATCACCGGGCACCGAAATGGACATCAACACGCTGATCATTCTCACGCTGCCGGCTGCCTTGGCAATCACCCTGAGCATGGCCACCGTCTTCTGGACGAGCCGCACCTATCCTGGCTTCGGGTATTGGGTCATCGGGAGCAGTTGCCGCGTCTTGGCGGCAGTGCTTTTTCTGCTGCCCCGCGATCAGTTGCCGCTCTGGCTGACCATCATCCTGGCCAATTACCTGCTGCTCGCGGAGATCATGTTCTACCGGCGGGGAACACTGGTCTTTCGGGGGCAAGTGGTCGGTTACGGTTGGGAAATCGCCGCGTCCGTGACCTTCATCGCCCTCTGCGTCTATTTCACCTACATCACGCCGAGCCTCAACGCCCGTATCGCCGTGATCTCGCTCTACTGCGCCGCCTGGAATGCCTGGATGGTCCGGGTGCTCCTGACCCGTCGTCCGCCATATTTTGGTTTCATTGATCGCTGGCAGGCAGGCATTTGGGGTGGCCTTGCAGGGCTCAACCTGAGCCACGCCTGGTTTGTCTTGATGGCTGTGCCGCCGCTAACCGACTTCCTGATCACGCCCGCGCTGAACGCGCCCGTGTTCCTGAGTCTCTGGATTCCGCTCATCCTCTTCGCGTCGCTCCTGATCGCCTTGAGCCAAGTCATCATGAATACTCAGCGGCTGGAATACGAGTTACGGATCGCTCAGACGCAACTGGAGCAGGACATCATCGAGCGCAAGTGCCACGAGGTCGAACTGCGGCAGGCTCGGGATGTCGCCGAGACGACCAACCGTGCGCTGCAAACCGCCAATACGGAACTCAGTCAGCTCGCCACCACGGATGCGCTCACCGGCGCCTGGAACCGAAGGCGCCTAGAAGAAGCTGCGGCCAACGAGATGCAACGCCTCAAACGGTACGGCCAGCCGTTGAGCCTGATCGCGATCGACATCGATTTCTTCAAAAAGGTCAACGATGTGCATGGTCATGCGGCAGGCGATCAAGTGCTGATCGGATTGGTGGCGGTCGTCCGATCGATGTTGCGCCCAACGGATTCGCTAGCACGCTGGGGCGGGGAGGAATTCATCGTCCTGACCCCCTGCGAAACCTTAGAGAGCGCAGCGCTGATCGCCGAGCGATTGCGCGAGCAGATTGCCAAGACCGTCTTCCCAGCGGTCGATACGATCACCGTGAGTCTTGGCGTGGCCCAATGCCTACCCCAGGAATGCTGGGAACAGTGGTTTGCCAGGGCCGACGCCGCGCTCTATCGCGCCAAGGCGGGGGGCCGCAACCAGATTCAGACCGCGCCCGAAACACCGCCACACGACGGCAGCAACAAAGCTGCCGCGAACCTGGTGCAACTCAACTGGCATCAGGCGTATGCCTGCGGTCATCCCCTGCTCGACCAGCAGCACCGCGCCTTATTCGAGCACGTCAACCGCCTGCTCGATGCTCTGCTCTTGTCCCAACCCGCCGACGAGATCGCCGGCCTGATCGAACTCCTCATCCACGATACGATCCAGCATTTCAAGGACGAAGAGGCCATCATCACGGCCGCAGGTTATCCTGGCGCGGCGAATCATGCTGCCATCCACCGCGCGCTCATCGATCAGGCGCGCAGCTTGGCCAACCGCTTCCGGGTCGGAAGCCTCGACACCGGAGAGTTGTTCCACTTTTTGGCCCACGACGTCATTGCCCTGCACCTGCTCAGAGCCGATCGCACCTTCTTTCCTTACCTAGTCGCGCCGCAAAGGCTCGACCAGATCCCCAACGCCTGACGCCAAGACGCCGCGAACAAGCTAAAGTCGTGCCATCAGACATGACTTCAGAATCGACGGGCGCAACACCGGCTGGTCGAGCGACGCCGGGATTTGGAATTCGCGGCGCTTCCGGTACCATGCCGCGATCACTGTAACCAAGCAAAGAACTCGGAGGTTTCGCATGGCTTCGACTGAGACACCAGTCTGCGATTTCGGTGCCCCAGCGCCGGACTTTTCCTTGCCCGGCGTCGACGGCAAGACTTGGACTCGCGACGACTGCAAGGGCGAGCGTGGTCTTTTGGTCATGTTCATCTGCAACCACTGCCCCTACGTTCAAGCCGTGCGTGATCGCCTGGTGCGTGACGCCCGCGAACTCGCGAAGCTCGGCATTGGCTGCGTCGCCATCAGCTCGAACGATGTCGCCGACTACCCCGAGGACTCCTTCGATCACATGAAGCGCGTCGCGGAGGAATTTGACTTCCCCTTCCCCTACCTGTACGACGAAAGTCAGGAGGTCGCGAAGGCCTACGGCGCCGTCTGCACGCCCGACTTCTTCGGTTACAACGCCGACCTGGGATTGCAATACCGCGGCCGCTTGGACGCCAGCCGCAAAGAGGCCGCACCCGCCGACGTCCGCCGCGATCTCTTCGAGTCCATGAAATTGGTGGCGCAGACTGGCGCCGGCCCCAAGGACCAGATCCCCAGCATCGGCTGCTCCATCAAATGGCGCGCTGATTAGCCGAACAAATGCCGACATTAAGAATTGGCGGCGGAAAATGCTGGCTATTTCCGCCGCCAATTCTTAATATTAGGAAGTTATAAATTTGTTTTTGGCGGCATAAGTTTGTTTTGATTCTGGGGCTTGGGTGTTTTGGTACAGAATGTCGCTCCTTTGAGGGCGCCACGGCCTGGCATCGTCGTTTCAGCGGGGGCTCCCGCTTCGAGTAACGAAATCCCGCGTCGAATGTGGCAGCAAGCCCACCAAGCGCCTATCGGCACTGTGCCACGTTCCGTCTCATCGACTGCTGCTTCAACATAAACCGGCTGCCGACGGTTGCGGCCCGGGCAACATTTTTGTCACCGCTAGCTTAGAGGAGAGGCTCATGTCCTCACGCAGAGAACTTGCCAACGCCATCCGCGCGCTCGCCATGGATGCCGTGCAGAAGGCCAAGTCCGGCCACCCGGGCGCACCCATGGGAATGGCGGACATCGCCGAGGTGTTGTGGAACGACTTCATGACCCACAACCCGTCCAACCCCGCCTGGGCCGACCGCGACCGTTTCGTGCTCTCCAACGGTCACGGCTCCATGCTGATCTATGCCCTCCTCCACCTCACCGGGTATGAGCTGAGCATCGAGGATCTCAAGCAGTTCCGCCAGTTGCACTCCAAGACCCCGGGCCACCCCGAGTACGGCTATGCCCCAGGCGTCGAGACCACCACGGGCCCGCTCGGCCAGGGCATCACCAATGCCGTCGGCATGGCCATCGCCGAGAAGGCATTGGCCGCCGAGTTCAACAAGCCCGGCCACGAGATCGTCGATCACAGCACCTATGTCTTCCTGGGCGACGGCTGCCTCATGGAAGGCATCTCCCACGAGGCCTGCTCGCTCGCCGGCGCGCTTGGCCTGGGCAAGCTGATCGCCTTCTATGACGACAACAATATCTCCATCGACGGCGAGGTCCGCGGCCATGGCGACACGCCCGGCTGGTTCCTCGACGACACGCCCAAGCGCTTCGAGGCCTACGGTTGGCAGGTCATCCCCAAGGTCGACGGCCATGATCCGGAGGCCATCAAGGCCGCCATCGAGCAGGCACGGGCCAACAGCGACAAGCCGACCCTGATCTGCTGCCAGACCATCATCGGCTATGGCTCGCCGAACAAGCAGGGTAAGGAAGAGTGCCATGGTGCCGCGCTCGGCGAGGACGAGATTGCGCTAACCCGCGAGAACCTGGGCTGGAATTCTCCGCCCTTCGAGATCCCGGGCAGCATCTATCAGAGCTGGGACGCCAAAGAGCGTGGCGCTGCGGCAGAGGCCGACTGGAACGCCAAGCTCGACGCCTACGCCAAGGCCTTCCCGGCCGAAGCCGCCGAGTTCAAGCGCCGCATGGCCGGCGACCTGCCCGCCGACTGGTCCGAAAAGGCGGATGCCTTCGTCGCCTCCGTGGTCGAGAAGGGCGAGACCATCGCCTCGCGCAAGGCCTCGCAGAACGCGCTCAACGGCTTTGGCCCGCTGCTGCCCGAACTCATGGGCGGCTCGGCCGACCTCGCCGGCTCCAACCTCACCCTCTGGAAGGGCTGCAAGGGCGTCAGCAAGAGCGACGGCGGCAACTACATCTTCTACGGTGTGCGTGAGTTCGGCATGTCCGCCATCATGAACGGCATCGCCCTGCACGGCGGCTTCGTTCCCTACGGCGCGACCTTCCTCATGTTCTCCGAGTACGCCCGCAATGCCCTGCGCATGGCGGCCCTGATGCGGATCCAGTCGATCTTCGTCTACACCCATGACTCCATCGGTCTGGGCGAGGACGGGCCGACCCACCAGCCGGTCGAGCAGATCCCGACGCTGCGCATGATCCCCAACATGAGCGTCTGGCGCCCCTGCGATGCCGTCGAGTCGGCCATCGCCTGGAAGCTCGCCGTCGAGCGGACCAGCGGCCCGAGTTGCCTCATCTTCTCGCGCCAGAACCTGGCGCACATGGCCCGCACGGACGAGCAGCTCGCCAACGTCGCGCGCGGCGGCTATGTGCTGCGCGACTGCGCGGGCACGCCGGACGCGATCATCATCGCCACCGGCTCCGAGGTCGAGCTCGCGGTCCAGGCAGCCGAGGCCATGAGTGACAAGGCGATCCGCGTCGTCTCCATGCCCTCGACCAACGCCTTCGACGCCCAGGATGCGGCTTACAAGGAGTCCGTCCTGCCCAAGGCCGTTACCGCCCGCGTCGCCGTCGAGGCCGCGGTCACCGACGGCTGGTGGAAATACGTCGGCAGCCAGGGCGCCGTGCTCGGCATCGACCGCTTCGGCGAATCCGCCCCGGCAGGCGCACTCTTCAAGGAATTCGGCTTCACCGTCGACAATCTGGTCGCTACGGTGAAGGGGATTCTCTGAGCCGACTTCGCTTGGAGGATGGGCACGCCCGACCTCGCTCGGCACTTGACTCGACTTGAGTGACAGGGGCTTTGCCCATCCTACGCACTGACAACTGACAACTGACAACTGACAACTGAGAACTTCCCCCCACAGGAGCAACACGCATGACAATCAAGGTTGGCATCAACGGGTTCGGCCGCATCGGCCGCATGGCATTCCGCGCGATCAGCAAGGACTTCCCGGAGATCGAGGTCGTCGGCATCAACGACCTGCTCGACCCTGAGTACCTGGCCTATATGCTCAAGTACGACTCGGTCCACGGTAACTTCCAAGGCGACATCGCCGTCGACGGCAACACCATGATCGTCGACGGCAAGAACATCCGTCTGACCGCCGAGCGCGATCCCGCCAATCTCAAGTGGGGCGACGTCGGCGCCGAACTGGTCATCGAGTGCACCGGCTTCTTCCTGACCGAAGAGACCTGCCAGAAGCACATCGACGCGGGCGCCAAGAAGGTCGTGCAGAGCGCGCCCTCCAAGGACGCCACCCCCATGTTCGTCTACGGCGTCAACCACAACACCTATGCCGGCCAGGCCATCGTCTCCGCCGCCTCCTGCACCACCAACTGCCTGGCTCCGGTCGCCAAGGTGCTGCATGACAACTGGGGCATCAAGCGCGGCCTCATGACCACGGTCCACGCCGCCACGGCTACGCAAAAGACTGTCGACGGTCCCTCCATGAAGGACTGGCGCGGCGGCCGCGGCATCCTGGAGAACATCATTCCCTCATCCACCGGCGCCGCCAAGGCCGTCGGCAAGGTCCTGCCCGAACTCAACGGCAAGCTGACCGGCATGGCCTTCCGCGTGCCCACCTCCGACGTCTCGGTCGTCGACCTCACCGTCGAGCTGAGCAAGGAGGCCAAGTACGAGGAGATCTGCGCCGCGATGAAGGCAGCCTCCGAGTCCGGTGATCTCGCCGGCGTCCTGCGCTACACCGACGAGAAGGTCGTCTCGACCGACTTCCGCGGCTGCCAGAACCCCTCGATCTTCGACTCCGAGGCCGGCATCGCCCTGGATCCGACCTTCGTCAAGGTCGTCGCCTGGTACGACAACGAGTACGGCTACACCTGCAACATGCTGCGCATGGTCCAGCACGTCGCGAAGTAGGATGGGTAGAGCGCAGCGAAACCCATCAAGGCGCCGGACCGACCGGCGTCGCGATGGGGTTCGCTGCGCATCCCGAAGCTGATGGGTTTCGCGGCGCTCGCGTCGGCGTGAAATTGCCGGTACAGAGGCAGCCGCTCTACCCATCCTACAAGCTGGCTTGGTGGACTTCGCTAAGGCTCGTCCACCCTACAGTGCTCGCTCCGAGCCGTAGGGTGGACAAGCGCAGCGCAGTCCACCGCAAGCTGGCGGCTGGTCGCTGACAGCCAAAACAAGAGGCTTGAGGCAAGGCCCACCTTGGCCCTGAAGCCTTTACACAACTACAAGACTCAAGAGGGTACGACTATGTCCTTCATCAAGCTCTCCGACCTCGACCTAGCCGGCAAGCGCGTTCTCATTCGCTCCGACCTCAACGTCCCGGTCAAGGACGGCAAGGTCACCTCGGACGCGCGCATCACCGCCTCCATGCCCACCTTCGAGCATTGCCTCAAGGCCGGCGCCAAGGTCATGGTCATGTCGCACCTGGGCCGCCCCGAGGAGGGCGTCTTCTCCGAGGAGAACTCCCTCAAGCCGGTCGCCGAGGATCTCGGCGCCAAGATGGGCCGCGAGGTCCGGCTGGTCCGCGACTATCTGGAGACGGCCCCCGAAGTCGCCGACGGCGAGCTGGTGCTGCTCGAGAACGTACGTTTCAACAAGGGCGAGAAGAAAGACGCCGAGGATCTGGCCAAGCAGTACGCAGCCCTCTGCGACGTCTTCGTCATGGACGCCTTCGGCACCGCTCACCGCGCCCAGGCATCGACCCATGGCGCTGGCAAGTTCGCGCCCACCGCTTGCGCCGGTCTGCTGCTGAGCGAGGAGCTGGATGCCCTGAGCAAGGCCCTGGCCAATCCTGCACGCCCCATGGTCGCCATCGTCGGCGGCTCCAAGGTCTCGACCAAGCTGACCGTGCTCGAAGCCTTGTCCGAGAAGGTCGACCAGTTGGTCGTCGGCGGCGGCATCGCCAACACCTTCCTCGCGGCGGCGGGTCACAACGTCGGCAAGTCCCTGTGCGAGCATGACCTCATCCCGACGGCTCAGGCCCTGATGAAGAAGATGACCGCGCGCGGCGCCACCATCCCGATCGCGACCGACGTGGTCTGCGGCAAGCAGTTCGACGAGAACGAGCCTGCCGTCGCCAAGTCGGCCGACGAGGTTGCCGACGACGACATGATCTTCGACATCGGCCCGGACTCCGCCCAGGCGCTCGCCGACATCATTGCCAAGGCCGGCACCATCGTCTGGAACGGCCCGGTCGGCGTCTTCGAGTTCGACCAGTTCGGCGCGGGCACCAAGACGGTCTCCATGGCCATCGCCGACGCCCCCGGCTTCAGCCTGGCCGGCGGCGGTGACACCATCGCCGCCATCCAGAAATACGACATCTACGACAAGGTGTCCTACATCTCCACTGCGGGCGGTGCCTTCCTGGAATACCTCGAGGGCAAGACCCTGCCCGCGGTTGCCATGCTGGAAGCCCGCTCCAAGGACTGATCACACTTCCACACCCAGCCTCCGGCCGTATCGGCCGGGGGTTGACGGCTGGAAGCTGGAAGCTTGCATATGCCTAGACGCACAAAGATCGTCGCGACCCTCGGTCCAGCGACAGACCCAATTTCCGTCGCTGATGACATCCTCGCCGCCGGCGTCGATGTCGTTCGCCTCAATCTCTCTCACGACAGTCACGAGCGCCACCGCGAGCGCGCCAAGAGCATCCGCGAGCGGGCGACCGCCGCCGGGCGCGAGGTCGCGGTCCTCATGGACCTCCAAGGCCCCAAGATCCGCATCGGCAAGTTCACCGAGGGTAAGATCCAGCTCAGCTACGGCGACGCCTTCGCAATCGACACCGCCTGTGGTTTGGACGACGGTGATCAAACACAGGTGGGGACGACTTACGCGCCCCTCGCCAACGACGTCCGTCACGGCGACAGCCTGCTGCTCGACGACGGCGCCATCGAACTCTGGGTCGACAAGGTCGCTAACGGCCGCATCGACTGCAAGGTGGTCGTCGGCGGCACACTCTCGAACAACAAGGGCATCAACAAGAAGGGCGGCGGACTCTCCGCTCCTGCTCTGACAGAAAAGGACAAGAAAGACATCCGTTTCGCCGCCGAGATCGACGCCGACTATCTGGCCGTCTCCTTCGTACGCAACGGCAACGACATCCGGCTCGCCCGGGAGCTTTTCCAATCGGCCGGCGGACGCGGCGGCATCGTCGCCAAGATCGAGCGCGCCGAGGCGCTCGACGACATCGACGACATCATCAACGCGGCCGACGCCATCATGGTGGCGCGCGGCGACCTGGGCGTGGAGATCGGCGACGCCGAGCTACCGGCGGTGCAGAAGCGCCTCATCAGCAGGGCGCGCGAACTCAACGCTGTGGTCATCACGGCGACGCAGATGATGCAGTCGATGATCGAGAGCCCGATCCCGACCCGCGCCGAGGTCTTCGACGTCGCCAACGCCGTCCTCGACGGCACGGACGCGGTCATGCTCTCTGCCGAGAGTTCGATCGGCAAGAACCCCGCCAAGGTCGTGGAAGCACTGGACCGCATCTGCCTGGAGGCCGAGAAGAGCGTCAGGCGCTCGGGCCATCGCATCGATTCGGTCTTCGGCCGCGTCGACGAAGGCATCGCCATGGCCGCCATGTACACGGCCAATCACCTGGGCGTGAAGGCCATTGCCGCCTTGACCGAGACCGGCTCGACCGTCAAATGGATGTCGCGTATCAGCTCGGGCATCCCCATCTATGCCATGACAAGGTTCGCGGAAACGCGCCGCAAGGTTAGACTCTTCCGCGGCGTCGACCCGGTCGCATTCGATGTCGCCAGCACCGACATCCACGAGGTCAACCGCGAGGTGATCGAGGAACTGCTCGCGCGCGGCACCGTCCACAACGGCGACCTGGTCATCATCACCAAGGGGGACCGCTCCGGGGTTGAAGGTCAAACCAATATCATGAAGATCATGCGAGTCGGCGAACACAAGCTCCTGACCAAAGACTGATTGGCAGTTGGCAGTTGGCAGTTGGCAGTTGGCAGTTGGCAGTTGGCAGTTGGCAGTTGGCAGTTGGCAGTTGGCAGTAAAGCTGATCACTGGACAACTGCCAAGACAAGTGGTCGGGGGTCCTATGTTTGACTTGGGGGGATGGAAGCCATTTCGTTCCGGTTTCGAGGCTTTAGAGCCCTTCGATCCTCAGGATGAAGCGCCTATGAGGCAGCTCTCGGATCGAGGCGACATCAGGCGCGGAGCGAACCCTTTCGATCCTTCCCTTTAAGATGCGCCCTGATTCACTGTCCGCCCGCAACCATCCAACAACCGTCCACTGAAACCTGATCACTGACAACTGACAACTGACAACTAGAACCCAGTCGCAAACCATTCCCTCAACATCAACCCAAAGACGAGGACTATCCATGGCCCTGATCTCACTCCGCCAGATGCTGGATCACGCCGCCGAGCACGGCTACGGCGTGCCCGCCTTCAACGTCAACAACCTCGAGCAGATGCGCGCCATCATGGAGGCCGCCGACGAGACCGACTCCCCCGTCATCGTCCAAGCCTCCGCCGGTGCCCGTAAGTACGCCGGCGCACCCTTCCTGCGCCACCTCATCCTCGCCGCCATCGAGGAATGGCCGCACATCCCAGTCTGCATGCACCAGGACCACGGCACCTCCATGCCCGTGTGCCAGCGTTCCATCCAGCTCGGCTTCTCCTCCGTCATGATGGACGGATCATTGGGCGAGGACGGCAAGACCCCGACCTCCTACGAGTACAACGTCGACATCACCCGCCGCGTGGTCGAGATCTCACACGCCTGCGGCGTCTCGGTCGAGGGTGAGCTGGGCTGCCTGGGCTCGCTCGAAACCGGTCAGGCCGGCGAGGAAGACGGCATCGGCGCCGAGGGGACCCTGGACCACAGCCAACTCCTCACGGACCCGGAAGAGGCTGCCGACTTCGTCCAGAAGACCGGCGTCGACGCCCTCGCCATCGCCATCGGCACCTCCCACGGTGCCTATAAGTTCACGCGCCCGCCGACCGGTGACATCCTGGCCATCGAGCGCATCAAGGAGATCCACACCCGCATTCCCAACACCCACTTGGTCATGCACGGATCCTCCTCGGTCCCGCAGGAGTGGCTCAAGATCATCGACGCCTTCGGCGGCGACATGGGCGAGACCTACGGCGTTCCAGTCGAGGAGATCGCCGAGGGCATCAAGCACGGCGTGCGCAAGGTCAACATCGACACCGACCTGCGCATGGCCTCGACCGGTGCCATCCGCAAGCACTTGGCCGAAAACCGCAAGAACTTCGATCCGCGCAAGTACTTCGACGCCGCCACAAAGGCCATGAAGGACATCTGCAAGGCCCGCTACGAGGCCTTCGGCACCGCCGGCAACGCGAGTAAGATCAGCGCCCTGTCACTGGATGCCATGACCGCCCGCTATGCCAAGGGAGAGCTGGATCCAAAGATCAACTGATCCGCAAGGGCTCGACTTTAGGGCAAGAAAAAGGGGCGCCGCGAGGCGCCCTTTTTCGTTCCCGTCGCGCATGCGAGCGCACCTCGGCAGTGCCGGCTTGCGCCCGCCAAACCACACCCTCGCCGCCACTCGCGCGGGCAAACCCGTCGATTTGCTATAGTCCAGCGATACTTTGATCCAGCGATACTTTGATCCAGCGACACCTGGACACTGAGTCGAAGGTACGGGAGACTGATGCGATGCAGGAGCATGTGAGCAGGCCCAAGTCACCCTGGCTGGCTGCCCTTCTGGCCATGCTGCTGGTGCTGGTGACGGAGCAGCTGATCGAGCGACTGGCCCAGGGACGCGCCCTGGAGCAGGAGCGTGTCAGCGTCTTGACCAACCTCTCCGCGGTGCGCGCGCGCCTGCTTGGCGTCATCAACGCCCATCTGCTCCTAGTCCACGGCCTGACCGCCGTGATATCCGCCCATCCGGACATCGACCAGGCGGAGTTCGCCCGCATCGCCCAGGGGCTGGTGGATGCGCGCCACGCGCTGCGCAACATCGCCGGAGCGCCTGACCTGGTCGTCTCGCTCATGTACCCCATCGCCGACAACGAGGCGGCGATCGGACTGGACTACCGAACCCATTCCACTCAGAGCCAAACCGCCCTACGCGCCATGCGCACGGGTCGGCCGATCCTCGACGGCCCGCTGCCCCTGCTTCAAGGCGGCATCGGCATCATCCTCCGGGAGCCGGTCTTCATCCCGGCGAGCGAGCCCGATACGCAACCGCGCCCCTGGGGCCTGATCTCCGCCGTCATCGACGCGGACACCCTCTATCGTCAGGCGGGCCTCCTGGACGAGCACTCCCAACTGCAGCTCATGCTGCGCGGCACGGACGGGACCGGCGCCGCGGGGCCGGTCTTCTTCGGCGACCCTCGAATCGCCGACCAGCAGCCCGTGACCCTCGATATCGATCTGCCCGGTGGCAGCTGGCAGTTGGCAGCCATCCCCAAAGGCGGTTGGGGACAGTCATCGCTCATGTTGTGGCTGATCCGGCTAGCCGGATTGGTGATCGCCCTGTCCGCAGGCGTCATGACCTACCTCCTGCTGCGCCGCAGCCTGGATCTCGCTCGCACCCAGGGACGCCTGCGGACCCTGTTGAATACCATCCCGGATCTCATCTGGCTGAAGGATCCGAGCGGTGTCTATCTAGCCTGCAATCCGCGTTTCGAGCAGCTCTATGGGGCATCGGAGGCCGAAATTCTGGGCAAGCGCGACGCTGATTTCGTCCCCGCCGAGGTCGCGGATCTCTACCGCGCCAAGGATCGAGCCGCCATCGCCGCCGCCGGCCCCGTGGTCAACGAAGAGTGGCGCACCTTCGCCAACGACAGCCATCGCAGTCTGTTCGAGACCATCAACACCCCCGTGCTCGACCCCCAAGGGCGCGTGCTCGGGGTGCTCGGCATTGCCCGCGACATCAGCGCGCATAAAGAGGCCGAGGAGCGCATCCGCGGCCTCAACCGCATTCACGCCGTGTTGACCGGCATCAATGGGGCCATTATACGCATGCGCGACCCGGAGAGGCTGCTTTGGGAGGCCTGCCGCATCGCGGTCGAGATCGGCGGCTTCCGCATGGCCTGGCTCGGCATGGCGGATCCGGAGAGCAGCCTGCTGCGCCCGGTCGCGCATGCCGGCGAAACGGGCGACTATCTGGAACAGTTACGCATCCCGCTCGCCGACACCCCCCGATCAAAGGGCCCCGCCGGCCTCGCCCTGCGGCAAGCCCAGCATTGCGTCTGCAACGACATCGCCCAGGACCCACGCATGACCCCCTGGCGCGAGGCCGCGCTGGCACTGGACTACCGTGCCATCGCCGCTTTCCCCATCATGGTCTCGGATCAGGTACGTGGCACCTTGAGCCTCTACACGGACCAGGTGGGCTTCTTCGACGCCGCCGAGCTCGATCTGCTCGACCAGCTCTCGACCGATATCGGCTTCGCGCTCCAGCTGCTGGAGAGCGACCAGGCGAGCGAGACGCTCAACCGGCGCCTGGGCGATTTGCTCGAGACCATGAGCGACGGCTTCGTCAGCCTGAACCACGACTGGCGCTTCCAGTACGTCAATCCCCAGGCCGGCATCCTGCTCGGGCGCGATCCGGCAGAGCTGGTCGGCACGCAGCTCTGGAGCGAGTTCCCCGACGGCATCGACCGGCCGATCCAGGCCGCTCTGCGGAAGGCCATGAGCACCGGCGAAATGACCCGCGTGGAGGACTACCTAGAGACCCAGTCACGTTGGCTCGAGAACCGCATCTATCCGACCCGTGACGGCCTTTCGGTCTTCTTTAGCGACATCACCGAGCGCAAGGTCGCCGAGCAGGCGCTGCGCCAGCAGCGCGACCTCCTGGACCGCACCAGCCGGCTTGCCCAGGTCGGCGGCTGGGGATTCGATGTCGCCACGGGTGAAGGCGCTTGGACCGACGAGACCGCGCGCATCCATGATCTCGGGCCGAGCCAGCGGGTAACCGTCGCCGAAGGGCTCGCCGTCTTCTCCGGACCCAGCCGCCTCGCAATCGAACAGGCGATCGGCGACGCGATCGAGAACGGCCGCCCCTACGAGCTGGAACTCGAGATGACCACGGTCAAGGGCGCGCGCAAGTGGGTGCGTACCATCGGCTTGCCGGTGAAGGAGAATGGGCGTGTCGTCCGGCTCGAAGGCGCCATTCAGGACATCACCAGCCGCACACTCGCCGAGCGCGAAGCACGGGAGCGTGGCGCAATGCTGGACTTGGTCTTTCAGGTCCTGCCCGATCTCTTCTTCCTCATGGACGAGGACGGGACCATCCGCGACTACCGCGCCAGCCGCGACGGCGACCTCTATGCCGAGCCGGAGCAATTCCTCGGCAGGCGGATGCAAGACGTCCTGCCACCGGCGATCGCCGAGATCTTCGAGCGCAATTTCGTCCTCCTGGAGCGCGAAGGCGGGCTGGTGACCTACGAGTACGACTTGGAGATGCCCGATGGCGCGCGGCGCTTCGAGGCACGCCTCAGCCACATTCCCGAGACCACCAGGCTCATCGCCGTGGTGCGCGACATCAGCGAGCGCGTCCGCGCCCAGGCGGCGCTCGAAGCCCAGCGTCGGGAGACCGATGTCCTGGCGACGCTGCTCGAGCGCTCCAGCCAGCCGATGGCGGTCGGCTACTTGGATGGACGCCTCGGCCTCTACAACCAGGCATTCCTCGACCTGATCGGCTACGATCGCACCGAGGTCGGCGGGGCGAATTGGCTGCAAGACCTCACCCCGCCAGAGTGGCGGGAGACAGAACGCGCCGCACTGGAAAGTATCCATCGTGACGGCCAGCCGCTGCGTTATGAGAAGGAATACACCCGCAAGGACGGCTCGCGGGTTCCGGTCGAGCTCTACGCCCATGAAATGCTCAGCGCATTGGGAGAGGTCGACTACTACTACGCCTTCGTCACGGACATCACTGAGCGCAAACAACGCCAGGAAGCGGTCCAACGCATGAACACAGAGCTGGAGGAGCGCGTCCAGGCGCGCACCGCGGAGCTGGCGGCCATCAACAAGGAGCTTGAGACCTTCACCTACTCGGTCTCCCATGATCTCAAGGCCCCGCTGCGCGGGATCGACGGCTACAGCCGGCTGCTGCTGGAGGACCACCTGGACCAGCTCAATGAGGAGGGCCAGCTCTTTCTGCGTAACGTACGCCAGGGCGTGGAGCAGATGGGCGAGTTGATCGAAGACCTGCTCGCCTACTCACGCATGGAGCGGCGCGGGCTGGTCGAGGTCCCGGTCGACCTCGGCGAACTGATGACCAAACTGCTCGCCGAGCGCGAGGACGTGCTGCGCGCAACCGGCGCGAAGGTCCAGATCGATCTGGCGGGACTCACCGCCCGCGCCGACCCCCACGGCCTGGCCATCGCCATGCGCAACCTGCTCGACAATGCGCTCAAGTTCCATCGCCCGGGCGAGCCGCCCCTGATCGAGATGAGCGGCCGAGCGGCCGCGGATGTCGTCGAGGTCAGCATCCGCGACCATGGCATCGGCTTTGACATGCGCTTCCATGACCGTATCTTCGACATCTTCCAACGGCTGCAGCGTGCCGAAGACTATCCCGGTACCGGGATCGGCCTGGCCATCGTGCGCAAGGCCGTGCTGCGCATGGGCGGGCGCATCTGGGCCGAAAGCGCCCCCGGCCAAGGCGCCACCTTCCATCTGGAGCTAACGCGATGATCGACAACACGGGCCTGCGCCCCATCCTGCTGGTCGAGGACAACCCCATGGACCTGGACCTCACCCTGCGCGCCCTCAGGGGCCGCAAGCTCAGCAACCCCATCGAGGTGGCGCGCGACGGCCAGGAGGCGCTGGACTGGATCCCGCGCTGGGAGGCCGGCGAGCCGCTGCCGCTGGTGATGCTGCTCGACCTCAAGCTGCCCCGCATCGACGGGCTCGAGGTGCTGCGACAGCTGCGCGCGCACCCGCTCACCCAATCTCTGCCGGTGGTGGTCCTGACCTCATCCGGGGAGGATCGCGATGTCGATACCGCCTACCGCCTCCACGCCAACTCCTACATCGTCAAACCAGTCAATTTCGACAAGTTCATGGAGGTTGCAGCGCAGATCGAACTCTATTGGTGTCTGCTCAATCACCCCCCGAGTTGAGGCCATGCGCGTTCTACACGTCGAAGACACTCCAACCGACGCCGATCTCACCAAACGTCTGTGCACCCGCCAGGCACCGGAGATCGCACTCGACCTGGTCACGAGCCAAACCGAGGCACGCGAACGCCTGCAGGGCGTCAACAGCTATGACCTGGCCCTGGTGGATCTGCGCCTGCCGGACGGCTCAGGGCTGGAACTGCTGACTTGGATCCGTGAGCAGCAGTTGCCCCTGGCCGTGGTCATGCTGACCGGCTCCGGGGACCAAGAATCGGCCATTGCGTCCCTCCAGGCGGGGGCCGACGACTATCTGACCAAGGACGTCGACGCACTGGAGCGCCTGCCCGCCACCCTGCGCGATGCCAGAAAGCGCTTCGTCGAGGCCCACCGCCGCCGTGCACGCCCGCTGCGGGTGCTCTACGCCGAGCACAATCCCGCAGACATCGACCTGACCCGGCGCCACCTCGCACGCCATGCCCCGCACATCCGTCTCACCGTGGTCAGCGATGTGCAGGCGCTACTGGCACGTCTTCCGGCGCATTCCCGCAGCGCCGCGGACTTCGACCTGGTGCTCTTGGATTACCGTCTGCCCGGTCTAGACGCCTTGGAGGCAGTCAAGGTGCTGCGCGCCGAGCGCGGACTGGACATCCCCATCGTCATGGTGTCGGGTCAGGGCAATGAGAGGGTGGCAACGCGCGCCATCCACCTCGGGGTGAACGACTTTGTCTCCAAGCACCAGGGCTATCTGCACCAGATCCCAGCGACACTCGAAAAGGCCTGGGGGCAAGTTGAACTCGCGCGCGAGCGCGCCAATCTGCAAGCCACGTCCGAGCGGCTCGCGCTCGCGCTGGCGGCGAGCCCGGTCGTCCTCTACACCCGCAGCCTGGCCGCCCGCGACCTCCCGCTCACCTGGGTCAGCGAGAACGTGGCCCGCCTACTGGGACACACCCCGACCGAGATGCTCCAAAGGGACTGGTGGACGACCCGTGTGCATCCGGACGATCGGGAGGAAACGCTGGCACGCCTGAACGGCCTGCTCAAGACCGGACGGATGGTGCACAGCTACCGGTTCTTCGATGGGCAAGGCCAGGTTCGCTGGATCCATGACGAACTCGATCTGGTCGGCACGGGCGAGTCGGGTGAGGCGACCGGGGCCTGGCGTGACGTCACTGAGCCCAAGCAGGTCGAGCAGGTGCGCGAGACCCGCATGAGCGTGCTGGACGCGCTCATCAAGGATCGTCCGCTCGCCGACATCCTCGGAGAGATCTCCCAGCGCCTGGAAGCCATCCATCCCTACATGCGGATCGTCATCGAGACCCAGTCCGACGCGCGCTTACCGGCCGAGCCGATCACAACGGACGCGTCGCCCGTCGATTGGGCCCTGCCCTTCAAGGACGAGGCAGGAAAGGTACTTGGGCACCTCAAGGTCCGCTACGCACAGGCGCACGAGCCGACGCCGGCGGAGCGCGATCTCGTCGGCGAGTTCGCGCGCATGGCCGGACGGGCGGTGGCGCACGTCATCACCGACACCAGGCTGCGCCAGGCGGCCGCGCTGTTCGACGCCACCCGCGAGGGGTTCATCATCACGGATCTCGACGCCAAGGTCCTCGCCGTCAACCGTGCCTTCACAGAGATCACCGGTTACACGGAGGCTGAAATCCTGGGTCGCACACCGAGACTCTTGCGCTCCAATCGCCAGGATCGCGCCTTCTACCAGGCGATGTGGGCCAGCATCTCGGCCACCGGCCATTGGCAAGGCGAGATCTGGAACCGGCGCAAGAATGGCGAGGCCTATCCGCTCATCCTCAGCATCAGTACCGTCTACGACAGCCAGCGCCGACCAAGCCATTACGTCGGCGTCATGACCGACATCAGCCGCCTGAAGGAGTCCGAGGCGCGCCTGGAGCACCTGGTCCACTACGATCCGCTGACCAATCTGCCCAATCGCCGCCTGCTGCAGTCGCGGCTGCAGCATGCCGTGGATCACGCCGACCGGCAGGGACACCGCGTCGGCGTGCTCTTCATCGACCTGGATCGCTTCAAGACCGTCAATGACAGCTTGGGACACCCGATCGGTGACGAGCTGCTTCAAGCACTGGCCCAGCGACTCAGCGCACGGCTGCGCGAGGACGACACCCTTGGTCGCTTGGGCGGCGACGAGCTGCTGTTACTGATCGAGCACCTAGAGCGTCCCGCAGACGCCGCAGAGATCGCCGAGAGTCTCTTGAGCCTGCTGGAGCATCCCTTTCGCCTGCCGAGCGGACCCGAGATCTACATGGGCGCGAGCATCGGCATCAGCCTCTATCCGGACGACGGCGACACGGTCACGGACCTCATCAAACATGCCGACGTCGCCATGTATCAGGCCAAGGAAGAGGGCCGCTGCACCTACCGTTTCTACACCCCCTCGCTGACCCGGGCGGCGAAGGAGCGCCTCGCATTGGAAGCGCGGCTGCGCCGCGCGCTCGCGAACGATGAATTCGTGCTCTACTACCAGCCTCAGTTCGAAACCGATAGCGGCCGGCTGATCGGCTGCGAGGCGCTGGCGCGCTGGCGCTCACCCGAAGAGGGGCTGGTCTCCCCCGCGCGCTTCATCCCGCTCGCCGAGGAAACCGGGCTCATCGTCCCGCTCGGCGAGTGGGCGCTGCGCACGGCTTGCGCCCAGGGCATGGCTTGGCTGAAGGCTGGATTTCCACAGATGATGATGGCGGTCAATCTCTCCGGCCGTCAGCTCCGCAATCCAGAGCTGGCGAATGAGGTCAAGGCCGTACTCGAGCAGACCGGGCTGCCACCTCAACAGCTCAGGCTCGAGCTGACCGAAAGCATCATCATGGATCAGGGCACAGAGGCGGTGGAGCGGCTGCAGACCCTCAAGGCGCTTGGCCTCGGCCTGTCCATCGACGACTTCGGCACTGGCTATTCATCCCTCGCCTACCTCAAGCGCTTCCCGATCGACGAACTCAAGATCGACCAGAGTTTCGTGCGCGACATCCCCGAGGACGAGAACGATATGGAGATCGCCGCGACCATCATCGCCATGGCGCGCAACCTCAAGCTCGAGGTCATCGCCGAGGGTGTGGAGACGCAGGAGCAGCTCGATTTCCTCAGACGCCAGGGGTGTCGCGGCTGCCAGGGCTACCTCCTCGGGCGCCCGGTTCCGGCGACGGACTTCGAACGGCGCCACCTCAGCCCGAGCTGAGGCACTCACGACCAGCGCGGCGTCGGCCATTGCGCCTTCTTGGTGCAAGCAACGGATCAGATCGAGGTGCGAGACAGACGGCGGCTTTTGTGGGATGGTTAGCCGTCACACGCGGCTCCTCTCCCTTGGCCATCAGCCATGGAGCCTTTCTCGCGCCCCCTTGAGATATCAGCCTAGGAACACCTTCCCGATGTCGATTCTGGTTGCCCTAAACCACAAAACCGAATACCGCTTCGACCGCTCGGTCGCCCTGTCGCCCCATGTGGTGCGACTGCGCCCGGCGCCCCATTGCCGCACGCCGATCCGCTCCTATTCGCTCAAGATCCAACCCGAAGAGCATTTCATCAATTGGCAGCAAGATGCCTTCGGCAACTATCTGGCGCGATTGGTGTTCCCCGAGACGGCACGCACCCTTTCGATCGAAGTGGACGTGATCGCGGAGATGATCACCATCAACCCCTTCGACTTCTTCCTCGAAGATCACGCCTATCATTTCCCCTTCGAGTACGAGTCGGACCTCCGCAAGGAGCTCGCGCCCTATCTCGAGATCACCGACGACGGCCCTCTGATCAAAGAGTGGCTTGCCAGCGTCGATCTCAAGAAGCGCGAGACCGTCTACTTCCTGGTCGATCTCAATCAGCGCCTGCAAACGGACATCGGCTACGTCATCCGCATGGAGCCCGGCGTTCAGAGCTGCGAGCACACCCTTTCGACCCGCCGCGGTTCCTGCCGCGACAGCGCCTGGCTGCTGGTTCAGATCCTGCGGCACCTGGGCCTGGCCGCGCGTTTCGTCTCGGGCTACCTGGTTCAGCTGACCGCCGACGTCAAGTCGCTCGACGGCCCCTCAGGTCCCGAGCGCGATTTCACCGACCTGCATGCCTGGGCCGAGGTCTATGTGCCAGGCGCCGGATGGATCGGTCTCGACCCGACGTCCGGGCTCTTCGCCGGCGAGGGTCACATCCCACTCGCCTGCTCGCCCTCGCCGCGCAGCGCCGCACCCATCACGGGCGCCACCGGCACCTGCGAAGTCGAACTCTACTTCCACAACCGCATCGAGCGCATCCACGAAGATCCGCGCGTCACCAAGCCCTATACCTCGGAGCAGTGGCAGGCGATCGAGACCCTGGGACACCAGGTCGACGCCGAGCTGAAGGCCAACGACGTGCGCCTGACCATGGGCGGCGAGCCAACCTTCGTCTCCATCGACGACATGGACGGCGCCGAGTGGAACATCGCCGCCCTGGGGCCGACGAAGAAGGGCCTTGCCGAAGCACTGCTGCTACGCCTGAAGAAGCGCTTTGCGCCCGGCGGCGTGCTGCATATCGGCCAAGGCAAGTGGTACCCCGGCGAACAGTTGCCGCGTTGGGCACTCTCCTGCTACTGGCGTAAGGATGGCGAACCCGTTTGGCGCGATCCCGAACTGCTCGGCCAGGAGAGCACCAGCTACGATCACGGCCCGGAGGAGGCAGAGACCTTCATCCGCACCCTCGCCCGTCACCTTGGCGTGGACCCCGAGCACGCCGGCAAGGCCCACGAGGACGTCTGGTACTACCTCTGGCGGGAGGCCCGACTGCCCGCCAACGTCGATCCGCTCGACAGCAAGCTCAAGGACGCCAACGAGCGCAAGCGCATCGCCCGGCTCTTCAACCAGGGTCTCGACAAGGTCGCGGGCTATGTGCTGCCGCTGCGCTGGTGGGGCTTCGGCGTCGACGGCGGCTGGAAGAGCGGGCGCTGGAGCTTCCGCGACGGTCATCTCTTCCTGATCCCAGGCGACTCGCCCATGGGCTTTCGCCTGCCCTTGGATGCCCTGCCCCACGTCCCGAAGGCGGAGCTGGACCAGGTCCCTGATCGCAATCCCTTCGAGCCGGTCGATCCGCTACGCTCCCCCTTCGACGAGGTCGCCCGCCGCTACAGCCGTGTGGTCGAACCCAGCCAAGCCCCTCAAAGCATCCGCGAGCAGGGCGCACAGCCGCGCGACCTGGCGGCCCGCTATGGTCGCCTGACACCCTCTGACGATTCGCAGCAGCCGATCCAGCCGCAAGTCGCGATGCGCGCCGATCTGCATCCGGACCTCATCCGCACCGCGCTCTGCATCGAGCCGCGCGAGGGTCGGCTCTACTGCTTCATGCCGCCGCTGACGCACCTGGAGCATTGGCTCGATCTAGTCCTCTGCCTTGAGGACACCGCGGCCGAGCTGGGCATGCCCATCATCATCGAGGGCTATGAGCCGCCGCGCGATCCGCGCCTGCAAAAACTCGGCGTCACGCCCGACCCGGGCGTCATCGAGGTCAACATCCACCCCGCCGAGAGCTGGGACCAGATGGTGCGGGACACCCATATCCTCTACGAGGAGGCTCATCTGACGCGGCTCGGCACCGAGAAATTCATGCTCGACGGCCGCCACACGGGCACGGGCGGCGGCAACCACGTCACCCTCGGCGGTCCCACGCCGGCGGACAGCCCCCTGCTGCGCAAGCCGGACCTGGTCCAGAGCCTCATCGCCTACTGGCAACACCATCCGAGCCTGTCCTACCTCTTCTCCGGGCTCTTCATCGGTCCAACCAGTCAGGCCCCCAGGGTCGACGAGGCGCGTGACGACCGACTCTACGAGCTGGACATCGCCTTCCAGCAGATGCCGCCCGGCGAGGTGCCGCAGCCCTGGATCGTCGACCGCGTCCTGCGCAACCTGCTGACCGACGTCACCGGCAATACGCACCGCACCGAGTTCTGCATCGACAAGCTCTACTCGCCGGACAGCGCCGCCGGACGTCAGGGACTGCTGGAGTTCCGGGCCTTCGAGATGCCGCCGCACCCACGCATGAGCCTTGCTCAGATGATGCTGCTGCGTACCCTGGTCGCACGCTTCTGGAAGGATCCCTACCGCCGCAAGCCGGTGCGCTGGGGCACCGAACTGCACGACCGCTTCCTGCTGCCGCACTTCGTCCGCCAAGACTTCCAGGACGTCATCTGCGATCTGCAGCGCGCCGGCTATGCCTTCGACATGGCCTGGTTCGAGCCCTTCTTCGAGTTCCGCTTCCCGCACTACGGAGACCTGGTCACGGAGAACGGCATCGACATGGAGCTGCGCGCCGCCATCGAGCCCTGGCACGTCCTGGGCGAAGAGGTGACGGCGCAGGGCACCTCGCGCTTCGTCGACAGCGCCGTCGAGCGCATGCAGGTCAAGGTCAACGGCCTGACCGATGAGCGGCACGTGCTGGTCTGTAACGGCCGGCGCGTCCCGCTGCGGCCGACGGGGCGTCGCGCGGAGTCCGTTGCGGGCATCCGCTTCAAGGCCTGGAGCCCACCATCCGGGCTGCATCCGACCATCCCGTCGCACAACCCGCTCGTGTTCGAGATCGTCGACCTCTGGAACCGGCGCAGTCTGGGCGGCTGCACCTACTATGTCGCCCATCCCGGCGGCCGCAGCGAGAGCAATTTCCCGGTCAACAGCTACGAGGCCGAGAGCCGACGCATCGCACGCTTCCGGGTCCTGGGCCACACGCCGGGCGAGATCGACCCACCGCCTGCGGAGCCCGCGAACGAGCATCCCTACACGCTCGACCTGAGGTATCGCCCAGGCTGCTGAGGGGGAGCGATGGGGGCTGGATGAAGCCCCCAGGCCCACCCGGGAGTCACACCACCGAGCCGTGGGGGGGGGGCGGGGGGGGGGGGGGGGGGGGGGGTGGGGGGGGGAGGGGGAAGGGGGCCCCCCCCCCGCCGCCCCGCGCCAAGCCCCGGGGGGAGAAAAAAAAAAAAATCAAAAAAAAAAATTATG
>NZ_JAAIJR010000160.1 GCF_010915725.1 Thiorhodococcus mannitoliphagus
GTCGGATCAGTGTCCGCTTTCAGCTCGGAATGCTGTCCGCTTTGACGTCGGATTGGTGTCCGGTTTGGATCGGAATAGGTGTCCGGATTCGGCCGGAATACTCAGAGATAGCATTCGGTCGGATGCAGATTGCCGCTGGAGGGATTACAGCGCAGTGCCCAGCGCGCATCCCCGTAAGCCTTCCAGGCCGAAAGCCCCATCGACAGCTCGAGCAGGGCTCCCAGATGCGCGAGATCCACCGCCGCTGCCGCTGGCCGATTGCCGGCGCGAACGTCCGCGAAGGTCAGACCACCCGGCTCGGCGAGCGGCAACTGGATCCGTGGCGCACCTTCGAATGATCGAAAGGGCTCTGGCTGCGTGGCCCAGTCCAAGCCGCCCGGTCCGGGCGCATAGCGCTCCGGCCGGTGCTTGCTGTCGAAATGATAGGCGTAGACCTGCCTCAGCCTTGCTTCGCTCATGCACCCATCCCCGTCCGCATCCTCGACCAAATCCAGAATGTCGGTACTGGATGAAGCGAATTCGACCTTGGGCGCTTGCTTGCATGCGCTGATCGCGCCACTGACGGCGCAAGAAGGCGCTTGTCTCATCACGGAGGATCGACGACACTCGGGGCATGGGCATTCTGATGCAAACCCCTCGGCACCGAGTCGTCGCAAGCCGCGTCATGCGCTGGCTTCACCGCTACCGTGTGCCTGAGTGAATCGAGATGCCAGACGTTTCTCGTGAGATCCCAAGGCCGCGGCATCCAAACCGCGGCCTTTTCGTTGTTGAGCGAACCTAAATGGAGGTGCAGTGTGTCCGTTCCGGCGGCATTCATCGGTGTCGTGCTCATCTGGGCGACGACGCCATTGGCGATCAAGTGGAGCAGCGAGTCGGCCGGCTTTCTGTTCGGAGTCACCTCACGCATGCTACTGGGCGTCTTTGTCTGCCTGGTCCTGGTCGCCCTGATGAGCCGCCGTATCTGCTGGCACCGCAAGGCGTTCCAAACCTATTTGGCCGCTGGGCTGGGCATCTGGGGGGCAATGAGCTGCGTCTACTGGGCCTCGCAGTACATCCCGTCTGGCCTGATCTCGGTGCTGTTCGGGCTGACGCCCATTGTCACGGCACTCTTGGCGGCCATCTGGCTCGGAGAGCGCGCCCTGACGCCGGGACGCCTGCTTGGCATCGGATTCGGCATTGGCGGTCTGAGTTTGATCTTCGGTCAGAGCCTGGCGCTCGGCAGCAACGCCTTGCTGGGTGTGGGCGGCGTCTTTGCGTCCGTGCTGATCCACTCGACCAGCGCCGTCTGGGTCAAGCGGATCGGATCATCGCTGCACCCGCTGGAAACCACGACTGGCGCCTTGCTGATCGCGGTTCCCCTGTTCTTGGTGACCTGGGGAATTCTGGACGCAGAGATCCCGACGACGATCACGCCGAGATCCGCCTGGGCGATCCTCTACCTGGCCCTATTCGGCTCGGCGCTCGGTTTCATCCTCTACTACTACGTCCTGCATCAGGTGCAGGCCAGTCGCGTCGCGCTGATCACGCTCATCACACCCGTCCTGGCACTCTTGCTGGGGCAGGTCGCCAACGACGAGGTGCTCAGCCCACGCGTCTGGATCGGTAGCTGCGTCATCCTCATGGGGCTGGCTTGCTTCGAGTGGGGGGATCAGTGGCGGCGGCTGCGGACCGCGTGACTGGATCATCGCGAGAAACAGTCACCTGGCGTTCACCGCTGGCGACCCGCAAAGATGACGGCTGTCTGCGCATCGCCCCATCAATGCGGCAGAGGTCCGGCTGTTTCTCGACAAGTCTCCGCCCGCGATGCTAAAAGGGCGCGTCGCGCAGCACCCAAGGCATGACTTTGAGCGCGCCGAGCTGCCCTGATTGGCATCGAGAGCGAGTAGCATCGAGGGCCGCGATCAGAATTTGAGAAACCCTGTAACGACCTGCTCCGCAGAACCGAATCAGATGGATAGAAAGCACTGGCGGCTTGCCGTTGCCCCCATGTTGGACTGGACAGACCGCCACTGCAGGTACTTCCTGCGGCTGATCAGCCGGCACACCCTCCTCTACACGGAGATGGTCACGACGGGCGCGCTCATCCACGGTAATCGAGACCGCTTCTTGCGCTTCGATCCGGCAGAGCATCCTGTCGCGCTCCAACTCGGCGGGTCGGATCCGAAGGACATGGCTCGATGCGCACACATGGGTGCGGATTGGGGCTATGACGAAATCAATATCAACGTCGGCTGCCCCTCGGATCGGGTGCAGAACGGACGCTTCGGCGCCTGTCTGATGGCGGAGCCTGGCGTGGTCGCGGACTGCGTCGCAGCGATGAAGGATGCCGTCAGCGTGCCGGTGACGGTGAAGTGCCGCATCGGGATCGACGACCGGGACAGCTATGGCGAGCTGGTGGATTTCATCGGCGCTCAGACAGCGGTCGGCTGCGATGCCGTCATCCTTCATGCGCGCAAGGCCTGGTTGAAGGGCTTGAGCCCAAAGGAGAATCGCGACATCCCACCGCTGCGCTACGACATCGTTCTTCGGCTCAGGCGCGACTTTCCGGATCTCTGTCTGGCGATCAACGGTGGCATCAAGACCCTGGAGCAAGCCGCGGGCTTCCTGGATGACCTGGACGGCGTCATGATCGGTCGCGAGGCCTATCAGAACCCTTGGATGCTGGCGCAGGCGGACCGCGTCATCTTTGGTGATGACCATCCCATCGCGACGCGCCAGGAGGTCCTCGAGCGATTCATGCCCTATGCCGAGCGCCAGCTCGCCGCAGGCGTGCCCTTGAGCGCCATGAGCCGGCATCTCCTGGGGCTCTTTCAAGGACAGCCGGGCGCCAAGGCCTGGCGGCGACGCATCAGCGAGAATGCCCATCGACCTGGCGCCGGGGTCGACATCATCGCCCCGCCTGTCCCGTTGGCGCCGCGGCAAGCGTCACCGCTGGCCTCATAGGCCGACGGCTCGCCTCAGACGTCTCCGAACTGTCCCAGTCAGCGACCTCAGCTGTGAGCCGCAGTGAAAACCTTTGCGTGCCGCCTGCGCTTTGCGTTTCGACCGCTCTTTTCAGGTTAATCGAGGCGCTCCATTGAGCTGGATCACCCTCTCACTGCTCTGCGCGCTGAGCCTCGCCAGCGCGGACGCGGCTACCAAGGCCTGGCTCCAGGGGCTCTCCGCCGTTGAGCTGCTGATCGTGCGTTTCTGCATTCCGGGTCTGCTGATGACGCCGCTGCTCGCTGGCATGCCCCCGATCACTGAGCTGCCGGCAGCCTTTTGGCTGTGGATCCTCGTCCTCATCCCGCTCGAGCTTGCGGCCATGCTGCTCTACATGGCCGCCATTCGCGACTACCCCCTGTCGCTCACCCTTCCCTATCTGGCCTTCTCGCCAGTCTTCGTCATGGGGATCGCCTGGGGACTGCTCGGCGAGCAGGTCTCGGCCAAGGGCGCCGCGGGGATTCTGCTGGTCGTCGCCGGCGCCTGGCTGCTCAACAGCGCCCATGCACGGCTGGGGCAGTGGCGCACCTGGCTGACACCGCTGACGGCCATCGTCCGCGAACGCGGCTCGCGCATGATGCTGGGTGTGGCGGCCATCTATGGCGTGACGGCCACGCTCGGGAAGGGGGCCATGCAGTACGTCCCGGCAGCATCCTTCGGGGCCCTCTACTTCGGGCTGCTTGGGATCGCGGTCTTGGTCTTCTTCGTCCTGCCGCGCCCGCGCAGACTGCTCAAACTGGCCGGCCGCGCTTGGGGTGTGATGGCCGTAGGTGCGCTCATGTCCCTGATGGTCTTCACCCACTTCCTGGCGGTGCAGCAGGTGGAGGTTGCCTACATGGTGTCGGTGAAGCGCACCAGCCTACTCTTCGGCATCCTCTATGGAGCCCTCTTCTTCGGCGAGAAGCACCTGGCCGCGCGCCTCCCGGCAGGCATCATCATGCTCTCGGGCGTCGCCCTGATTCTCATCTAGCGAGGGCAATGGGGCCGTGCGGCATCAGCCGTAGTCGCGCGTCTCTTGCTCCGAGGGAGACGTCTGAGGCCCCTCCTCTCGATTCAGGACCCTCTCGATGCTCGCCAGCAGCTCGGCGAGCGACAACTCCTGGCTGGTGTCGACGTGCACCGCGAAGCAACGCTCGGTGTTACTGAGACACTGACGTCCGGCGTGCTGGCGCTCCAGGACGTCGAGCGACGCCTCCGAGGCATCGGTACCGCTCGCCAAGCGTCGCTTCACGCGCTCGCGCAGCACCTCGAGGGGGGCATCCAGCGCCAAGATCCCGAAGCCGGCATGATGTCGGCGCGCCAGCGCGTGAAAGCGTTCACGCCGGTCACGGGCGATGAAGGTCGCGTCGACGAGACAATCGTATCCGCTCGACAGCACCGTCTCGGCGAGCCGATGCAGGCGATCATAGGTCCAGTCGGTGGCGTGGCGAAAATAGATTCCCTGCCCGACCTGAGTGGCGGTGCGCGCCAACTCGTGGAGACCAAAGAGCCGTTTGCGCTCCAGATCAGAGCGCAGATGGATCATCGGCAGCGCCTCACGCAGCCGGCGCGACATGCGGCTCTTTCCCGAGCCGGAAAGACCGCAAGCGATGAGCAGGCGCGGGCGATGCGGGCGGGTATAGGATTCGGCCAGGCCGAGATAGTGACTGCATAGCGCGCGCACTTGGGCCTCGTCGTCCGATCCCAGGTCGGGTTGGCCGAGCCGAATCGCCTGGACCTTGGAGCGGACCATGGCGCGGTAGACCTTGTAGACGTCGAGTACGGCAAGCGCACCATAGTCACCACTGCGCTCAAGGTAACGGTTGAGAAAGGTCTGCGCCTCGGCCGTGGCGCCCGCTTGTTCCAGATCCATGACCAGGAAGGCGATCTCGCTCGCCGTGTCGATCCAGCGCAGATAGGGATTGAACTCGATGGCGTCGAAGATGAGGATCTGGTCGTCGACGAGCGCGATATTGCCGCGATGCATGTCGCCATGGCCTTCGCGCACGAAGCCATCCCTGCGCCGCTGCTCGATGCGCGGTCTCAGCTCGGCAAAGCGCTGGCGCGTCCACGCCTCCAGTCGATCCAATCGGGCCAGATTCTCGGGCACGGCGGCGCGCTCGCGCACCTGACGCAAGTTCTCGAGCATTGGCTCGAGCACGGCCTCGGGCGTACCGAAATCCGTCTCCTCACCAGCCACCGGGATCGCGGCGTGGAAATCGGCGACCAGCTCGGCCAGCCGGCACATGAGATCGGAAGACAACGGCCGGCGATCCAGCAAGGCCGCTTGCGGAAAGCGGCGCATGCGCACCGCGTGTTCGAGCACCGGCCCCACCCCGCCGATCTGTGGCCGCTCGGGAGATCCGGTTATCGGAACGATGTCCAAGTACAACGACGGGGCGAGCCGCCGGTTGAGTCTCAGCTCTTCCTCGCAGCAATGTCGGCGCCGCTCCACGGTCGAGAAGTCGAGGAAACCCAGATTCAGCGGCTTCTTCAGCTTGTAGGCAAAATCACCGGCCAAGAGGACATGGGAGATATGGGTCTCGATGTGCTGGACGGCATCGACTGGGTAGGGATAGGCCTCGGGACGGTTGAGACCTTCGAGCATGAGGGCGAGCGCATCGGGTGGCATGGTACGGCTAACCAAGTCGGCCCGGCCATGGGGCGGTCGCGCCACGGCCGCGCAAGAGAGGGAGCGCCCGCACTCCCGCAGGCGCCAGCTCTGTTGAACAAAGCTGTCCGAGCTGAGTATGATCTTTAGGTTACATCCTGATCGCTATACTAAGTGTAGAGAATTCCATGACAATCGAACGCATCGTTTTCGCCGTCGCTGGCGCCTTTATCGTCATCTCCGTCGCGCTTGCTCATTTCGTGAGCCCCTATTGGCTGTGGTTCACCGCCTTCGTGGGCGCCAACCTGTTTCAATCGGCCTTCACCGGCTTCTGCCCGCTCGCGCTCATCTTGCGCAAGCTTGGCAAGGAGAGCGGCGCGGCCTTCTGATCCAAGGCATCGGCCCCTGCCAAGGGGCCATGTCCTCCCGCCAACCGCACCCTCATCTGCCCGCCAAGTCGACTCAGTCATCCAAGGGCTTGGCCCAGAGGTCGTGATCACCTGACTCGGTCACCTCGACCTCGATGAAGTCACCGACATCGATCTCCCAGGCGCCAGGAATGATCACCTCGCCGTCGATCTCGGGCGCGTCCGCGTAGCTGCGCGCGATGATGGCATCCTCCTCGACCGCATCGACCAGCACGGTCAGCCGCTGACCGACACGCTCGGCCAGCTTCTCGCGGCTGATCTCGGCCTGAAGGGCCATGAAGCGCTCGCGCCGCTCCTCCTTGACCGCCTCGGGAACCTGATCTGAAAGCCCATTGGCCGCGGCACCGGCAACCGGCGAATAGCTGAAACAGCCCACGCGATCCAGCCGCGCCTGGCGAAGAAATTCGAGCAGATCCTCAAAGTCTGCGTCGGTCTCGCCCGGAAATCCGACGATGAAGGTACTGCGCAGGACCAGCTCCGGGCAGTCCGCGCGCCACCGCGCCAGACGCTCCAAGACCTTCTCGGTCGCCGCCGGCCGCCGCATGGCCTTGAGCACGCGCACGCTACCGTGCTGCAGGGGCATGTCCAGATAGGGCAGGATGTGCCCCTCGGCCATGAGCGGGATGAGCGCGTCGACATGGGGATAGGGATAGACATAGTGGAGACGCGTCCAGGCCGGCAGCTCGCCGAGCGCGCGCGCCAGATCGGTGATGTGCGTCTTCACGGGTCGGCCGCCCCAGAAATCCGGTCGATACCGCAGGTCCAGGCCATAGGCGCTGGTGTCCTGAGAGACGACTAAGAGTTCGCGAACGCCGGCATCGACCAGTCTCTGCGCTTCATCGAGCACCTCGCCGATGCCCCTGCTCACCAGGTCCCCTCGAAGACTGGGGATGATGCAGAAGGTACAGCGATGATTACAGCCCTCCGAGATCTTCAAGTAGGCGAGATGCGGCGGCGTCAGCCGCACACCCTGGGGCGGAATCAAATCGGTGAAAGGGTCGTGCGGGGCTGGCAATTGCGCATGCACCGCCGCCATCACTTCAGCCAGCGCATGCGGCCCTGTGACTGCCAGGACTTCCGGGTGCTCGCGACGCACGAGTTCGGCCCGCGCACCCAGGCAGCCCGTCACGATGACACGGCCGTTCTCGGAGAGCGCCTCGCCAATGGCAGACAAGGATTCGTCGACCGCGGCATCAATGAAACCGCAGGTGTTGACGATCACCAGATCGGCACCATCGTAGCTCGTCTGAAGGGCATAACCCTCGGCTCGCAGCTGCGTGAGAATGCGCTCTGAATCGACCGTCGCCTTGGGACAGCCAAGGCTGACGAAGCCAATACGCCCTACCTGACCATGGGTCTGAAGCTCTGTCATGGATTGTCTGCTGTCATTCGTGGTAAGACCGGGGCCTTGGGATCGAGGTGTACCGCCCGCTTGGCGCACCCGGATTCCGCCGCGGAAGAGTATAAGAAACGCGTTGATTACTGTGCGCGTCTGAGTGAGGATACCCCACCTTGGCAACCGGGTTATTCAGTGGCTGACACCGGGAGCTTCTCTCCGGCAACGAAAACTAGAAGGTAAAACTGAGGAAGGACCGGGTATGAAAAACTGTAAGCTGTGTAAGTACAGTCAGGTCTGCAACGATCTACCAGGTATCTGCATTCTACTCCCTTACGTCGCGATTGCGGTCGTCGCCATCTCTCTCGGGTACCTCTTCGTGACGCAGGAAATGCTCGCCTAGGCCGCACTGAGGGCAAGCGTAGCCGAAGGCTGGAAGTATCTAAGGTCAAGCGACGATGAGCATGCCTGCTGAAACCTTGGCCGTCGGCTGCGAGATCCAACTCCACCTCGAGATCCGCTTCGCCGATGGAGCCGTCGCCCTCTCCACCTTTGGCGCTGAGCCCCTCGTCTGCCGACTGGGTGACGGCACACTGACACCAGCCCTCGAGTCTCACCTGCAGGGACTGCAACCAGGCATCGAGACCCTGCTCTCAGCCGCCGGCTCAGATCTATTCGGTCCTTACGATGCGTGCAATCGGCACTGGATGGAGCGACGCGACTTCCCCCCCGAGGTCGCGCCCACGCCCGGCCACGTCATCTACTTCACCACCCCGAGCGGACACGAGACGACAGGCACCGTGCTGGCCCTCGACGGGGAGCGCGTGCAGGTCGATTTCAACCATCCCTTTTGCGGCCGGCAACTCAGGCTGCGCATCAAGCTGCTGAAGATCGGGATCGACACCCCTAGAGGACCAGGCTAGCTTCCCAACGCCCACCTCGGGCCTGCCCCATCAGCTGAGTCGCCTCGCCGCGGCCGGCTCAACTGCCAAGCAGCGCGACTGAGTCGTGACAACGTACAATCGGGCGCAGGCACGGATGGCCTCAAATTGCCAAAACCTCACTCGGTCTCCCTATTTCAACGACTCCTCTTCACCTATCCTCTGCCATCATGAATATTCACCTTGCCAATCCTCGCGGATTCTGCGCCGGCGTGGACCGCGCCATCGCCATCGTCGAGCGTGTGCTCGAGATCTACGGTGCCCCCATTTACGTCCGACATGAAGTTGTCCACAACCGCTTCGTGGTGGAGGGGCTGCGCGAGCGCGGCGCCATCTTCATCGAGGATCTCGCCGACGTGCCAGATGGCGCCACACTCGTCTTCAGCGCCCACGGGGTGCCACAGAGCGTCCGCCAAGCCGCGGAGGCCAGAGACCTTCGCCTATTCGATGCCACCTGCCCGCTCGTGACCAAGGTCCACCTCGAAGTCGCCCGCCACTGCAAGCACGGGATGTCCGTCATCCTGATCGGCCATCGTGGTCACCCGGAGGTGGAAGGCACCTTGGGGCAGTGCGCAGGCAGCGGCAGCATTCAGATCGTCGAAACGGCCAAGGATGTCGAGACCATCGCGGTTCCTGACCCCGAGCACCTTGCCTATGTGACCCAAACGACACTCTCCATGGATGACAGCCGTGAGATCATCGCGGCCCTGCAAGCCCGGTTCCCCGCCATCCAGGGTCCAAAGAAGAGCGACATCTGCTATGCCACCCAGAACCGCCAGGACGTCGTGCGCGACCTCGCGGCCCGCTCTGACATCCTCTTAGTCGTCGGCTCGCCCAACAGCTCGAACTCCAACCGACTGCGCGAGCTTGCCGAGAGGCAGGGCTGCAAGGCCTACCTCATCGATGGACCCGAGGACATGGAGCAGGATTGGCTCGCCGAAGCCAAGCGAATCGGGCTCACCGCTGGCGCATCCGCCCCCGAGATTCTGGTCGAGCGCGTCATCGCTCAACTCAAGGACTGGGGCGCGGAGCACGTCGAAGAGCAGGCGGGCATCCGCGAGCAGGTCGTCTTTCCGCTCCCACGCGAACTCGCCAAGGATGCCGAAAAGGCACCGGCCTGAACGCCCAGCCGGGCGCTCGCGGGCACGACGCCTTCGCGTTCTCCTTGAGGTCACACAATGAAAGAAGTGCTCGTCATCGGCGGCGGCATCATCGGCCTACTGACGGCGAAGGAACTGATGACGGCCGGTGCCGCCATAACACTCGTCGAAATGGGGCAGACCGGCCGCCAATCTTCATGGGCAGGTGGCGGTATTCTCTCACCGCTCTACCCCTGGCAAGCCCCCGAGGCGGTGACCGCACTGTCCGGATGGAGCCAAGCGATCTATCCCAGTCTGACGACCGAACTCCTCGACACAACCGACGTGGATCCCGAGCTGACCCAGAGCGGCATGCTCATCATGGACACTGCGGAACTCGATCTCGCCACAGCCTGGAGCGCGCGCCACGGTCAGCGCCTCGAGGTCGTCGACAAATCCACACTGCACCAGATCGAGCCCGAGCTTGGGCCTCGGCCCGAGCGCGCCCTCCTCTTCCCCGAGATTCGGCAGCTGCGCACACCGCGCCTCTCCAGAGCGGTACGCCGCTACCTGGAGAAACGCATCAAGCTACGCGAGCGCGAGGAGGTTCTGGAACTGATCATTGATGGCAACCGCGCCGTCGGCGTTCGTACCCCCAAGGGTCGCATTGAGGCCGAGCAGACCATCGTCTGCGCCGGCGCCTGGACCGCAAAACTGCTAGAGCAACTCGACAACCGACCCGAGATCCAACCCGTGCGCGGCCAGATGATCCTCTTCTATGCCAAACCTGGACAAATCAACCACATCACCCTGCACGACAGCCATTACGCGATCCCACGGCGGGATGGGCGGGTCCTCTTCGGCAGCACCATCGAGCACGCCGGCTTCTCCAAGCGAACGACCGCCGAGGACAAGGAGGCGCTGTACCGAAACGCCGTCGAACTCTTCCCCATCCTCAAGCGCACCCCGATCGAAGACCACTGGGCCGGCCTGCGCCCGGGATCGCCCAACGGCATCCCCTATATCGGCGGCTACCCCGGGATATCCGGGCTCTACTTCAACGCCGGCCACTACCGCAACGGCCTAGTGACAGGCCCCGCCTCCGCAAGACTCGTCGCCGATCTCGCTCTCGGGCGACCACCAACCCTAGACCCAGGCCCGTACGCGCTAACCGCAGCCCGCTAAGAGGATATCCGGAACAGAATTTGCATTACCTTTAGGTTTCTTGGAGTTTTCGGAATAAGATTTCTGCGCAAGCCAGCTGAATCAGTGCCAAGTAGTTTTGCAACTGGCAAACATAACGGGTACGAATCGCCCGAAATCCTTTCAGCCAGGCG
>NZ_JAAIJR010000161.1 GCF_010915725.1 Thiorhodococcus mannitoliphagus
AACGGTTCTGCCTGGCGCCAAAAATCATCGGACATCTCTTGAAAGGCCATGGCATCCTCGATACGCGTGATTGTCGTACCTAAGATACTATCTTATTTGGCATTTTAATTATTAAGCATTTTCTGTTCCGGATATCCTCTAAGCGCACAGAGGATTTCGATGCCTTGTCCCAGCGCCGAGGCTCGCTTTTTGGGCGAAGCGTCTTGGCGAAGCAAGCTTTTGTTTTTCTTCGTGTCTCTTGCCTGTTGGTGGTTCCAGCGGGCGGATCTAGGATGAAGCCAATGGCGCAGCCGACGACTGGACCCGTCATCCAAACCGCAGGACTGACCAAGAGGCGCCGAGGTGGCGATGCAGGTACTGGACTTCGATGAGCTGACGCCAGCTGCAAAGGAAGCGGGGATAGAGTATCCGCATCAAGATGGTCTCCATCATAAGAAGCTGTTTGCAAACCTCTGACATTTCGGAGCACTTTCCTGAGACGGGGTCGTCGCCGCGGGGCGCCGCTCCCACGAAGCATCACGAGGGAGTTTTCAAACAGCCTCTAAGCTCCCTGTCGACAGGACCACGCCTTCAGCGTGCGCTGCAAGGATCGCCAGATCGGCGACAGCTTGGGTGGTTTGTGGCTTGCCGCTCCAGGTCGCTGTTGCCGAGAGCCGCTGGCCTCAGGTTCTTGGTTGCCTGAAGGAGTCTTGATTTCGCCGGGGTGTTGCGGCTCCCCGGCGGGATCCTCGGGCTTCGAGGATTTCTGTCAAAGCTCATACCCGCTGACGTACCAGTCTCGAGGTCGGCCTTGCCTGTCGCACCGGCGGTCATAGAGCCCGTCGGTGCCCCTTAGCAAGAGTCCATCAACTGTTTCCCGATGCGAGCGATGCCGCCCGAAATCCCCCCTAGCCCCCTTTGCGAAAGGGGGGAAGTTGTTGATGGACGCTTTCTTAGCAAGAGTCCATCAATTGTTTCCCGATGCGAGCGATGCCGCCCGAAATCCCCTGGCCCCCTTTGTGAAAGGGGGGGAAGTTGTTGATGGACGCTTTCTTAGCAAGAGTCCATCAAGTGTTTCCCGATGCGAGCGATGCCGCCCGAAATCCCCCTGGCCCCCTTTGTAAAAGGGGGGAGGCTGTTGGTGGACAATGTCTCAGAAGGCAAACCTCGATCCGGCGCCATCAGGAACGAGTTTTTCCGGCAATCGCCTTAGTCTTCGGCCCTATGGTAGGCGTCGGTCATTTGCTTTTGGATGTTGCCCGGCACCGGGTCGTAGTGGCTCAGCTCGATGCTGTAGGTCGCCTCGCCTCCGGTCATGGCCTTGAGCCTGGCGTCGTAGCCGTCGAGTTCGGCCAGCGGGACCTCGCCTTCGATGACGATGCGGCCGCGACTCTTGGACTCGCTCCCGTTGATGCGTCCGCGGCGGCTGGATAGATCGCCGGCGATGTCGCCCATGGCGGTGTCCTGGCTGGTGATGCGGATCTTGACGATGGGCTCCAGGATGACTGGCTGAGCCTTGGATACGGCCTCGACGAAGGCCTTGCGCCCGGCGGTCGCGAAGGCGATGTCCTTGGAGTCGACCGGATGATGTTTGCCGTCGTAAACCGTGACCTTGACGTCTTGGAGGGGGTAGCCGGCGACGGCCCCTTCTTCAAGGACCTGGCGTATGCCCTTTTCGATCGAGGGGATGAAGTTGCCCGGGATGACGCCACCGACCACCGCGTCGACGAACTCGAAGCCTGTGCCGCGCTCTTTGGCCTCGACGCGCAGATAGACCTCGCCGAACTGACCCGCGCCACCGGTTTGCTTCTTGTGCCTGTGGTGTCCTTCCGCCTTGCCCATGATGGTCTCACGATAGGGAATGCTCGGCGGATGTGTGTCCACTTCGACGTGGAACTGCTCGGATAGGCGGCGCAGCAGCACCTTGAGGTGCAGCTCGCCGAGGCCGCGGATGACGGTCTCGTTGGTGGTCGCGTTGTGCTCGATGTGGAAACAGGGATCTTCCGACTCGAGCTTGTGCAAGGCGTCGGTGAGCTTCTGCTCGTCGCCGCGCTTGGTCGTATTGATCGCCAATCCAAACAAGGGCAGAGGGCACTCGAGCGACGAGAGGTGGAAGTGGTCCTCGTCGTGCGAGTCGTGGAGCACGGCGTCGAAGTGGATGTCGTCGACTCGCGCGACCGCCAGAATGTCGCCCGGCACACCCTCGTCGACTTCGACCTGCTCCGGGCCGCTGAGCCGGTAGAGGTGGCTGACTTTGAAGGGCTTGCGCGCATCGCCGATGAACAGCTGGCTAGACGCTGTGATGCGGCCCTGATGGATGCGGAAGATGCCGAGCTTGCCGCGGAAGGGGTCGTTGATGACCTTGAAGACATGGGCTACGGCGTGCAGCGATGGGTCTGGACTGACCCGCACGGGCTTCATGTCCGCGCCTTCGCCCTTGAGGAAGGGAGGGGGATTGCCCTCGGCCGGATTCGGCATGAGTCGCTCGATGATCTCCAGCAGCTCGGGGATGCCGGCGCCCGTCTCCGCCGAGACGAAGCAGATGGGGATCAGGTGGGCCTCGCGCAGGGCGGCCTCGAAGGGATCATGGAGCTGCTCGGGCTTGAGATCTTGGCCCTGCTCCAGATAGACCTCCATCAGCTCCTCGTCGACCTCGACGACCTGATCGATGATCTGACTGTGGGCATCCTCCACGGAGGAGAAATCGGCGCCTTCGCCGCTCGGCTTGAAGAAGCAGTCGATGACGCGCTTACCACCGTCCGCGGGCAGGTTGATCGGCAGACATTCCGCGCCGAAGGTCTCGCGGATCTGCTCGGTCAGCCCGGCCAGATCGAGATCCTCGGCATCGATCTGATTCACGATGATCAGACGACAAAGGCCGCGGTTGTCCGCGGCCTTCATCAGGCGCATGCTCATGGGCTCGATGCCTGCTTGGGCATTGATCACCAGGGCGGCGGTTTCCACCGCCGGAAGCACGGAAATGCTGCGCCCGAGGAAATCCGGATATCCGGGGGTATCGATGAGATTGACGTGCTTGCCACCGGCGTTGAAGCTGGTAATGGCGGCGTCCAGTGAGTGCTGTAGCTCCTTCTCCAGCGGATCGAAATCGCACACAGTCGTGCCTTTGGCGATGCTGCCGGGGTTTGGGATGGCCTTGGTGGCGGCTAGGAGCGCTTCCACCAGGGTGGTCTTTCCGGAGCCGGCATGGCCGACCAGGGCGATATTGCGGACGTCTTCAGCGTTGTAGTCAGACATCTTTGATCCCGTCGTGGCGCTTGAATGGAACGCAGGGCGCCTCGTCAACGCCCCTCTGATTCGATGAGCCGAAATTATACTGTAACGCCGGCGTCACTCCGGATGTGAGAATAACGAAATTCGGTGCGACTGCCTTAGATCAACCGCAAGCTCGTACATGGTGTCGGGACCCGTCGCAAAAGGGCTAGGGTGTCAAGCGGCTGGCGTGCCTGATGCGCTGGCTGTCTATCGCACACTACTCGAGATCCGGAAGAGCCGCCAGGAAGCGACTCCGGAGAAGATGAAGGCGCTGGTTGGTTGCTCGGAGTGCTTCGATGGGGTTCTGACGCCCTTGGGCTGGATGCGAGAACGGAGCCTTGCTCCCTGCGTTTCGCGTCTGCTGATGTAAGCCTATGCCGGGTGTGGGGCGGGACGCCTTGGAGTCGGAGTCGAAAGAATAAAAAGCGGCGGCCGGTTGGCCGCCGAAGGACGCACAGCTTGAAACAGGAGGAACCTTTCAATACGTCAAGAGACTCCCAATGTCGTTTGAAAAGTTAGCATATGGAGAGAGGGCACAAGATGGCACTGGTTCTCAAATCAGAGGCTTTCCTCGACGGCGGTGAGATTCCGCGACGCTGTACCTGCGAGGGTGAGGATGTTTCACCCCCGCTTGCTTGGGAAGGGCTCCCGGAAGGGACGCAAAGTCTGGTGCTGATCGTGGATGACCCGGATGCCCCGGATCCCGCAGCTCCGCGAATGGTCTGGGACCACTGGATTCTCTACAACATTCCAGCTGCCTTGGAGGGGCTGCCCGAGGGCGCGGCCTCTGATCGGCTCCCCGAGGGGATTGGAGAGGGCGTGAATAGCTGGGGGCGGACCGGCTACGGTGGTCCTTGTCCGCCGACCGGGAGACATCGCTACTTTCACCGGCTGTACGCCCTCGACCTCTGCCTTCCGGCGGAACTCGGCAATCCAGGTAAGGACGATCTGCTGCTGGCGATGGAAGATCACATCCTGGCTCACGCCGAACTCGTCGGCACCTACGCCAAGGAGGTCGTGCGCGAAAGGGTTTGACCTCAGCAGGTCCCTTGAGGCAGATGCGAATGATGTTCAGAGCGGCGGCTGAGCCGCTCGCGTTGACGTGCTACGGGCGGACCTGGTCGATGGCTACACTGATTTGGGTGTCCTTCCCGACGGTCAGCGGGCCAGTCTCGCCGAAGAGATCTCCACTCTGAGGCATGGCGTCGCCGGACTTGGAGACGCGGGCGCCGACCACGACCTGATCGAAGGCTGAGAGCCGCATTGCGGGAGTCATTGCCATGCTGTCGTCCAGCCTGATCGATCTTGGCAAGTCACTGACACGCAGTCTCTGCACCGCCAGCGGCATCGGCGGGCCAGACGCTGCGCGCGCGAATACGAATACGGTGTCCTCCGGCGATGCTTGGTCCGCAAGACTCGCATCCAGGCTGACAGTCACCTGAATGTCGGCATCGCCCGCTGCTGCCGGCGGCGCCTGAGACTCAACGGCAGATGGCTCGACGCTGCCCTCAACCGAGGCTTGAGCCCCTGAGTCCGTCGGTGTGCCCATGCGTGTTTGGGCCTCGGCGATCATCCCCTCCAGATTGGCGGCCTCCTGGCCGTTCGGGTCGAGTTCCGCGAGGATCTTTTCCCAGGTGTCTACCGCAGACGCGTACTGCTCCTTCTGAAAGGCGATCATGCCCGTGAGCCAGCGCGCGATCCGATTGGTCGGATCCTCATCCAGGACGGCGCGAATCAGCTCAGCCGGCTTGCCTTCAAGGCTCTTGGTGGGGCTGGCGGCGGCGAGCGCCTCCGCATAGGCAAGCTTGATATCGACCTCATCCGGGGCAAGCCCATAGGCCTTTTCGATGGCCTGGAGACCCTGCTCCGTCTTGCCTGTCGCGAAAGCCGTGCGACCCAGCATCAGCCAGCCGTCGATGTCCTCAGGGTTCTCTTGCAGGCGCTGCTCCAGTCGGGTCACCAGCTCTTCCAGGGATGCGCCGCTCTGACCGGATTCCTCCGCCGCTTGTGCGCTCGCGGCGACCTGCAAGGGGTCGGCCAGTCTTGGCTCGCCGAGCTGCAGATAGATGAGCACGGCCGAGATGGGCGCGAGAATGACCAGTGCTGCGCCGATTAGCCAGCGGCTCAAGGCGGAAGGTGTGGGTTTCTGCGCGGGCGCTTGCTGGCCCGCATCCACATCGTAGAGCAACTCGCGCTCGAGATCGTGCCGCGCAGCGGCGTACCTGTCTTGATCCAAGAAGCCCGCCTCGAGGTCCGCATCCAGTTCCTTTAGACGTTGGCGGAAGACTTCGAGATTCAGGGCGTCTTGCTCGATCAGGTCCTCTTGAGGCGCGGACTGAAGGAGGGGGGTGACGATGAAGACGAGCGCCAGGACCAAGAGGCCGCCAGCGAGAATCCAGAAAATGATCATGGGGCCTTAGTCTTTCTTGTTGGTGACTGCGGTGTCGGCGAGCAGTTGTTGCAGGCGCGCCCGCTCGGCATCGCTGAGGTCTTGCTCGGGCTCTGCCTTCTTGCGCTGAATGGCGCGCATCAGCAGAAAGCCGCCGAGCGCTAAGAAGAGAAAAGGACCGAACCAGAGGATATAGGTGGATGGCTTGATGGGCGGGTCATAGAGCACGAAGTCGCCGTAGCGCGCGACGAGGAAGTCGACCACCTCGTCTCGCGTCTTGCCTTCCTGCATCATGCGATAGACCTCGTTGCGGAGATCCTGGGCGACGCTCGCCTGCGAGCCGGCGAGGGACTCGTTCTGACACACCAGGCAGCGCAGCTCGCCGATCAAATCGCGGAAATTGGCCGTTTGCGACGGATCCTCGAAGGTGAACTCCTCAAGGGTGTAAGCCTGCGTGGTCCCGATCGTGAGTGCGCTCGCCAGGGCGAGCGCTGCCGGGAGGAGCTTGGGGCTGCGGGGTATCATGATTTCTTCGCCTGATACTGCTCAACGATGGGACGGATCTCTTGTTCCCAGACCTGGGCGTCGATCGGGCCGACATGCTTGTGGCGGATGATGCCCTCGGCGTCCACGATGAAGGTCTCTGGCGCGCCGTAGACGCCCCAGTCGATTCCAGAGCGGTTGTCCGGGTCGTAGATGCTCAGGGCATAGGGGTCGCCGAACTGCTTGAGCATCTGCAGCGCCTCAGGGCGGCTGTCCTTCCAATTGAAGCCGACGAATTGGATGTCCTTATTGCGGCGTGCGATGCGCATGAGTTCGCCGTGCTCCTGCCGACAGGAGGGGCACCAGGAGGCCCAAACATTGACCAGTGAGACCTGACCTAGAAGGACGTCCTTGGTCATCGTCCGACTCGGATCCTTGAGGGACTCGAGCCTGAAGTCGGGTGCTGGCTTGTCGACAAGCGGTGAAGGGATCTTGCGCGGGTCGAGCTGCAGCCCATAGAAGAGGAGGGCGGCCAGGGCGAGGAAGATCCCGAGCGGGATCAGGGCGCGAGAAGCGGATGTGTTCATGTGTATGCAGGGTTATCCAAAAAGCGAATGGTCTGCTGGTGGCATCGGGCGCTGCCCCGGCGGGCCTTGAGTGCCCGCCGGGGTCGCTGCTCGATCGGCAGGAGCGGCGCCCTCGCCGCCATCGGCGGAAGTCGCACCGAGGGCACTGCGCTGCGCCGGAGCGATGATCCCGGCCAAGTGGCGTTTCCCTAGGCCGTCGCCGCACCGCCGGGAACGACAGCGGACACGGTCCGCTGGGCCATGCGGTAGCGCCGATCCGTGACGGCAAGCAGGCCGCCGAGTGCCATGAAGATGCAGCCGAGCCAGATCCAGCGGACATAGGGCTTGTAGTAGAGCCGCAGCGCCCAGTCTCCCTGATCTCCCACAGGCTCGCCGAGCGAGATGTAGATGTCGCGCAGCAGGCCGGCGTCGATCGCGGCCTCCGTCATGGGCATGCCGCCGGAGAAATAGTTGCGCTTCTCCGGGTAGAGGCGCGCGATCTCGCGCTCGCCCTTGTAGACGATGAAGTCGCCGCGGAAGGCACTGTAGTTGGGGCCCTGCACGGCTTCGGCGCCGTTGAACTGGAAGCGATACCCAGACTCTTCGTGGACCGCGCCCGGCGACATGCGGACGTCGTTCTCGTTGCCGTGGATCGACACCATGGTGACCCCGACGATGAAGACCGCCAGGCCGACGTGAGCCAGCCACATGCCGTAATAGCTGCGGCTGTTGCCGGCCAGATCCGCTGCAAGCCCCTTGAGCCCCTGCTTATGTTTGAGCCGGTCGAAGAGGCTTGCGAGGTGGCTGCCGAGGATCCAGGCGGCCATGCCGAGTCCGAAGCCGACCGCAAGATTGCCCGCCGAGAAGATGGACATCGAGGCGGTGAGGAAGGCGAGGATGCTGAGGGCGAACGCCAGCCAGAGTGCCTTCAGGAGTCGTTTCGGCTCGTCGTGCTTCCAGTGCGCCAATGGCCCAACGCCTGTCGCAAGAACGAGGAAGGGCGACAGGGTGACGAACATCTTGTTGAACCAAGGAAAGCCGACCGAGATCTTGCCCCAGCCGGCGGCCTCGTAGATCAATGGCGCCAGGGTGCCGAAGAGCACCAGCACGGCCAGCGTGGCGAGCAGTAGATTGTTGATCAGCAGGAAGGTCTCGCGTGAGACCAGATCGAAGCGCCCGCCGCCGGAGATGCTGGGCGCCCGCCAGGCGTAGAGCGCCAGGGAGCCGCCGATGACGATACAGAGGAAGAGCAGGATGAAGCTGCCGCGGGTTGGATCGGTCGCGAAGGCATGCACCGAGGTGAGGACACCCGAGCGGACCAGGAAGGTGCCGAGCAGCGAGAGCGAAAAGGCGGAGATCGCCAGCAGCACGGTCCAGTTCTTGAAGGCCGCGCGCTTTTCGGTGACCGCCAGCGAGTGCATGAGTGCCGTACCGACCAGCCAAGGCATGAAGGAGGCGTTCTCTACCGGATCCCAGAACCACCAGCCGCCCCAGCCCAGTTCATAGTAGGCCCACCAGGAGCCGAGGGCGACGCCGATGGTCAGAAAGACCCAGGCCATCGTGGTCCATGGCCGTGACCAGCGCGCCCAGGCGGAGTCCAGCTTGCCGCCGAGCAGCGCGGCGATGGCAAAGGCGAAGGCGACGGAGAAGCCCACATAGCCCATGTAGAGCATCGGCGGATGGATGGCCAGTCCGGGGTCTTGCAGCAAGGGGTTGAGGTCGCGTCCCTCGAGAGGTGCCGGGAAGATGCGCTCGAAGGGATTGGAGGTGAGGACGGTGAAGAGCAGAAAGCCGATCGCAATCATGCCCTGCACAGAGATGACGCGCGCGATCATCGCCAGCGGCAGGTTCTTACTCAGCGCGGCCACGGCGGCACCCCAGCCCGCCAGCATGAAGACCCAGAGTAGCAAGGACCCCTCGTGGGCACCCCAGATCGCGGAGATCTTGTAGGGCAGTGGCATCAGGGTGTTGGAGTTGGTGGCGACATAGACCACCGAGAAGTCATCCGTCACGAAGGCCTGCAGCAGGCACAGAAAGGCTAGCCCGATGAACGTCAGCTGGCCCCAGGCGAGTGGTCGCGCCATGGACATCCAGCTGCGGTTGCCGGTGAAGCTGCCGGCCAGGGGCACGCTGGCCTGAATGATGGCCAGCACCAGCGCTAAGATCAGGGCGAAGTGACCGAGTTCCGGAACCATTAGTTGGATGCCTCGGCGCTGCTGGTCGCCGCGTTGGCGACGCCCTCCGCGTGTGCCGTCTTCAGCGTGCTGGCGACCTCGGGCGGCATATATTCTTCGTCATGCTTGGCGAGAACCTCGTCGGCGTAGAAGATGCCGTTGGGTCCAAGCCGGCCTTTCGCGACCACGCCGCTGCCCTCGCTGAACAGGTCCGGAAGGATGCCGGTGTAGGCGACCTTCACCGTTTCGGCGTTGTCGGTCACGTCGAAGTGAATGGTCAGCCCATCCTCCTGACGTTGCATGCTTCCCTCGGTCACCAATCCGCCGAGCCGGAAGACGTGATCGGGCGGGGCCTCGTTCGCCGCGACCTGAGAGGGGCTGAAGAAGTAGGAGATATTGCCCTTGAGGGCCGTCAGCGCAAGGGCCGAGGCGGCGCCCACGCCAAGGATGGCGAGGCCGACGAAGGTCAGGCGTTTGTGTCGTGCTTTCATGCTGTCGCTCCGTTGTCGCGCATGCGGCTCAATCGGCCGAGCCGACCCAAGAGGGCACGGTGTTGCGCGCGAAGTTGCAGGATCTCGATGACCAAAAGGACGGCGACCATTCCGTAGGCACCCCAGACGAAGAAGGCGTAGCCGCCCTGCGAAAAGAATTCACTCATGCTCTGTCCTCCTGAGTCAGGATGTCTTGGACCCAGCTGCTGTCGGCTTCGCGCGTCAGGATGATGCTGCGCAGCCTCATGAAGCTGGTCGCGAAGGAGTACATCCAGAATGCCAGGGTCATGATGAGCATCGAGAAGAGGATGTTGCCCTCGATGTGCATCAGGTTGGAGCGCTGATGCAGCGCCGCGCATTGATTGGGGTCGGGGCAATTGATGGACCAGAAGATGAGAGGGACCATGATGAGCCCAACGATGGCCAGCAGGGCTGCGGCCCGGTCGGCGCGACGGGTGTCGTCGATCGCGGAATGCAGCGCGATGTAGCCGATGTAGAGGAAGAAGAGCGCCAGCTCGGAGGTCAGTCGTGGGTCCCAATCCCAGTAGGTGCCCCAGCTCGGCCGGCCCCAAAAGGCGCCTGTCCAGAGCGCGAGGAAGGTGAAGATGGCGCCCGTTGGGGCGACCGCATTGGCCATCATGAAGGAGAGCCTGGTGTTGAAGACCAGGCCGATGGCGGCCCAGCCGACCAGGACCACGTAAAGCCACATCGACATCCAGGCCGCGGGCACGTGGATGAAGATGATGCGGTAATACTCCTTCTGCGGATTGCCCCCGCCGAGCTGGTCGGCGGTCTCGAAAAAGCCCCAGTAGAGCCCGACGGCAAGCAGCGCGACCGTCAATACCCAAAAGATGGGGATCAATCGGCCGGCAATGGGGTAGAAGGAAGCGGGTGAAGCAAATTTGAACCAGTTCAGAGCCATGCGCTTGAGTGCTGTTGTAGTGATTGTCTTTGGATGCTCAGGGCGCGACGTTCCGTATAGCTCATCTGAGACAACGCCCGCGGCTCAGGGTTTCATGAGCCGACGAGATTTGTGATCTTCTTGATCTTCAGGGCGCTTCCCAGCGCGCCTGTGCGATCTCTAGGACACGCCCTGCAGACCTTTCAGCATGCCCGCCTTTGCGAAAGAGGGGGAAGTTGTCGATGGACACTTCCTTAGAGGCTGTCTGAATATTGTAATCGCCCGAGCTGTAGATACTCTGTTCTGACGCAAGTCCGATTTGCCTCCTGTCCATCATTTTTTTCTATCGGCATCGTTGTCTCAGCG
>NZ_JAAIJR010000162.1 GCF_010915725.1 Thiorhodococcus mannitoliphagus
CATCGTCACGTCTATTGCTTCGTCAAATCTGCAACAATCAAATAGCTTATGAGTGAATTATTCGCATTCGTCGCGCGCTCTAAGTCAAGAATTATTAAGAGCTAGTTCCTATACAGCATCTCAGACTAGAGCGGATCCGCGTCCCTGCCCTTAATCTTGCGCCTTGGCAAGGCCGGTTTCTCGGCATCGGCATCGATCACCTGCAGCCTTCGCTCCTGCATCGCCAGACGTCTGGAGGAAAGCAATTTCTCCTGACGACCCCGCACCGCATAGCCGACCGCAGCGCCGCCGGCAGCCGCCAGTGTCGCAAACCCAAGCGTCATGAACTGCGCCAGCATCATGGCCACGCCGACGCCAACCGTCCCACCAACCACGACTCCGGTCTTGAGGCTCATGCCCGCAGACGCCCGCTTCTGGGCCTTCGCCGCCTTGCGCTCACTGTCACGCGTCTCCTTGACACGCTGCTGCTCGGCCCGCACGCGAATTTTCTCACGCTCCTTGGAATAGCGCTCACTGACCTTGGAGACAACGCGATGCCGATCCGCAAAGACGATGGTATTGAACCAAAGCGCAACCACGACCCCAATGGAGGCACCCAGTGCGGTGAAGAGCGGCCAGGTCGTCCGCCAATCCGTGCTCAGAGCGGTGTAGACCAGGAGCACCGTCAAACCCTGGAGGAGGGAGATCCCGATCAAGAAGCGGATAAAGCTTCCGAGGCTGAAGGGAATGATGTTCATGATTGGATCTAAGCGCCTCCTTGGGGCGTTTGCGTCCGGATCGCGGCGAACACGGATGGCATTCAAACTTGAGGGGGTCGAGCAGTCAGGCGGCGATGGACTATCCAGTCCAAGCGTCCTCGACGCGCCTAAGATGAGCGAACTCACCCAACATCACAACCCAGGCGCCAGCGTTGATGCTTTGCTCTTGACTCGGGCTGCCGGGCAATTCTCTCAGTCTGTCGCGAATCATCCGCAAGCTCGCTGGCTGTCCGCTCAGCGCTTCGGGAATGGCACGATCGAAGGCATCGACGACACCATAGATGCTCTCGGGACCAAGATCCGATAGATCCGCAACCATCCAGGCCGCATCCGCACTCGGGGGTGTCAGACGGGGTGCGAGCGTCGCAACCAGAAAAGGCCCCGCGCCTCGATCAATCCGCGCCGCCAGCGCCTGCCTTCCCTGATGCCGAAGCGTCTGCACGAGATGCCGGCGCATGACGCCCGAGAGGTCTTGGGAGGTCTGATCAATCAATGGGGCTCCAATGCGCTCCGGATTGACCGGCACCAGGAACACGTGCGCCTCGGCGCTCGGTCCTCCGTTGCTCGCGTCGATCGATGACACATAGGTCTCGATCATCCGGAACAGCTCGCTGTAGCGCGCAGCGTCCTCGGGACGATCGATCCCACGCCCAAGCAGCACGAAGGTATAGATGCCATAACCAGGCACGGCATCCTCATAGAGCCGGTTCAGGGCCACAGCCGTCACCAGCTTGCTGCTTTCCCCTTCCGAGGGAAAGTACAGCATTCCGGATGAGGGGAGATCCTCGGGACCAGGATCCTGCTCGGCCTCCACCACCTTGGCGTAGCGCGCTAACCCGACAGCCGCTGCCGCGTCAATGCCAGGCTCGGAGCGGTTCCCGGCGATAGCACGCGCGCGCGCGACCACCGGCTCCAGCGCCGCGCCGCCGCCCCGCGCAACCATCTCCTCGACGACCGAACTCAAGCCACCACAGCCCCCCTGCAGCAGTGCCTGCGTTGCCGCCGCAGGATGAATCCCGGAGAAGTAAAGGTCAGCGACCAAGGCTCGCAGGCGATCGGACTCACGCAAACTCTGAGCACCACGACAGGCCTGCTCCACCTCTTGCGCCAGTGTGTCTGGGTCGCGACTGTACACGTAAGAGCCCGCGCCGCGCTGGATCGACAGCCCTGGATCGGCTGCGACAGTCCCTCGCCCGCGCGACGGCGGGACAGTGCCTGTCGCAAGCTCGGCGCCTGGCGATGCGATCAGGGAATCCGGACTGAGCATGGCGTCATCTGGACGCGGCGCCGGTGCAGACCCGCAGCCAACCAAGGTCAGGGGAATGACGATCAGCAGCCAGGCACGCATCCTGATCAGTCGCCGGCAAAGTTGAATGGCTCGGTAGATCGACACAGCAAAGCGCGCCTTGACTCGATTTAGATGCCCACCGCATGGAGCGGCCAGGCTGCAATAGCCCCGCATCATACCTGATGTAGATGCCTGATCCGAGGTTGATTTCGGCAAGCGAACTCGCATGCTAATAATAACGTCATGGACCCGGCCGATCCCAGGTGTGAGCCAGTCTCACCTCACCCTTATCCCAACGGCAAGCACTCAGACGATCAGAAGGCGGGGCTTATTTTGGAGGTTCGCCTGTGACCGAGGAAGCAAAGACCGAGTTCGTCGCCTGTATACACGCACACACCCAGCCCAGGGATCCAGAGCCATCCGGGCTGAGTGAGCGACTTGGGCCGCTCCCCGATGTGCGAGCGGTCCTTTTCGATGTCTACGGAACGCTGCTGACCTCGAAGACTGGACACGCAGGCCCGAATCCACCGTCCGACGCAGGCGCCATCGATGCCGCCTTGACGGCGGCAGGTTGGCCGAACGCGGAGATCCCGAAAGGACTGGACGTGGCTGCGGCACTCGAAAATCGTGTCCAAGCCTCTGCGGCGGAGCGCCGCAAGAAGGGCGAGGACTACCCGGCGGCAGACGCCCGCGCGATATGGCGAGACGTGCTCGCAAAGATCTTAGGCACCTCACCCAAGAAGCTCGATGCTGCCGCGATCGAGCGCTTCGTGGTTGAGCTTGAGTGCCGCATCAACCCGGTCTGCCCCATGCCTGACTTAAGAGAAACCTTGGCCGAGCTGCGCGCGCGCGATCTCAAGCTCGGGGTCGTCTCGGATGGGCAGTTCTACACCCCACTCGTCCTCGAAGCCGCCCTGGGGCTGCCACCAGCCGAAGCAGGCATCGAGCCGAGCTGCAGCCTCTACTCCTATCAGATCGGAGTCACCAAGCCGTCGCCTCTGCTCTACGAAGAGGCGATGATCGCGCTCGAGAATGAATTTGCCATCCTGTCCGATGAAGTCCTCTATGTCGGGAGCAGGTTCGAAGAGGGCATCCTCCCCGCCAACGCGATGGGTTTCAGAACCGCCCTCTACGCCGGCGACGCAGCGTCCTTGCAGCTCGGAGCCAATGACCTCGACGCAATGAGCCATGCCCCTCCAGACCGCATACTCACCGGCTTAGCCCAGCTCAAAGAGGTGCTCAGGGTAGCCAAGCCCAAGGACAGGCTCGCGGGCATTGACCTCGAAGCGGACATCGGCGGCGATGACTGACCTCCCAGCGAGCGATCCCGCGACGCAAGGCAATCCCTCCAGCACCGCCATAGCCGCTACACCGGCGTTCGCACATCACAGGGCTCTTGCTGGTCCTCGACCAGGAGTCGAGCGCCAGCGAAAACGGAAGCTCCCGCTGGACCCGCTGGCCCGAAAAATCCAGAGCGCGGCCTGGGCCTGCTGCGGCGCCACCCGCACCACCGCATGGCATCGCCAAGCGCTGGAGGGCGCGGCCAAGAGGCTTCGTGAGAATCAGGTCGCGAAAAATCGGCCTTCTCACCGAAATTAAGATGCGAAAAAGCCCAGATTCACACCGGGCCTGCTTCTAGAGCTTCTTGCCCCCTGCAAGGGACCTCCTAACGTCGGTCCAACCACAGCAGCTGGCCGGCGCGCATCACTCATGACCGCACCCGGCGTTGGATGCCACGAAAGCCTCGCGCAGGCTTGCGCTTGGGTGCCGACACCGACCACCGCTCAGGGCGAGATCCCGACGCGGCTCTCCCGAATCAGGTCGTGGATGAATTCCAGCTTGGCGATCACGGGTGGGGATAGGACGAAGGGATAGTGGTCGGGCTGCCCCATGCTGCGGTTGATGCTGTTGAGGGCAAAGGTCAGCGGAATCCAAGTATCGATAATGGGCTGGAAGTCCTTGATGGTGTAGGGATCGAAATCCGGGCAGGCCTGCTGCCGACTGCCGTCGGGCATACGGCGGGAGACGCTGATACCAAAGTGCTCACTGGTCTCCAGGGTGTCGACGATGTGCAGATAGTGGGCCCAGGTCTCCGCCCAGTCCTCCCAGGGATGCATGCTGGCATAGGCACTGATGAAACGCTCCTGCCAATCCGCCGGTGCGCCTGAGGCATAATGGGCTGACTGCGCCTGCGCGTAGTCGAGCCGTTCGTCGCCGAAACCTGCCCGGAATGCATCGAGCCGCCCCGCGTCCCTGATCAGTCGATCCCAATAGTAATGCCCAATCTCGTGGCGAAAGTGCCCCAGCAGTGTGCGGTATTTCTCGTCCATGTCCAATCTGACCTGCTCCCGCAAGGCCGGGTCCGCTTCGTCGATGTTGATGGTGATGAGCCCATTCACATGGCCGGTGAGAATCTGCTCCCCTTGGGGGGCGTCGAGACTCGACAGGAAGGCGAACCCCAAGCCCGCTTCGGGGTCTGCGAACTTCGTGGTGATGGGAAGCCCAAGGCGCAGCAGCCCGTACATGAGTCTGCGCTTGCTACGCTCGATACGGGCCCACTTCTGGAGATTGCCGGGTCGATTGAGGGAGGGAATGATTTGGCTCGGCTGGCAGGCCATACAGAAAGGCGTGCGCTGCGTGGCGGGCACCATCCAGTTGCAGATCCCGTACTGGCTGTAGTTCCCACACTTGCGATAGAGCTTCCGCGGCTTGGCTGTCAGCGCGGGCTCCTGAGAGCGACGGCGAAGCCAGCGCCCCAAGGCGCCGCTCGACGCCGTGCCGCCATCGCGGCCACTGCGCCCCTCCGGAACCCCCCAGAGATCGTCGCGAGACTCAACCAAGGCGGAAAGACGCATCTCGTCCGGCAGGAAGCCGAGCGTCGCGCCACAACGCATACACTGCGTGTTCTCGAAATAGACCGGCTGCCCACACAGCTGACAGCAGAAGGTTTTCATGGATGTTCCTCCTCGAGCGAGAGAGCCTCAATGGCGGCGATCATAGCCCAGGCAGATCGAAAGCGATGGGGCACGAGATACTCGAAGAGCCCACCTCCATGTTGTCACTAATAAAGTGTCCATCAACAACTTCCCCCCTTTCGCAAAGGGGGGCCAGGGGGGATTTCGGGCGGGATCGCTCGCATCGGGAAATAATTGATGGGCGTTCTCTAACCGAATCTCTACCAGGCCCCGCTTGCGCGCCGGCCCCCGCCGCGATCGACGACGCGCACCTAGCCCCCATGGAGCCGGTTCCGACCGACCCAGTCACAAGCAATCCGGTTACGAGCGATCTCTATGTGGCAATTCCTTGACAACTACTGGGTAGCGCTGCTGATCCTGATCGGCGTCGTCGCCCAAGTCGGCACCACGCTGCATCTCCTGCTCAATCGGCGCGATTCCGCCTCGACGGTGGGCTGGGCGGCCCTGGTGAGTCTCGCGCCCTTGACTGGATTCGCGCTCTATTGGGTCTTCGGCATCAATCGCATCGAGCGCAAGGCTCATCGGCTTCGCCCAGCCGGCTCACGGATAAGCCAACGCATGGAGATGGCGCTCGAGCACTGCGCGCATGAGAGGCTTGGGCTCCTCGGCCCGCAGCTCATCCAGCTTGGCAAGCTCGGCGATGCCGTGACAGGCGCTCCATTGGAGGCAGGCAACCGGGTCGACCCGCTCTACGGCGGCGATCACGCCTATCCCGAGATGCTCGCCGCCATTGATGCAGCGCAGCATAGCATTGCCCTCTCGACCTATATCTTCGACAACGACGAGCTTGGCCGAGGCTTCGCACGCGCGCTCAAGCGGGCTCAGGCGCGCGGGGTCGAGGTGCGGGTCTTGATCGATGGCGTCGGACAAAGATACAGCAGCCCGCCCATGGGCAGCATGCTGCGCGAGCTGGGCATCCGGGCCGCCCTCTTCCTGGCCCCGTCACTGCCCATCCGCAGCCAATATCTGAATCTGCGCAACCACCGCAAGATACTCGCTGTCGACGGGCGCATGGCCTTCACCGGGGGGCTGAACATCCGCATCGGCTCGATGCTGAGCGCGCATCCGAAGCACCCGGTCGAGGACCTGCACTTTCGCATCGAAGGCCCCGTGGTGCGCTTCCTCGTCGAGGCTTTCGCGGTGGACTGGCACTTCACGACGGGTGAGCGACTGTGCGGAGACAGCTGGTATCCGCAGCTGCGTCCGGCTGGAGACTCCCTGGTACGAGGTGTTCCGGATGGCCCGGACGAGGATTTCGATAACATTCGTCGCATGATGCTCGGCGCACTGTCGGCCGCACAGGAGCGTGTCCGCATCGTCTCACCCTACTTTCTACCGGACCAGACACTCATCACGACGCTGAACCTGACCGCGATGCGTGGCGTCGAGGTGGACATCCTGATGCCCGCCAAGAACAATCTGCGCTTCGTCCAATGGGCCGCTCAGGATCAAGCCGATCTGCTCTTGGCGGGCGGCTGCCGACTTTGGCTGACGCCCCCACCCTTCGACCACACCAAGCTGATGCTCGTGGACGACGTCTGGTCCTTCTTCGGCTCCGCCAACTGGGATGCGAGGAGCCTCCGACTCAACTTCGAGTACAACCTGGAATGTTACGATGCCGACCTTTCCGCCCGCTTGCATCGATTAGTGGACAGCAAGCTCGCGGGGGCTCAGCAGCTCACCTTGGACCAAGTCTGCACCCGCTCACTGCCGCTTTACCTTCGCGGCGCTTTCGCGCGACTTTTTGCGCCCTATCTGTAGCGAGAGAGCCCCTTTGGCCGACATCGCCAACCCCTTCGCCGAAGCGCATGAGCCAGGCCAGATCCCGACCTTCATCAGAGCGCAAGGCACCAAGGTCATACTGAACGGCGGCATGGGCGGACGCGCCATCGCGCTCTTCAAAAAGGCCGGCACCAAGACCGCCACCGACGCGACCGGCAGGGTGCGCGCATCACTGGAAAGCCATCTGATCGGCACCCCGGCGGCTGCCGCGCCCTGCACCGAGCCTCTTGCGCAGGGGCAGGGTTAGAGGCACTCACTAGACTTGGAAGGAGTCGGGTCAACCCCATGACATCCGAGGTTGGCCTGTGTTTGCCAAGGCTGAGGCAACCTCCGCCGGGCCATTCGCCTGGCCGCATCTCTTTCAAAGCCACACTCTGTTCAAGGTCGCATTTTCAACGCCACATCCAGTGGACCCGATCAACTTCAAGGATTCTCCTATGTCATCCCAACCCCTCAAGATCGTTGTCATCGGCGGCTCCGCAGCCGGTCCCAAGGCAGCGGCCAAGGCCCGCCGCCTAGACGAACAGGCATCGATCACCATCATCCAGAAAGAGGCCGATCTCTCCATGGCCTCCTGCGGTTATCCCTACTATGTCGGCGGGGTCTTCGATGACCGCAATCAGCTCATCTGCACCCCGGCCGGGATCGTGCGCGATCCCAATTTCTTCGAAAAGGCGAAGGGGATCGAGGCCCTGGTGCAAACCGAGGCCCTTTCCATCGACCGCACGGCCCGGACCGTCACCTGCAAGCACCTGCCGAGCGGTGAGACCCGGACCCTCCAGTACGACAAGCTGGTGATCGCGACCGGCGCAACGCCGCTGCGCCCGCCGGTGTCCGGGCTCGATCTGGACGGCATTCATACCCTCCACTCGCTGGGCGATGCCGATTCCCTGCGGAAGATTCGCGACGAGCGCAAGGTGAAACACGCCGTCATCGTCGGCGGCGGCCTGATCGGTTTCGAGGTCTGCGAGGCACTGCATCTGGCCGGCATCCGGACGACGGTTATCGAAAAGACGGGCTCGATCCTGCCTTTTCTCGATCCCGAGCTCTCGAAGCTGGTGGAGAACCATGTTCGCACCCATGACGCCGACATCATCACGGACAACGGGGTCGCCGCCTTCCTCGGGGAGGACGGACAACTCCGGGGCGTCAAGCTCGACAATGGCACCGAGCTGCCCTGCGAGTTGGCGGTGGTCGCGGTCGGGGTCAGACCCAACATCGCACTGGCCGAAGCGGCAGGGCTCAAGATCGGGGCGCAAGGTGGCATCGAGGTCAATGCATCCATGCAGACCTCCGACCCCGACATCTATGCGGCGGGCGATTGCGTGGAATGCACCTCGCTGATCACTGGAGAAAAGGTCCGCGCACCCTATGGCGATCTCGCCAATCTGCAAGGGCGAGTCATCGGACAGAATCTGATCCACGAAGGCAGCGCCACCTTTCCGGGAATCACCCACACCGGGATCTGCAAGATCTTCGACTACACGGTCGGCTTCACCGGCCTGAGCGCCAGCGACGCGCACGCACGGGGCCTGACCGACATCGAGACGGCGACCGTGGCCGGACTCGATATCCCCGGATACATGAAGGGCAAACTGCTGATCGGCAAGATGGTCGCGGACCGCAAGAGCGGTCGCGTGCTGGGCTTCCAGTGCATCGGCCCCGGCGATGTCAGCAAGCGGGTGGCGACCGTGGCGACGGCCATCCGCGGCAAGCTGACGGTCGAAGATCTGGCCAACCTGGATCTTCCCTATGCCCCGCCCTATTCGCTGGCGCTGGATCAGGTCATCGTGTCAGCGCATGTGCTCGAGAACAAACTGCTGGGACGGATGCAGAGTCTCTCGGTCACTGAGGTCAAGCAACGGGTCGACAGCGGCGCCGACTGCTTCATCATCGATACCCGCACCCCTGCGGAATTCGAGGAGCAGCGCCTTGGGATCGGCGAGCACCTGATTCCGCAAGGGGCACTCCGCGGGCGGCTCGACGAACTGCCTCAGGACAAGGACAAGGAGATCATCCTCTACTGCAAGATTTCCCTGCGCGGCTACGAGAGCGCAGCGATCCTCAAGGGACATGGCTGGCGCAACGTCAAGGTCATGGAAGGCGGCGTGGAAGCCTGGCCCTATCCGCGCGAGAAATAGCGCTGTCGTTACGCTGCATCCATTCAGCGTCTCTTGCACGCGGTGATGTGAAGCCTCACACAACCGCGTTGTGGGAACTGTGCTGCACCGAGACGGCATAGGGTTGCTGGAGGCTGGTCGCGCCGAGGGCGGCGCTCCCAGGACTTGACCGGCCCGCTCTGGCGGTCCGGACAGCCGGCAGACGCGAACGAAGCCACCCGCCCTGACTTACACGTAACGGGCTTCACGCTTGACCGGCATCTGCGCCTGCTCCCATCCGACGAACCCACCGAGCAGGCTGTAGACATGCTGGAACCCCATCATTTGCAGCACAGCCGCGGCCATGGCCGAGCGGCCGCCAGTGGCGCAGTAGGCAACGACAGGGCGCTCACGGCTGGAGGCAAGTTCAGGCAGTGACTTCTCGTAGGTCGAATCGGCAGCGGCCTCGAGGATCCCGCGCGGCACGAGAAGGGCGTTCTCGATGTGACCTTGCTCGTGCTCGGAGGATTCACGCACGTCGAGGATCATCAGATTCCCCTGCTCGGCCCGCATCTGCTGCAGCTCCTCTGCAGTCACTTCTTTGATGCAGGATTTGGCTGCGGTAACAAAGTCCATCAAGCCAACGGGCTTGCTGGGCGTAAAGACGTCATACATCGTGGTCTCGCTTCATTCTTGGTGGATACGCTGGAGCGCATCCATGCTTTGGGTCACACAAGTTAGGCTCTCGTCCAAGCGACGAGCCCGAGCGCCTTGCTCGACTCAGGAACCGCTTGACGGGGAGATGGCTTGCAACAAGGCCGAACGGGGCGCGCGAGGTTGCCTGGAGCAGGCGCGCTGAACAATGAGAAACATCAACGGCGGATCGAGCTTGGCGCGCTCAGTTCGCTTGCGCCGGGACAAGGACGCTGTCGCCGCCGGATCACGCGACAGCGACGTTCTTGGCGCTGCGCCTACAGTCTGGAACGTCCCTCGGGCGCAAGCAGGCCGTCTCTCACGAGCACTTTGGTGCCGCCTGCGACCGATCCTGTCCGGATACATCGCCTACTCGATTGCAGACCGGCCGGGGCTGACGCCCGGACTCATCGGCGGCATGCTGGCGGTCGACATGGGCGGCCCCATCAACAATTCGGCCTGCACCTTCGCCGTCGGCCTGCTCACCAGCGACACCGAGATACCCATGGCCGCCGGCATGCCCCCGCCGCTCGGCATCGCCATCGCCTCCCTGGTCGGCGGCGGCCGCTTCACCCAGGCTGAGCGCGAGGCCGGCAAGGCGGCGGGTGTGCTGGGGCTCGCCTTCATCACCGAGGGCGCCATCCCCTTCGCCGCCAAGGATCCGCTGCGGCCGGCGCCCTATCCATGTACCTCGGGGTTGAGCTGCACGCGCCGCATGGCGGGGTGTTCGTGCTGGCGATCCCGAACGCCGTCAATCACCTGGACTGGTATGCGCTCGCGATCCTGACGGGGACGCTGATCACGACCATCGCACTGCTGATCCTCAGAGGCTGTCTGAAAAACCTCAAGGGCGACTTTAGTCGCCCTTGGCACTGGCGGGAGGGCGAATGAATTCGCCCCTTGTATGTTCTGTTCTAAGGGATTGATAAGGAGGAGTGATAAACGGAGTTTATGAAGAGAGCCCGGGAAGCCGTTCGCCCCTGAAGCCTGGACG
>NZ_JAAIJR010000163.1 GCF_010915725.1 Thiorhodococcus mannitoliphagus
CGTATTTATTTATCGATTCAAGCCAGAATTATAACACCATTTCAGCGAGTTAATGGGCGTATGTCAGGAGTTCTGCAGGGAGATCCGTTTTCATCTGGCAAGCCTGACACGAAACTGCGGAGTGCTCGACGTTGTGTTGGACGATTTCTTCTTCGAGCTTGTCGGTGCTTAGCGAGGCTGAGAACAAGGTCACTCGGCACCTAAACCCTTGCTCAAGATGAAGTCGATTCCGAACAAGACGATCGGCAGCAAAACCTACCTACACGTGGACTTTCTCCCGGATCTGGCCCCGGGTGAAGCGGGGCGAATCGCCGATGAAGAACGCCTCGCGAAGGTGCGCCGAGAGCAGGATTTCGATCTGGTGCGGATCGATTCGACGAGCGCTTGTATCGCCCTGCTCAATTATCCGGCGTTTCTCCATGACCCCTAGAGTGCCACGAAGGGATCCCCGGTGCGGGTCTCGCGGGAGTCCGAGGTATCGGCGGGACAGCCGGCGATCAAAGGCTCCAGATCGGCGTCCATAGCGAGGTGATCCCCGTCAGTTCTGAAGACAGCCGTTCGCTCCGTCTCCCAATGCCATCGCGCGATGCGCAGCCCGCTTGTGCCCTCATGGGTTCACTCGCAGTACAGGGTCGCTGCGCTCCCATCCGCCGCCGGGGCGTCGCCGGTGAACGCCGTCGTCCTCGCCGATACGCAAGAGGTGGAGCCAGCGGTTGTCCACCAGTTGGCGCACCAGTTCGTGGCGGTCGATGATGGCGTCGATAGCGGCCTCCGGTGCTTCGATGAAGCAGCTCAGGCGCAGCGGCTCGTGAACCCAACGTCGGCCGTCGTGCAGCGATTGCAGCGGCAGCCCGACGCGCAGGTCGCCGCTGTTGCCTTCCAATACGCCGATGGCACCGCCCACGACGTTGTGCAGTACCTTGTTGCCGCTGCCGAAGCGGCGGTTGTCAACCACCGAGCCGTAGTACTGCATATTGATCCAGTTGGCGACGATCATGGGCGCGGTCATGATCAGCTCCAGGATCTGGAAGCCCTCGTCCTTCTCCCAGACGTACTCGTGCAGGAAGGCGCGCCCGCCCAGGTCCATGGCGGCGGTACGCGGGCGTGGTGCGGCGATGAAGGCGGCGTTGTTGGCCAAGGCCCATTCCGGGCGCACCTGGGACCAGTCGCGGCTGCGCTGCTGCACGTCGGCTTCCACCGCTCGGTCCGGTCGGCCGGCGATGCCGAGCAGGGCGGCGCGTTCCATACGGGTGAGGCCGCCGGCCTGCTCGAGCCACTGGCGCAGCTGCGCCAGGTCCTGAGCCAGGGCCGCGGGGACGTCGTCGGTGTCGAAGAGTCTGAGGGTATCGGTGGTGGTGTCGTGTAGGCCGGCGAGGAACCAGGTGTCCTCGGGGATGGCGATGCCCCGTTCTGTCAAGCCTCGCCGAACGCTCGGGTCGTTGAGCAGGGCGGCCACCACCCGGGCGCTCGCCTCGCCGGTCTGGCCGGCGCATGCGCCGCAGTCGAGTCCGGTGGCGTGGGGGTTGTTCACCGAGCTGCTGCCATGTCCGGCCAAGAGCACCAAGGGGGCGAAACCCTCGGTCATGGACATGGCGCGCAGGATGCGCTCGGCATGGTCGAGGCGATCACCCTCAGGGATCCCCGACTCCCCGTGCCGGGTGCAACACTGCTCCGGCGCGACGGCCTCCAGGGTCGGCCCGATGCGCTCCATGACCTCCGCATCCAGGCCTTGGCTGTGGGGATCGGGTACTGGGCGGCTCCAGCCAAAGCTGTCGGTGAGCAGCTTGGGGCCGTACATGAGGCCGGCCGACTCGACGAACGAGAAGCAGGAGGCGGCGGAGAGCTTGAACCCCTTCCAGGCCTTGGACAGACCGATGCGCCGTCGCCGCTGCGCCTGCACGTCTTCGCTGTCCTCAGCCTTGACCCGCTCGCAGATGCGGTAGGCAGGGTTGAAGATCACAGGCACATGGCTGCGGGCGGCAGCGGATCCTAGGGGCACGTGCTCGATGAAGATGCCGAAGAAACCGGCGAAGCCGATGGTCTGGACCTCGGGCGCCACGGTCTCCAGGGCGCGGCGGAAGACCTCGGAGCGCACGTCGATGCAGAAGGCGGCCTGGACCGCCGGGCGGGCTGCGGGCCGGGCCGGCAAGGTTCCGGTGCGCACGCCGGTCAAGCCGTCAATGACGCTGCGCTGGAATCCGATCTCCATCGCGGCGAGCATGATGCGGTCGATCTCGGCGGAGGCCTGGCGCTTGTCGGAAGGCGGACGCATGCTCGCGGCGAGCATCTCCCGCCAGCGTGCCACCAGCGCGGGCGAGCCTTTCTGCTCGTAGAGCAACATGTCCCACATCAGACGGACGGCCAGGAGGTCGACAAGGGAATCGTCACGTTCGCCTGACAGCTCGGCCTGCCAGCGCAGATACCTGGCCCAAGCGGCCCAGCCGCCGATGCTCATGAGTGAGGCGTGGAGGTAGCGCTCCACCGCGGCATCCGGGATACCGAGCCGCTCGATGGCCAGTGCGATGGCGGCTCTAGGATCCGTCGGCAGCCGGGAGACGGCGGAGCGGAAGTCGGAGAGCCCCATCATCGCCGGGCCGCGGTCGATGGCGGCGGCCTTGCGCCAGGATGCGTAGAGCGGGAGGTGGCGCCAGGGCATGGGGACGATCGCCTGGCCGAGGTCGAAATGGGCGGCGCAGTGCAGGCTGATGCGTTCAGTGACGAAGCTCGACCACAGGCCGCCCTCCACGCGCTCCAGCACCTCGCTCACCGGGGCCATCCCCAGCCTCGGCTGGGGCGCCCGCGTGGCCAAGGTGTGCTCCAAGGTTTCGACGTCCAAGCGGCTGCCGCAGCCTTCGATGGCCGCTTTGAGGTCATCTCGGCTGATGCGTCCGCTTGCGACTTGGTCGCGGTAATAGTCCCGGGACATGTAGAGACCCTTGCCGGTGATCCGCGCCAGGGCGTCGGAGGCGTCCTGAAAGCTCAGGTCGCGAAGCCCGAAGAAGGGGTTGACGGCGACGAAGTGCTTCAGGGGCCAAAGCGGGGCGATGCGGTCGCAGGCGGCATCGATGCGCTGATCCAGCTCGGTGGCGTCGATCATCGGACCCACTGCCGCCGGCCGGGCTTCATCGATCCCTTCCGACCAGACGGCGGTTGCAGGCGTGCTCGCGGCTGAGGCCGCGGGCTCGATCAGTGCGGTGGCGTCGTAGAGGTTCATGATTAAGCTCCGGTGGATGGGACTGGGGCGAAGGGGGCGGGCGGGGTCACGGATTCGAGGGTCGGGCTGGGCCATAGGCGCTGGAGCAGCCGGGTGATGTAGACGTCAATGTAGAGCCCGTTGTAGAGGTGCATGTAGATGCCGTCGCCAAGGAAGGCCGGGGCGTATTTGAGCACCTGCTGAAAGATCAAGAGGACCAGGAAGACGCCGACGAAGGCCTGGGTCAGCCAGATCTGGAAAGGCCCGGCCGCATCCTGCACCGGCAGCACGCTCCCCTGCAGCGCCGCCTCGAACAGGGCGTGCAGGGCGAAGTAGCACACTGAGACGATCGCACTCAGTCCCAGACCGCGGCGCAGGAAGTCGTCGCCGCTCATCACGCCGGCCATCTGCAGCAGCAGCTGAGTCACGGCGATGGCCACCACCGTTCCGGCAGCCAGGAGCGCCGGCTGGTGCCCTGCGGTGATGCCGAAGACGGCGCCCACCGCCACCGTGATGAGTCCGCCGCCGGCCAGGGTCAGCAGCAGCCGGACGGGGCCGACGCCCGGGGATGCATGGGGCAGTGCCGGTGCCCGGAAGGCGTCCACACCGCTGCCGGAGGCAAGAAAGGCATGCGCCTTGTAGAGCGAGTGGGCCACCAGGTGCAGCATGGCCAGACTATAGAGACCCAAACCGCACTCCAGGAGCATGAAGCCCATCTGTGCCGTGGTGGACCAGGCGAGGGAGACCTTGATACTGGTCTGGGTGAGCATGACCAGGGAGGCGAGCGCCAGGGTAATCAGACCCACCACCGCCAAGGCGCCCAAGGCGAGTTCGGAATGGGACATGATCGGACTCATGCGGATCACCAGGAATGCCCCGGCGTTGACGATCCCCGCGTGCAGCAGGGCGGACACCGGTGTCGGGGCCTCCATCACCTGGAGCAGCCAGCCGTGCAAGGGGAACTGGGCGGACTTCAGCGCGGCGCTGAGCACGATCAGCAGGGCCGCGATCTCGAGCGCCGTGGGCAGGGGGCCCTCCATGGCCTCCAGGATGCGGTGCATCTCTTCGAACTGCAGGGTGTTCAGGGTGAAGCCGATCAGCGCGATGGCAGCCAGCAGACTCAGGTCGCCGATGCGGCTGGCAATGAATTTCTTGTGGGCGGCCAGTACGGCGGTCGGGCGCTCGCGATAGAACATCAAGAGCTGGTGCAGGCAGAGGCTGGTCGCGATCCAGGCCAGGGCAAACATCAGCAGATTGCCGGAGGCGATCAGGGTGAGGATGGCCGCCAGGGTGAGCGCGAGCCACTTGTGGAAGCGGCCCCGGTTGGGATCCCCGTCCATATAGTTGCGCGCGTAGCGGGTGACGATGGCGCCGACGAAGGCGACCAGCAGCAACATGATCACCGTGACACTGTTGACGTAAGTGCCGATGGTGAAGGTGCCCAGCCCCCCGGGGAGTTCGAGATTGTAGAGGGTCCAGGCACGGGCTTCATCGAACGGATGGGCCGCCGCTGCCAGGAGTGCGCTGCCGAACGCCAGCCAGGCGGCGGCGCCGCACAGGCGCGCCATGAGCCTCGCCTGAGCGTTGGCCCAGGTGGACGGCACCAGGCCGACCAACAGCAGGAGCAGGGGTGCGGCCAGGACAAGACTGGGGGTTAGGAGGCTAGGCAGCATGGCGACCTCCCTCGGCGGCATGGGGCGACCGCTCGGAACTCTGGGTGCAGACGCGCTGAGAAGACGCTCGGCAGCCGCATGGCCTGATCGCCTGCGGGCAGCGCGGGATGGAGGCATGACTCATCTTGGGGCTCCTCTGTCGGTGAAGACAGTGGCGGCTGCAGGGAGCAGCGCCACCCTTGACAGAGCAGTCTAGGGAGGTCCATCTAGAAATAATAATGAATAGTAATCATGAAAACGATAACCTTAAGGCTATCGTAATCCGAATGAGGGACCCGCTATGATGCATGTCACCCTGCGCCAGCTGCGGGCCTTCGAGGCCGTTGCCCGGTTGCGCAGCTTCTCCCGCGCGGCCGAGGAGATGCACGTCACCCAGCCCACGGTGTCGAAGCAGATCCGTCTGCTGCAAGAGCAGGTGGGGCTGCCCCTGCTCGAACAGCTGGGCAAGAAGATCTTCCTCACCGAGGCAGGCCAAGGGCTCTACGCCACCTGCGCCGATTGGCTGGAGACCTGGGGCCGTTTCGAGCAGACCATCGACAACCTCAAGGGCCTCAAGCAGGGGCGTCTGCGCATCGCGGCGGTTACGACCACCAAGTACTTCATGCCCCGCATCCTCGGTCCCTTCTGCGCCCAGTATCCCGGCATCGATATCGCCTTGGAGGTGGTCAACCGCGATCGGCTGCTCGACCGCCTGACCCGCAACCAGGACGACCTCTACATCATGGGCGTGCCTCCGGAGGGTCTGGATACCGAGAGCGAGTCATTCCTAGACAACCCGCTCGTCGTGCTGGCCCCGATCACCCATCATCTGGTCGGGCGCAAGCAGATCCCATTCGCCGAGCTGGCCGAGGAACCTTTCCTGGTGCGGGAGCGAGGCTCCGGCACGCGCATGACCATGGAGCGGGTGTTTCAGGAACGCGGCACACCGTTGCACATCAAGATGGACCTGGGCAGTAATGAGGCCATTAAACAGGCCGTGGTGGGCGGTCTGGGACTGGCTATGCTCTCACGCAGCACACTCAACCTCGATCCCAGCCAGCAAGAGCTGGCCGAGCTGGACGTCGAGGGCTTTCCGCTCGTGCGTGCTTGGTACGTGGTGCGGCCCAAGGGCAAGCAGCTCTCGGTGGTGGCCGCTACCTTCCTGGAGTTCTTGCGTGGGCACGTGCAGCTCTTCGTGAGAGATCAGGATGCTGGATCCCGGAATTGAGACGGTCGCTCAGAAGCTGTCTGGACACTCGGGCGACTTCAGCCGCCCTCGAAACCTCTGCGCGGGTAGTCGACTGAAGTCGCCCCTCGTCCATCAATGCCTCGACGATGATTTCCGCGTAGCGCATCAGCGAGTGCCATCAGGCTCAGCGGCGCGCAGCCTTCTGCCTTGTTGTTGGCGATGACATAGACCTCTCGACCCGCTTCAAGGCCATCGGAGACCAGGTCGGCAATCTCGGCGCGGGCCGCTGGATCCGGTTCGCACAGCCGGTCGAATGGCCGATACTGCATTCTCGCCTCCTGGTAGCCTCGGTTCGAACGCAGCATCCAGCGGACGATCAGTGGACCCCGCGGCAGCTCGGCGTACAGCTGATTCTGGTGGTGGAGGGCAGGCAGGCGTGGGTGGAGGCTGCGGGCCGCATGAGCACCGCCGTGGCGCAGCGCCTCGGCGAAGTCGCGGGTGAGGAGTTCGCGATCGCGCAGCTCCACCGCATAGATGGGGCCGCTCGGCAGTCGGCGCAGGAAGCGGTAGAGGTCTTCGGCGAAGCGTCTCGGGTTGGCGGTGATCTGCTTGCCGAGCGGTGGAAACTGCAGCAGCAGGACACCGCCGTGGTCACCGAGTCCGTCGATGAATGGACGCACGGCGAACTCGGTGGCAACCGTAGGTTCGAGAAAGCGCGCGTTGGGGGCTGTCGGGCGTCCGCCCGCGGCCCGGACGAAGGGGTCGGTGACCAACGCGGGTGTCTTCACCAGAAAACGGAAGTCATTGGGCACCTGCGTTGCATAGGCGCGCAGGCGGTCGGTCGGGACAGGGGCATGGTAGGCGCTGTCGACGCCGACGGTGCGCAGCAGCGGATGCCGGGCGTAGGCATCCAGTCCGTGGCGCGACAGGGCGCGTTTGTCGCTTGCCTGGTCGTAGACCAGACCGATCCAGCCAGGAAAGGCCCAGGAGGAGGTGCCGAACCGCAGGCGCGAGGGGAGGGCACCTGCGCGCTCGGCGGCCTTGGCCCAGTCCGAGCGGGCTGGTCGAACGAGGGGGCTGGCGTCATCCGGCGCCTCCCCAAAGAGATCAAGCTGCTTCGGCGTCATCGCTTGACTCTATTCCTTAGCGGTCCGACTTGCGAGCGGTCGGTGGGAGCGGCGCCCCGCCGCGATCGGGTGCTTGTCGCGCCAAGGGCGCCGCTCCCAGGGTGCTGTTGTTCGCAACACCATTTCGTCACAAATTTCTGAGATTCGCCAGCTTCGCCACCGGCGCTTTTGCCCGCCTTGCCACACCGCCCCAGAGGTAAGGGCGAAAATAGGGAATCGACCCAATCCGGTCACTGAGACGAGTCAGCCCAGTGACTCTTGCGTCCCGGGAGCGGAAACTCACCGTCCTTCTGCCAATGACGGTTGTCTCGGCCAAGGGCCGCCGTTGACCAATGAGCAGCGGAGAGGCAGCGATGTCTCACGCACCGGGCATTGAACGAGAGGGGATGACCTTCGTCTTATTCGCATGCGTCGGCCAGTTAGGGCCGGACCTTAACGACGACTGACCTAGGTCGTCCCGCATGCGCTCTGCGTACCTGCATCCGCGTCTGCGCGCCTGGATGGGTCACCGCGACGCCTGGGCGTTATGCCCGTGCTCGTGGCTATCGGGGACTGCCGGCTGTCGAGATCGTCGGACTATGGCAGGTCGATTCCGAGACGCTCCAGCAGCTTCTCGCCAATTTGGTTGAAGCTGTCCCGACAGCGTGCCACGGCCTGAATCTGCCCCCCGCCGATCCCGTCCGCCTGCTTGAGATCGAAGATCGGCTTACGTGCCTGCTGGGCAATCGGGACCAGACTGGCGTAGTGCGGGATGAGGGCAAGACAATGCGCGTCCTGCTCGAAGGAAGCCGCAGTTCGACCAGGCGCTTCATCCAGAACGGATCGGCGATACTCGGCGGGGATGGCCTGCGCCCAACGGGCGTAACCCGCGGCGGGTCGATCGGCCCGGGCCAGATGCTGCTGGACCATGTACCCGAGTGGCAGGAAATCATGGGGGGGCAATGCCTCCTGGGGCTTGCCGGCGAGACCACGCTCACGCACAGTGCCCCAGTCGCGCCGCCACTCGCGCAAGGTCGGCCCGACGTTGCGGAGTCCCTGCAAGCTAAATAGATCAGGTGCGACCGGGAGCACTAGGTGATCGCAGGCCAGCAGCGCCGCCCGGTTGAGGGCACCCAGACTGGGGCCAAGGTCCATGATCATCACATCGGCCGCCACCTGCTCGGCGGCGAGATTCGACAGCAGATCGAGCGACGTCGTCACATCCAGCGCGCGATCATTGTCCGAGGCCAGCGTCTTGGCGAACTCCTCCGCCAAGGTCTGCTCGAATCGACTGAGTGCCAGGTGTCCGGCAAGCAGCCAGAGTCCATCGGCAACGCGCTCCAAGCGTGGCGGCAGCACGTCTCCCTTACCCCTCCGCACCGGCTCTAGGCAGCCGGTGACCGTACCATCGCTGCGGACATCCTCCCAAATCTCGAACAGTCGGATCTCGTCGAGAAAGATCGCGGAGATATTGCACTGTGGGTCGAAGTCGAGTACGACGACCCGCACCCCACGTCCAGCCAACATATGGGCAATGTTGAAGGTCAAGGTCGTCTTACCGACTCCCCCCTTGTTGTTGAAGAAGACGATCGATTTCATGGTCGAGCTCTCAGGATCAACCGCGTGAAGCCATCTTTTTCGATCTCTAGCGGCGGGTTGCCGTTGCGCTCCAGGAGCAATCGCACGCGCCGAACGCCCCGCCCGAGCTGCTGCACATAACCCATGTCTACCAGGCCGGCCGTCACGATGGGGTTCCGGTAGTCGGAATGCTCTCCAAACTCGCCCTCGCTTGCGCGCCCGAAGGGGCCACCTGGATTCGAAAACTCGATGCGCGTATTGAACCACTCGATGCGTCCAGGCGCGTGTGTTCCTTCGTACATGCGGTGCTGAACCATGTTGCGAGCCAATTCTTTCAGCGACTCAATTGGATACTGCGGAAGATAACGTTCGACGATGCCATCGTTTTTCCGATGATCCGGTGCAGAGGCGAGATGGGCGGTTATCTGCGCCCAAACTCCCTCCAGCTGATCCGCCAGGGTTCCAGTCACCGTCTTGCGGGCCACCACCTCGCTATCGATGTCCGGTCCCGCGTAGCGTACAAACTCGACCGTGGCCCCCGGGCAGCCAGGACTGCGGGCTCACACCAAAGAGCAAGAGCGCCGCCGGGTTCGGGCGCCAGATCCTGGTGATCAGGCGGCCCAACTGACGCTGAGTCAGCCATTGCTCCAAGCCGGGAAAGGTCTCCTCGTCGAGGTCTTCGTCGCGCTCGGTTTCGTACCTAGCTCGGAGCAGGCCCAGGTTGAGATCCTGAAGGGTAGCCGCGGCGATCGGGCGAAGATCGAAGGGTTGGCTGTGCTCAGGACGGCGCTCGTTCAAGCGCAGCAGGTCAGCTTGGGTCGCGCGGCGGGTCGAGCTGCCCTGGCGAACCCAAGCAACGCCATCTACCATCACCATCGGCGGAACCGGATAAGGAATGACGGTGATAACCAGGAGGGTGACGCCATCATCCCCGTGATCGACGGAAATGTCGAAGCTTGGCGTCGGCTGGATCTTGGTCGAGCGCAGTCTGCTCGACAGGTCCTGCTGAATTTGATCCAGCCGCTGTGCATCGACTCCGCGCCGGAAACCGTCCTTTTCCAGCCTGATGACTAGCCGGCCGGGCTCGCCGCTCCCTCCGAGATCGTTCGCCAGGGCGCAGGTGGCACGCAGGATGCCATCGCTGTCCTGAGGCGAACGCTTCCATTCGATGCGATCTGTCTCGGTGCGATAGAACTCGGCTTTGTTCATGGCTATTGAGGCTTGGGTGTGGATTGGCTTGGATTGTAAAGGCTGCTGCGGGTCCGGGAGGCCCCAATCTGTCGTTCACGGCGGCCGGGATGTCGCGTTACTCCGTCGTCAACCGCTGAATCCCTTCAGCGGCGGTGCTCCGGCAATGGCGACAGATGTGCGGACGGCAGGAGTCCTGCTACGGGCCGCAGTTGCAACACGAGCCGCGCTGGCTCCGCATCGGCCTTGCGGCATATTGCCCGCCTTCGGCGTTCACAAGGGGATTGCCGAGGAGCTACTAGTCGGCCCGCTTACGAGCGTTGCTACAGGCTCCTGGGCATCAAGGGGGTGTCCGCAACGCGTCCCAGACTGGCCGCTCAGGTCCGTGCACTCAGCGGCAGCAATGGGTGGCGACTTGTCACTTCCTCCTGAGGCTCGACTTTCCGCTCCCCGCGTTTATGTGAAGGTCAAAATTATGTGAAGGACGAACGTCGGCTCGAGCGTTGGTAACGCCTGGAGCCGACGAGTGCTTCACATAATTACAGCGCCTCGAGGAACTGGCGCAGTTCGTCAGGTGGCTGGTATCGCGTGGGCGGGTTGGCTGGCTCCTGGA
>NZ_JAAIJR010000164.1 GCF_010915725.1 Thiorhodococcus mannitoliphagus
AGTGAACGCCTTGGCCGTCGTACGATGCCGATTCTTGAACGCTTCATCGGCGACCAGGCGCCGCGTCGTTTCCAGGGATTGCACTCGTTTCAAAGGGGTCATGCAAAACTCTGGATTGTCGCAGAAACCGGGCGCGGGAGCCTAACTTAATGGCAGTGACGTCAGAGCACCGGAAAGCACCGCCCCCCCAGAGCCGTAATCAGCTCGGCGTCCAGGGCTGCTCCTCGAGCTTTTGGTCCCGGCGTTCCTTCCTCGAGCGCGGCCGCTCCTTCGATTTGACGCGCTCACGCCAGAGCTGTGGATGAGAGAACCCCTGCCAGCCCCAACGCAGCCAGTCCAGCAGTCGGAAGGCGAGCCATAGAGCCCAGGCGAGCATCAGGGCGCGATAGACCCACATGGGCGCGGAGAACACCCACAGGTCGGGAAGCAAGGGCCCGGCCCGATCCTGATACCAGCTCAAGAGCGTTCCCGAAGACCCATTGCCGACGATCTGCATGTCGGGGCTGCCCAGAAGCCCTTGCTGCACGGCCCCGACGAGCGCCATCAGCGCCAGCATCGTGAGCAAGGCCAGGCCGATCTGGGTGAGGTTGAATCGCCAAGGCGCTACCCCCTCGTCCAAACGCCGCCGCAGACCCAGGGCAAAGATCCAACCGGTCACCACCAGCACCACCCAGATCTGGGCGAGCGTGAGACCAATGCTCAACAGCAGCCAGTCGTGGGCGCGCAAGGGCGTGAGACGGCTGCGGCCAAGGACCAGGGCCAGCCCAGCCATGACGATGAGCACACCCCAGAAGAGCACGGCAGGCCCGACCTCCGGACCAGCGACCATGAGCACCCAGCGATCAGGGGGCAGACCCAGGGTCTGGGAGACATTGACGGCGGTCGTCCCGAGATCCGGCACGCTGGGCTGGAAGCTGGCCGTCAACAGCTGACTGCTGTGCCAGAGCATCCTCACCTGCTGCGCGCCCGGCACCAATGGCAGCTCGACCTCAGCGGTAGTGGCCGGCAAGGGGAGACGGCGGCCGTCAACCGCAAGCGCTCTCAATTCCGCGCCCTCGGGTAGGCGAATCCGATGACGCCCGCCTTGGCTGCTGCGCGCGCTCAGTTCCAAGGTTGCGTCCGAGCCGCGCCGACCCGGCTCGACGCGGTAGTCGACGCGGTCGATGGTGAGTGTCGGACCGGGCACCGCCTCCGGCCGGGTAAAGCGCAGCCGCAGCCGCTCACCGGGCAAGGGTCTCCAGCTCGGCAGCCAGCGGTCCGCATCGCTGCGCTGATGCACCGGCGGAATGCCCTCGGTCTCGAGGTGCCAGAGTGTGCTCACGTCCAGCTGCCAAGACTCCGTGAGACGCTCATCGGTCGTCGCCCGCAGCTCCAGACCCGACACTGGCTCCAGGCTGGAGACCCAGCCGGTCTCCATCTGACCCGGTGCAAGCGCCACCTTCACCAGGTCGCCGTCCACCTGAGTGCCGGGTGTCTGAACGCGCTCGCCCTGCAAGAGCGCGACAGGCAAGAGCGCGGGAAACTCGCGTGAGGAAAGCCGCCGAATCCTGGTCTCGACGCGCCAATCCACGCCGATGAGCAGTCTTCGCTCCACCAGCAACAGCGTGGGCAGCGCGGTCTGGGCCAAGGGCTGCTCGACCGCGTCCCGGCTATCCGCGACACGCAGCAACTGGATCTGCTGTCCCGGCCGACCGGCCTCGTCAAGGCCCTCGATGCGCCAACCCTCGGACTGCGACGTCACGAATCGCGGCGCCAGCGGCAGCGGAACATCCACGCTACTGGCTTGCGGCAGTACCCCGCTCAGTATCAGGCGATGACGACCCGCCGGGACCGGCACCATGAGTTGACCGTCCTGCGCCCGTCCAAGCCAATCGATCACGACGCCGTCCAGGCGCAGCTGGCTCGGGGACCAGCCGCCGCGGCCACCGGGAACCGGGACCGCGAGACCGGCCTGAGCATCCAGCGTCAGCGCGAGCGTCAGTTGGTCAGGCGTGGCGCGGATCTCCATGCGCGGCAGATCGAGACAACTTGGCAGACAGGCGGGCGGCTCGAGCAGACGCGCGCGTAGATCCTGGAGGAGTTCGGGCGAAGGAAAGTCTTCGGCCTGCGCCGGGCCAGGCTGGACCATCGCGGCCAAGGCGCAAGCGACGAGCATCGCCGGCAAGCCCGCCGCTCGACCAGGCGCGCGCAGCACACCCGCCAGACGCAGGCCGAGCAAGACCACCAGCAGACTCCCGACGAAGGCGAGAACGCGGTTTCCGACCGGATCGAGCAGCCAGAGGCGCGCCTCCTCGGCTTGATCGACCGGCCCCTTCCAGACCAGTTCGAAGGACTTGAACTGCCAAGTCGGAATCCCTTGGCCAGTCTGCACCTGGGCATTAGGATCGATTCTTTCCAAGGGGCTGGGCGCTGGCGCCAAGGGGCGTGAGAGCGGTAGCGAAGCCCGACTCTTCGCGAGGTTGACGTCGGCCTCGCCCAGCACCTCGTCGGCCATGAAGCTCGGCGCCGCCGGCTGCCCTGCCCCGCTCACCGCGCTGCCCGTCTGACGCCAGCTCGCGCCGCCCCCGCCGTCCCAGGGCGTGCGTTCGAGATGTGGATAGAGACCGCTACGGACCTCGGTCACGAGGAATGGGAGGGCAATGACCAGCAAGGCGACCAGACTCAGCCGCCGGTACCAGAGGACCAGCCAGCGCAGCCGCGACAGCCCGGCCTGCTGCGGCTTCTCCGGGAGCAAAGGCAGCAGGGCAGCCGCCGCCAGCACATGCAGCCAGACCAGCTGAGGCGCGCCCGGCGCCTGCCACGTCAGCGCAAGCGCGGCCAGCGCCAGTCCGCCCCAGGGCCAGCCCCAGATGCGGCCGATCCCGACGGTCAGAATCAGCACTAGGAAGAGGTCGAGCAGGGTCCAGCGGTAGAGCCAGCTGTCCGGGAGATTGTCGACGCCCGAGACCGCGAGCAAGTCCCATCCGGGCGGGAGGTGGAGGCGACTGCGGGACTCCTCCAGCGGCATCGTCCAGCCCGACGCGGGCAGGCGCGCGGGCTCGGATTCGAGGCGCCCGTCAGCGACCAGGTCGAGCGTCCCCTGGCGCACTTCCACGCCGGATGCGGCAGCTGTCCCCAGCCGGGTGATGAGCTGCGGCGTCCCGTCGATCCGCACCTGCCCCAGCTGCAGCTGCGTGCTCGCCTCCAGGCGCGAGCTGCGCCTGAGCTGCCCGCCGATGCGGTCGCGCACACTGTAGCCCTCGCCGTCGAAATCGAGCCACAGCTCGCGCGACAGCTTGAGCCGATCCGGCTCGGGCTCCGCGTCGCCGCGACGCTGCTGGGTCAATTGCATGCGAGCCGCCGCGTCAACCAGATAGACCGGCAGCTTTGACCAGTCCGGCGGCAGACGCGTCTGTCGCGGGTCAATCGGTGTCACCCCGCCGATCTCGACCTGACGCAGCTCCGGATGCCGCTCGAAGACCCACACCTCCGTCTCCGGCCAGTGCGCCGTGCGCGGGCCGCGCTTCAGTTCGGTCACGTCGCCCAGGTGATAGCTCGTCGTCACCAGCTGCCAACGTCCAGGACGCACCTGAGCGCGCAGGACGCCGTCCGGCTCCAGGCGCGCCGGCAGATCGCTCTCGAGGCTCAGCGGAATACCGCCGGCGAGCGTCACTGGGCCTAGCTGGACCTCGCGCGCGCGCCCCGAGACCTCGAGTTCCAGCCGGGTCGACACCCGCAAGGGCATCAGGTCATCGACCCGGCGATAGACCTCGAGCCTCAGGGCATCGCCCTCGGCCGCCGCTGCCGACTGCCCCGGTTCGCGCAGCCAGAGGCGACCATCCCGCTCCAGTCGCGGTCGTGCCTGGACCTGACCATCCAGCGTCAGATCGACGAGTCCGGCCGCTTTGGGCAGAACGATCGACTCCGGGCGCTGCTGCCATGCGAAACGCCCCGTCAGCTCATGACGGCCCGGCGGCAGCCGCACGACAGGACCACCGTCACGCAAGACGGCGGGCGCGGCCGCAGCCCCGTCGAGGACGTCCAGGGGCCAGGTCTCGGCAGACCCGGGAAGCGGCACCCAATCCTCGGCATAGAGCTGCCAGGACTGCTCGAAACGACCGCCCTCGACACCCAGCTCCAGGCGCAACCGCCCAGGCCAAGCGCAGATGCTCGTCCCGTCCGGTCCGGAGAGCGGGCAGGCACGTCGATCCTGGCCCTCTGGGCCTTGCTTCAGCACCCAGGGAATCCAGGGACGCAGCGCGGCCGGAACCTCTACCTCTGTGATCTGAGGCGACGGGGCTTCGACCTCGACTGGCACCATGGGCTCGGCCCCCTTGGCGAGGCCCGCGATTTGGAGCAGTGTTAGGAGCAAGGCCCCCGTCCAAGCGAGCCGGCTCTGACGAACCACCGACGGCGTCAGTGCATGTGAAGCAAAGTCACGAGACATGGTGTTGGCCTCCCCTGGCGAGCCGCTGGCACTATGTTGGATCCGCCACCCACTCGGCGCAAGCCGAGCCTGCGTCGGGCGCAATCACCCATCACGGACACCGAGGAGACACAGCCCCATGTCGAGCGCACCCCTGGTCAAAAGAGCCTGCCTCGCCCTTCTGCTCGTCGCCTTGCCGCACTGGTGCCTGTCGGCCGACGACATCCCGAGTGCAACAGACGCCTGCGCCCCGGGTGAAAAGGAGACGACGCCCTCGAGCGCCTTCACCTTGATCGAGGAAGGCACGGCGGTCCGACACGAGGAAACGACACTGGAATGGAGGCGCTGCGCCGAGGGACAGCGCTGGGACGCCGAAGCGAACGGCTGCCGCGGACGCCCCAAGTCCGCTTCATGGGACAAAGCCCAGAAGCTGGCGCAGGAAGCCGGTGGAGAATGGCGCCTGCCGAGCGGCAAGGAACTCCTGAGCATCGTCGAGCGCTGCCACTTCGGGCCCGCGATCAACCCCCAGGTCTTTCCCAATACCCCCTCGGGTCTCTTCTGGTCCGCATCGACCGACACGGGCGGCCTGGATCGCGCCTGGTGCGTGAGCTTCTTCGGGGGTCAGTACTATCGGGCGGGCAAGACGCAGAGCGGCCGTGTCCGCCTGGTACGGGGCGAGCTAAAGGAAACTCAAGAGCCTTAGAAAGACGATGGCCTACCAGGGACGGTATTCCAGCCCGGGGATGGCCTCGCGGTCGAAGACCTCGGGGAGCGCCATCATTAACCCCTTGAGTTCATCAATGCTCAGATAGCGACCGTAGGACGCCTTGGCGGCATCAATGGGGAGTTCCACCCAATAGCGCTCGCTGTCAGGCTCGCAGAGGACCTGCAGGACGTTCTCTTGGGCGTCGATGATCCCCAGATAGTCGTCCGCAGTTTGGAGCCTTGGTAAGAGCTGCTCACAGATGGCCTTGGCGCTCATTTCCACGGCGCTGGCCGAAGAGATGGCATCTCCAGAGCGATCGAACAAATAAAAGACGCGATAGTGCATAGTCGCGGGTCATCGCTCCATAAAGATCGACTCAGTGCGTCCTTCGGGAACGCTGATTGATCGCCGCTCCCTTGCGGGGCAGGTCTGCTCCGCCATGTCCGAGCACCCCAAGCGCCCGAAGACGACGCGGCGAGGCGCCCTGTTCTCGAGTCGCGAACGAACGACTTTCATCGACATCTCCACCGGAGACGCCTATCAGCCATCGACGCACCACCTGGCAGCCGCCGGCGCACGATCCCGTCTACTCGAGAAAGAAGGGTGCGGCACGCGGGAGCTCCATCCTCATCGCCCCGCTCGCCCCAGGCGCACTGCCGATCAGGGATCCGCCAACACCATGTTATGATCCCGGTTTCAGGTGCAGGTGGGATTTATCCCTAAATCCACTCAAGCTTTGAAGTATAACCTGGAAACTCTCTGCCGATCACAACGAAGTGACCTGTCGCCGCTTCGGCGTGCGGGCATTTTCACGGCGCACCAAGGTCAAACGACTGACTCTCGTCCTCAAGAGCCTCTGACCACGTGTCCGCACCGCCTCCCGCCCCAAACACTGAATCCGCAACGCGGCGCTTTCGAGCGCGTATCTTCAAGCCCGCCGAAGGGGTCTTCCTCTTTCACCCGCGCGCCATGGAGCGCCTCATCGCGGAGCACCTAGAGGACCTTGGACACAGCGGCTCGGTCCCACCCTTGCCCTTCTACTTGATGCCGCGCCGCGATTTCCTGCGCGGGCTGGAGTCGGAGAATCCCGAGGCGCTCGTTGTCATCGAGGGTCTCAATCTGCCGGAGCAGATCATCCTGCTGCCCATGCCGCTCGACCTGCAGCCGGACGAGGCAAGCATGACGCGGCTGCTCCGAGACTACTGGGCACGACGCTTCGAGGGCGAGGTCGGGCGCGCCTGGGACATGGCTCGGCATGACAACCAAGATCAAGAGGAGTACGGCCCGCACGGGCTCCGCGCGCTCATCGGCGAGATCGGCTTCGTCGAGATTCGGGAGGTTCTCGAACACGACGGTTTGATCCCCAGCGGACTCGATGACGCGACCCTATGCCGGGCATTCGTGGCGCTCGTCACCCGGCTGCGCTACTTCTGCCCAGGCGTGCGCGGCTTCTTCTTCCCCGCGATTCGCGATTGGGGCCAGCTGGATGCCTGGCTGGTGGCCAGCGGACTCAGCCTACCGCCCCCCAAGACCAAGGGACGCCTGCCGCAGCTGCTGGAGCGTTCGCGTCCAGAACAGCGCTGCGGGCACCCGACGCGCTATCCGCTGCTGCCGGACGAGTTGCCCTACGGCTGCTCGGACCCTGACTTCAGGCCGTCACAAGCCAGCGACAGGTCGACTGCCGCCCCCTGGGACCTCGATGAAGAGCAGCGTCTTGCCGAAGCCGCAGAGGATACGGCGCTGCTTGGCTCAGCAGAGATGGCGGCGCCGGAGGCACGTTGCCTGGCCGCGCTGCGGCAAGGCCTTCAGCTCCCGCGCCTGGGTTGGCGTGTTCGCGCCCGTGATTGGATCGTCGCTGTGCTCGCGCCGCTGCTGGAGATTGTGCTTGGCCTGCCAATGCTGGCGCGCCGGCGCAACGCCGCGCCACGACCCGCGCGCGGCCTCAGACTCGCGCTCTATCTGCTGCTCTTCAGTCACGCGGTGCGGCGTGCCCAGCGCGCCGAACTCGCGGACCGCTACGCCACCGCCATCCGCGATCTCGCGGTCGCCGAACGGCGCTTCCTCGCCATGGGCGAGCCCTGTGCTCCCGCAGCGCATGGCGTTCGCGCCATTCTCACCCAGCGCAGACTCGACGCCGAAGAGGCGCTCAGCGATCTGCTGGCGGCCAAGTGGAAATTGAGCCCCGACGAAGGTGCGGCGCTCGGTATCCTCATCAAGCGTCTGGGCACCAGCATGCTCGGCAGAGGGCGCTCACGCACCCGCCGAGCCATTCTCAAAGACCTTGAGCGGGTCCTCCAGGAGAGCCGGACGACCTACTATCAGCTGCGGCCCTTCGTCTGGGCGATGACGCTGGGACGCCTGCCCATCCGCCAAATCCTGCCCTTCCAGGCCAGCCTCAAGGCCCTGCGCGCACTCGACGGGGCGCTGGCGCGCATCGAGCGCCTCGGCTGGCCGATTGCCGAGCTGGAGCAATCCGTCGCCCCCCTGCAGGCGCTCTCGAGCCGCATCTCCGATCACCTCGAGCAACAGCTCAAACCGCTCCTGAGCCGCGCCTTGCGCGACGCGGGCTTCACGCCCAGCGCCCATCGCGAACAGGTCGCCTTTCACAAGCTGCTGCGCGAGCTGCTCGACGTCATCAAGCGGCGTCGTCATCTCAAGTTCACCGACACGCGCGACGTCGTCGCGCGCAACGTGCTGCGTTTGCCGGATCTCTCGCTGCGGGAGCTGCTGCGCGGCGATCGCCTCGCACGCTTCGACCGCAGCGCGGCACGCGCCCTCCCCGGCGTCTACAAGCGCGGCGAGATCTATATCAAGGGGCTGCAGCAGCTCAGCGCCCCGCTGTTCGGCACGCCTCCTGGGCGTCTGCTGCTGCGCCACCTCATCTTGCCCATCGGCCTGTCATTTCTCGGGCTCAAGACGCTCGACGTCGTCATCGGACTCTTTTCATCCGACAAGCCAGATTTCCAGTTCGCAAGCCTGCTCCCGGTGGCCGGCATTGCCCTAGCCTTCAATGCCATCGCCTATACGCGCATCGGGCGCATCGGCATGCGCGGCTTCTTGCATGGCCTCTGGTGGGGCCTGCGTCTGCTCTTCTATGACGGGCTACGGCGCCTGCTGCGCTGGCGCCCGGTCAGCCGGCTGCTGGATACCGAGATCATCCGTGCGTTGGACCGCAACCTGCTGCGGCCCTTCCTCATCGGCGCCCTGCTCATGCTGCCCGTGCTCGGACTGGCCAGCCTGATCGACGGCGAGTGGATCCAGCCCAATGTCTCCATGATCGCGCTGACCCTGGCGCTCGGCGTGCTCGTGCGCAACACCTCGGCCGGCAGGCGCTTTCTAGATGACATGGCAAGCACGTCCGGCCGCCTTCTGCGCCGGCTGAACCAGACCCTGATGCTGGGCCTCGTCAACGAGCTGATGCGCTTCTTCAAGGAGCTGACCCGGCGTTTTCAGCAAGGACTCCATCGCATTCAGGAGCGACTCAGCCACTATCTCGGCGAGTCGATCCTTCAGCTCATTCTCAAGTCGCTGTTAGTCCCCATCTGGCGCCTGCTCGAATCCCTGATTCAGTTCTATGTCACCGTGCTGGTCGAGCCACAGATCAATCCCATCAAGCACTTTCCGGTGGTGACCATCGCGCACAAGGTGATGCTGCCTTTCCTACCATTGATTACGGGCTTCCTGATAGGCGTACTCGAGCCGGTGCTACCCAAGTGGATCGCCCTCCCCTTTATCACCCTGACGGTGCTTCTGCTGCCGGGACTGGGCGGCTTTCTCGTCTGGGAGCTGAAGGAGAACTGGAAGATCTACGCCGCCAATCACAAGGCTTTTCAGCCAGACTTTGATCTCCGACGCGCCCTCAAGCCCTTGACGCGTGTCGATCTGGCCAAGGCTCCGGTCGAGCCAGCCGTGGTCGGCAGTCATGGCGAGACGCTGCACAGTTTTCTGCGTCGGGGCTTCCATTCCGGCACCCTCCCCAAGGCCTTCGACCGCCTGCGAGCTGTCCTGCGCGGCCAGCTTCGGAACGAGGTGAGCGCGGCGCACAAAGTGCGCGACGCCCAACGGCACCTCGCCGAGATCGAGCACACGCTGCTGCTCTTCTGCGACCGCGAACTCGGCTATGCCTTGAGACTGCGCTGCGAAGACCCCGGCTGCAGCCTGGCACGCATCGAGACAGGACGCCCAAGACTCTCGACAGCCTGCTTCGAGCTGACGCTAACCCTTGAAACGAGGGGCAAACCGGAGCCGCGCAAGCTCAGACTCTGGCTGCGCATCTGGCTGAACGAGCCCGAGCTGCACCTGCGCGCCGAACTCAGCGGCCCCCGCGACGCCTTGGGCGAGCGCTGCCGAGCCTTCATCCGTGAAGACCTGGAGATCTTCAGCGGGCGCGCCGGAGTAACGCAACGCTCGATCGAGGTCGGCGCCCCGCTGAGATCCGTCCCCATCTAGCGAGGCTTCGCCTCAGACCGACGCGTCATGCCATCGGGATCGGTATCGGGATCGCTATCGTCGGTTCGATACCGATTCCGACGGCCTTGGATGGTCGGACGTTTCATCGAAATTTGACTCATCTGCAAGCATTTTGCGCCCTCAAGGATTCTAGTTTTCCGAGGTACCCGCGAACTCGGGCAACGTCCGGGAAAGACTCTAGTGAATTTCGCGATTCCCTCGACCCAGATCACGTTTCACGAAGGATGATCTTGAGTTCTGCCAGCAATATATTAGGATATAGTTATATAGTGATCATTGGAGTTGAATCATGACTTCCTGCAGCCTTATGCGTCGCGCCCTTACCTCTTCCTCGCTCATGCTCGCGTTGGGAGTCTTGCTGCTCTTGGCTGCCGAAACGACTGGGATCATGGTCCCGGCGGCCCAACTTGCCCTGCTATTGGTCCTCGGTGGTGCCGCAGTGATGGGCGTCTCCTTCGTGGTCGCGGCGCTGCCAGCCGGCGCACGTTGGCTGAGCAAGTGCCAGCACTGAGCGTCAGCCGCGCAGAAAATGAGGCGGTCGTCGTAGGCGTGATGTCAGCGTCACCTCAAACGCGAGACGGGTGAAACCACTCTTGAGGTCGCTCCGAGGACCGGGGCTGCCTCTGTTCGACCACGCGAAGACCGCATCCCACCAAGATTCACCCTCGGCAACCCGACCGACTACATCCTTTGGCGAGCGAAATGTCCGAGGTCGGGCTCAGAGGCTGTCTGAAAAACCTCAAGGGGCGACTTTAGAGGATATCCGGAACAGAATTTGCTTCACCTTTAGGTTTCTTGGAGTTTTCGGAATAAGATTTCTGCGCAAGCCAGCTGAATCAGTGCCAAGTAGTTTTGCAACTGGCAAACATAACGGGTACGAATCGCCCGAAATCCTTTCAGCCAGGCG
>NZ_JAAIJR010000165.1 GCF_010915725.1 Thiorhodococcus mannitoliphagus
CGTATTTATTTATCGATTCAAGCCAGAATTATAACACCATTTCAGCGAGTTAATGGGCGTATGTCAGGAGTTCTGCAATGCGCTGATCATCACCCTGGGCTTCTCGCCGCTGCTGCTCGCGCCCCTGGTGCCCTACCAAACCGTGGGCTACCTAATGATGGCCATCATGGCGATCAGCGCCCTGGCGACCTTCTTTCTGATCCCCGCCATTGTGCGGGCCAAAGTCCTCCAGCCCATGCTGTTCCCCGGCCAAGCGGGCGATCCGGCCATGGCGTGCCGGGTCGCGCCGGTGTGCCAGCGGGTGTTTGCCAAGGAAGCCGGCAGCCCCTGCCGGCGCGGGCGCTGCGAGTGGCGCGATCCCGATCAGCTGACGCCGGACATTCTCAATCCTGATCTTTTGGGAAGAAGGGGATAGGGGTGAGGGTTTAGTGAAGAGGGCGTCGCAGCTGAATACAGCGTGCGACCAATCCTTCGTCTGCTCTTGCTTGCCCCTAACCCCTAACCCCTGACCCCTCGCCCCGAATCCCTACATCCACTCACAGAGCAACGAGCCAAACCATGAAACACCACATAGTCTCCAAACACATCATGCTCCGCCTCGGCCTCCTGCTGCTGCTCGCCGCGCAGGGCGCCAGCGCCGCCATGAGCGGACGCGAGGTCATGGAGCTCGCCAACCATCGCGCCTATTACTCCGGCGGCGACCGCAGCAGCACCGGACAGGTGGTGGTCAAGGAGCGCGGCGGCACGATGCGTACCCGCTCGACCCACATGGTTCGCCTCGATGACACCCCGGGCGGCGAGCAAAGCTACCTGGTCTATTTCAGCGGCCCGACCGACATGGAAGGCACCACCTTCCTGGTGCACAAGCACCCCGGCAAGACCGACGAACGCTGGCTCTATCTCCCCGAGCTCGACATCGTCCGGCGCATCGAGGCGGGCGACAAACGCACCCATTTCGTCGGCACCGATCTCTTCTACGAGGATGTCTCCGGCCGGCATCTGGATGCCGATCGCCACAGCCTGACCTCGGAAACCGACAAATATTGGATCGTGCGCAGCGAGCCCAAGGATCCCAACGAGGTCGAGTTCGCCTGGTATGAGTCCTGGGTCCACAAGGACACCCACCTGGCAGTGAAAATCGAATACCACGATCGCAACGACCGGCTCTATCGCCGCTTCAGCGTGAAGAAGGTGCGCAACATCGGCGGCATCCCAACCCCGATGCAAACCCTGCTGGAAGACCTCAACACCGGCAGTCAAAGCACCATGAGCTGCCTGGAAGTGGAATACGGCCGCGGCCTGAGCCCGGATCTCTTCTCCGAGCGCTCCCTGCGCCATCCGCCGCTGAAGCAAATCAAGCTCAGCGCGGCACCCTGAGCCAAACCGATGGCTAGACGAACACCTTGGCCGCTCGCGCTCGCCGGACTGGCGCTGGTCGCGGTTAGCCACGCGGCCGGCGCGGCACCAGCGGCGGAAACAGGGCCAGCACCAGAATCCGAGCTGCCGGACTTCGAGGTGGAGGCGCCGGTGGAGTCCCTGCTGGTCGAAGAGGCCGATGCCGCAGGTCCGCCCTTCCTACGCTGGGCCGAGGCGCGCTACGGCTGGCGCACGCAAGCGTCTGACATCAATCAGCAGACGGTGATGAACGAGTTCCGCGCCCAGGTCGGACAGCGGCTGGCGGGTCAGGGCCTCGCGCTCGATGCCCGGGCCGATCTGTTGCTCGATGGCGCCATGCACCAGGCCCTGATCGACCTGCGTGAGCTCAACCTCAGCCCGACCATGCTGCCCGCTGCGGTGAATATCACGTTCGGGCGGCAAATCATCAACTGGATGATGGGCGACATTCTGCAGCTCAATGATCTCTTCCCCAAGGACTTCACGTCCTATTTTATGGGCCGCGATGCCGAGGGGGAATACATGAAAGCCCCCTCGGATGCCGTTCAGATCAACCTCGCCCACAAACTCGGCACCCTGGATATCGTTTACGCGCCAAGCTTCAAGCCCTACACCATTCCCACTGGCCCGCGCTTGAGCTACTACTCCCCCTTCACTCAGCGCATCGAGGGCGAGGACAACCCCCTGCCCACCCGCACCCCCGACCAATGGTTCGCCGATGATGTCTGGTCCGCGCGCTATGCGACCAAACTCGGGCAACATGAGTTCTTTGTGTTCTTCAACGATGGCTACTGGACCGTGCCCAATGCCATCGATTCGGCGGCCGTTCAGGCCTATTACACCCGCATGCGAACCTTTGGCGCGGCCTGGCGCGGCCCGCTGCTCAATGGCCTGCTCACACTCGAGGGTTCCTGGTACGACTCACTTGAGGATCTCGCCGGCGATGATCCCAACATCCCCAACAGCCAAATCCGCGGCCTGGTGCGCTATGACCGGGAACTGATGAAAAACCTCAACATGACGGCGCAATATTACATTGAGCACCGTCGCGACCAAGCCGCCTATGAAGACAGCCTGCCCGCCTCCATGACCGCGCAGAGCATGAATTACGAGGAACTCACCCTACGCCTGACCCGAACCCTACTGAAGCAAACGGTCAATCTCTCTTTCTTTGCCTTCTACTCCCCCACCGAAGACGACTATTACCTGCGCGCCAATCTCCAGTATCAACCCGGCGACCATTGGCTCTACCACATCGGCGCTAACTATTTTGGCGGTGGAGAGGATGACACGCGCTGGGGGCAGTATCGCAATAACAGCAATCTGTTTATCGGGGTGCGACGTTACTGGTGACAGGCGCGGCGGTCAGCTGGGCGCGAATCCTTAGCCATTGCAGCGGATCGGGCGTTAGGTTGCTGCCGACAATGCCCCCTGGTAGTCTTTCAAGCCTTCGGCTTCAATCTTCAAGCGTAGACTGCCATGTAGAGGGGGGTAGAGGAGAGGCGTTTGTGTGATTACTTTTTCACGACCTCCTGTAAGGATCTCAAGATGGAATAAGATATGTTGGCGGATCTTGGAAACTCTTCGGTGTCCATCAAGGCTTTATGCAGCGCGGGCAGGTTATAAAAGGGGACACTAGGGTACCAATGATGCTCAAGGTGATAGCCAATATTTCTGGGTAAGATAAAAAGTGCTTCCCACACTTTGGGGATCGTTGTGCGAGTTTCCTGGTATCCAGGAACGTCACTTTGCACAGCGCTGTGTTCAGCAATTAACCGGATATACTGGGTGACGATATGCCATGTACAGAGCGGAATAATCCACAAAAGTAAAAATTCCCACCACAGCCCTGCCATGGTAAACCAGGAAGCAAAAGCGCCATAAAATAAGATCCTTGCCAACATTGAGGGGAGCGAGCCGCGGATCACAAACATTCCAATCAGGCCTCGAATAATCCAGCGGAGGCCTGTGAAGAAAAGCCCCCTGCGAATAATTTTTGCTGCCAGTTGGCCCTTCGACTTTGGATAGGTCCACTCTTCGACCAGGTGTCCTTCCTGGTTGTGTGTTTTCCAAAGGAAACGATTGCCGTCTTTCTCATCGTTTAAATACCGGTGATGAGCGCCATGATACTTTCGAAAGCCCTCTGTGGAAATAAACATCGGCCACTGCATAAAGAAGTTGGAGATCCAGTCATTCCAGAAGCGATTCGGCAAAAAGCGATAGTGAGATGCATCGTGCCCCAACACAGTTAAGGCCTGTTGGCGTGCTCCAATAAAGATAACTGCAAACAAATAAACAAAGGGATTTTTTGTAAGAACATAAGCTGCTATGGCTGCTGCAATTCCTAACCACTCCAAAAATAACGCAAACAAAGCTTTTCCTGGGGATAAGGCCGAAAGTTCGCGGATAAGAGAGGAGGGCAAGCGATTGGGGACACCTTTCACGGCATCGTGAGGGTGGCTTGTTCTCTCATTTTTATTAATGTTTTCTGAAGCTATGTGTTCCTCTGCTGTATCGATAGACATCGTCAGCTTCCTCTTAATATGATTCATGCGTAATTTGTATCTCAAGGAGGTATCACTATCCTTAAGCCGGCTTATAGGCAGACACGAAGGTCTGGGTCTCATGGGTTCGCACGTTCGCGCAGCAGCATGGGCAGTCGATCGCCGGGGCGCAGGGTCAGCCGCGTACTGGGGAAGACCTTGGCGCCGGGCGCCAGCTCCCAATCAAAGGCGCGCGCGAGGACCGCCAAACAAAGCACCGCCTCGTTGAGACCGAAGGCCAGGCCGGGGCACACCCGTGGCCCGACCGAAAAAGGCGCGTATTGGTACTTGCTCGGCCGCTCGGCGCCGGGGAGAAACCGCTCGGGCAGGAAGTCATCCGGGCGTTCCCAGAGCTCGGGATTGCGGTGCAGCAACCAGGGAACCACCAGCACCAGAGACCCCTGGCGGATGCGCTCGCCGCCGATCTCGGTGTCCGCCGTGGCGGTGCGGCCCAGGATCGGTACGGGCGGATAGAGCCGCAGGGTCTCTTCAATCACGGCGCGGGTGTAGATCAGCGCGTCCAGGTCGGTGACCGCCAGTTCGCGCTCGGGTGGAATCCTCTCCAGCTCGCGCGCCAGCGCCGCGCGTGCCCAGGGCGCCTGCGACAGCAGAAAGAAGGCCCAGGCCAGGGTGTTGGCGGTGGTCTCATGTCCGGCCATGAAGAGCACGATGGCCTCGTTACGCACCGCGCGGCGATCCAGACTGGCGTCCGGCCCTTCGGCCTTGGTAAACAGCTGATCGATCATGGCGCCCACCGGACAACCGTCGGGCGCCGCGCTCGCCTGGCCGGACGGCTTCAGTTGGGCATCGATGATGTGATCGACCACGGCATGGATGCGCTGAATCGGCCGGCGGATGCCGCGACCGTGAAACCGGGGAATCCAGCCGGGCAGGTTCAGCATCTCCGCGACGGCGGTCTGTTCAATCTGGCGCTGATAGTGTGCGAAATTGCGCACGATCTGATCGGTCTGCTCGCGTCCCGCACGCTGGCCGAAAATCGCCCGCGAAATGATCTCGGCCGTCAGGGTGCCCATCTCATTGAGCACATCGATGGGCCGGTCGGCTGGGTGTTGGCGCCAGAGCGCGCGCCACTCCCGCGCCGTCTCCAGCATGATCGGCAGGAAGCGATCCAGGTGCCGACCGCTGACAAGGGGGCTGACCAGCGCCCGGCGCGCTTTCCAGAGCGGGCCGTCGCTGACGAACAGCCCGTCGCCGAGCAGGGGTTCGAGCGCCTGGCGCATCTGGGGCGTCTTGCGTTGCAGCACCTCGTGGCGCTTGACGAAGGCCTCACGCACCCACTCGGGGTGGTTGAGGATCACCAGCTCCCGGCCCAGAATGCGCCGGCGGGTGAAGGGTCGGCTGAAGGTGCCCACCTCAAAGGGTTTGAGCGCATCCTGGCCGAATTGCAACAGCGCCCGCAGTGCCGGCAGCCGCCGGGGCGGGCGCTCAGGGTAAGGCGGGGTGTACCGGGGAATGGCGTCGAAGGCGGAGTTCATGCGTACCCCAGTGCACGGTTGATCGGCCCGATGATGCGCTGGAGCTCTTCGGCCAGTGCTGGATCAAGATCCGGCCAGCGCGCGCGCTGTGGTTGCGGCAGCGCGCAGACCGCGTCCAGCCAGGCCGCATGCGCTTCCCCGGGCAGCAGATGCTCAATCAGCCGGCTAAGCTCGGCGCGCGGCGCGCTGACCAGCTGTTCGTATTTGAGGGTCAGGAGCCGCTCGTTCGGGATCTTGGCCATGGCCTCCAGGGCCAGCTCCGAGGTGTTGGCCCAGAAATGGGCGTAGGCGCTTAACCGCTGTGCCGGCGAGAGCCTGTCCGGCAGGCTGTAGGGCCGCGCCCGTAAATGCTGGCGGGTGATGGCACGCTCGAGATCGGCGACGCGCAACAGCAGCCGGCGCGCCAGATCGCGCTTGGCGAAGAACAGCAGCTTCTGCAGGCGCGTGCCCGGCGTGACGTTCAGCATCCAGGAGACCCGCGCGACCGGATCGAAGAAGCGCATGCCCATCATCGACAACACCACCTCGCGCCCATCCCGGTGCAGATGCACGTAGCGAGCGTCGGGGAAGCCCTGCAGCAGATCCGGCACATACCAGTAGCTCAGACCAGAGCGCTCGACCCAGAGGCGCTTGTGCAGGCTGGTGGTCAGCAGGTCGAAGAGCCGCGCCGAATGCGTGGTGACCGGTGCCGTCGGCCAATTCGGCACCATCTGTGCCAGTGCATCAACGCGCGCATCGGGGTCAGCATCGAGCGCTGGGAGCGTCATCGCCGCAATGGGCGGGCAGTCGCGCAGGCGATAACGGCCACGCGCGTCGTCGTAGAGAATTTCCGCTGGCAATTCGCCGGCCGCTCGCGCCTTCTCGACCCAGGGGCCGAACCAGGTCGGCGGCACCGAGAGCAGCGCCCAATAGTCACGACCGCTCAGGCTGGGGTCGCCGAAGCCGCGCATGAACAGACTGGTCCAATATTCGGAGATCGAGCAAATCGCCGGGTGCTGCTGCAACAGGCGACTCAGCAGGGTCGAGCCGGAACGCCCCATGGATAAAACAAAGACGCCGGAGCTGTGTTGTTGCATGTCTCGATTCCTTAACGCTTGAGCGGAACGGGGATCAGGCGGCGCGCGTGATCAGGTCAGCCCCGTCGTGCCGGGCCCGGAACCAATCCAACATGCGGCCCAGGGTTTCCGGGGCCTCGTCGGCGGCAAAGGTGTCGCCCGCGGGCAACACCGGCGGGGTCAGCTGGGTGCCGAGCGGATTGTCGGCGGCGCCGCTCTCGAAGAAGGCCGGTAGCCAAATGGCCGGATGCCGCGGGTTCCGTTCGAAGAAACGAATCGCGCGGGCGATGTAGACGGGCAAGGGCACCAGATCGATCGCCAGCCCCCGCGTCGCGGCGATCACCTGGATCTCCCGCATCGAGATCGATGGCCAGTCAGTGATATGCCGCACCCCGTATTGCTCCCCGGGCGTGTCGATAAAGGCGGCGATCCGGCGCGCCGCGACGTCGATGGGAATGATGGGCATGGCGGTTTGCACATCCGGCAGCATCCCAGTGTCGAGGGCAAAGCGGGCCAGCGCCGAGCCAAGATCGGCAACATTCGAGAAGCCGTCCGTGTGTCGACCAATCACAAAGGACGGCCGGTAGATGCCGGCTCCCAGTCCCTGCGCGCGCGCCTGTTGCACGAATTGGTCGGCCACCCATTTAGTCTTGACGTATCCGCTTTCGTCGCTCGGAGGCTTCCATGGATCCACAGCTTCCGACACCTCGGTCCCGACGATCTGGTCGAGGCGCGCGAAGACTCGCAAGGTCGAGACAAAGTGGAAGGCCTTGGGCCGCCCCTGCGTACAGATCTGGACAAATTCGCGCACACTGCCGACATTGACCGGCGCCATCTCGCGATAGCCGCCCAGGAAGTCGACCGCCGCCGCGTTGTGGAGCACCAGATCGACCTGGTCGATGATCGCCTGAAGCCTGCCCTCGCCGAGACCCAACCCCGGCAGACCCAGCTCACAGGGCCAGACCTCGATGGAATGCCCGATCTCGGCCCTGGTCTGTTCCAACCCCGCCTGTTGCAGCGACGCGGCTAGCCGCTCGGCGGCGTGCCGCGCGTCTCGCCCGCGCCCGAGGCAGATGATCCGGCGCGCGCCCCGGCGCACCAGCTCATCGAGCAGGAAGGTTCCGAGGAACCCGGTCGCGCCGGTCATCACAATGGCATTGCGTTCGGCCACCCGCACCTCGGGCGCGGTCTGGGTGATGACGAAGTCGCTGGGTAGATGGCTGTCGGCTCGCATCCGCGCGGATTCGTCGTCCTTGTCCTCAGCGTCGGCGCTGGCGACCTCGACATTGAGGCGCGAGAGCAGGGCGAGGGCGAGGTCGCTCAGGCTGCGATCCTGCGCCAGCTCGGTGGCCGGCAGCGCGCTGCCGATGCGCCGTTCGATCTCCATCGCCAGCTCGACCGCCATCAGCGAATCGAGACCGGACTCCATCAGCGAGCGGTTGGTGTCGATCTGATGTTCCTTGGCGCCCGTGACCCGGGCGAGGATCTGAACCAGCAAGCGTTCCATCTGTGCGACCCGCTCTTCGACCGGGATGGCGGCAAAGTCGATCCGCTCAGACCCGGCCTCCTGCGGTGCCGAGACCTGATCCGCCAGCGCCGCGGCCCGCGCGCTCTGCATGATCGGGCCGGCGAAGCGTCCGCTGCGGTCGATCACGGCGGCGACGGCCACTTCGGAATCCAGCAGCTCGTCGAGCGCGCGCAGAATATCCGCCATCTGAATGGCACCGCCGATCTGCTTGCTGACCTGTTCGCGCAGCGCGCTGTCACGCGCCAGCACCCCCGCGTCCGCGACCGCGCCGAGCTGCAGTGCCAGCCCTGGCAGTCCGGCCGACCGGCGTGCCTCCACCAGTCGTTCAAGATAGGCATTGGCGGCGACATAGTTGGCCTGGCCGGGATTGCCCGCGACATTGGCCAGCGAGGAAAACATCACGAAATAGTCGAGCCGCTGCCCCAGGGTCTCCTGGTGCAGATGCCGTGCGCCGGCGACCTTGGGTCGAACGACGCGCTCGAAGGCATCGGCCGTCATGTTGACCATGAGGGCATCGGCGAGCACCAGGACCGCGTGCATGATGCCGGCGATGCGGCCATGCGCGGCGGTCAGGGTTTCGACCAGCCGGGTCACCTGAGCGGCGTCGGAGACGTCGGCTTGCGCGATGATGACCTGGGCGCCGGCGGCCTCGATCGCGGCGATGGCGGTGCGTTGCTCTTCAGTCTTCACACCGCTGCGACCTACCAGGGCAATGGTGCGGGCACCCTGCTCCGCCAGCCAGCGGGCGATCCGCAGACCGATGCCGCCCAAGCCGCCGGTGATCAGATGCACACCCTCGGCGGCGAAGGTGCGGGGTGGTTTGGGCAGCGGCATGATCTCACGGCTGGGAATGGTCAGGTCGAGCACCAGCTTGCCCAGATGACGCCCCGATTGCATCAGGCGCAATGCCTCGCGCAGACCATCCAGTCGATAGGTACGCAGCGGCAGCGGTCGGATCGCGCCAGACGCGCAGAGCGCGATCAGCCGATCCCAGGTCGCGGTAAACAGGTCCGGCCGTTGCTGGGGCAGGAAGGTCAGGTCCACCGCATGAAAAGAGACATTGTTTTCCAACGCCTTGAGGTTCAGGCGATGGTTGGCCTCGACATCGCGCTTGCCGATCTCGACAAAGCGACCGAACGGCTTCACGAGGTCCAGCGAGGCCAGCATCGCCGCGCCCGCCAGGGAGTTCAGCACCACATCGACCCCAGCCCCGTCGGTGAAGGCGCGCACCTCGGCGGCGAAGGACAGGCTGCGCGAGTCGGAAATCGCATCGACCTCCAGCAGGCGCAGCAGATCGCGCTTTTCTTCTGACCCGGCCGTCGCGATGACGCGCGCGCCGATCGCCTTGGCGTACTGGATCGCCATCAGACCGGTGCCTCCCGCGCCGCCGTGGACGAGCAATGTCTCCCCCGGTTGCAGGCGCGCCAGCAGGTCGAGCGTATAGACGACGGTGAGTCCGACGATGGGGAGGGTCGCGGCCTCGGCGAAGGACCAACCCTCGGGGATGCGGCGCACCAGGCCTTCCGGGGCCTTGACCGTCGAGCCGAAGCATCCTTCCTGCATCAGCATCACCCGGTCGCCCGGTTTGAAGGCGGTCACCTCGGGGCCGACGCGCGCGACCACTCCGGCGCCCTCCAGGCCCATCAGCGGCCCGAAGTCGCTGTCCTTCAGCAGTTCCGGCGGCAACAACCCGAGGGCGAGGATGACGTCCTTGAAGTTGAGACCCGCGGCCTGGAGCGCGACCTCTACCTCGTCGGCAACGGGCTCGGACGGCGGCGGCAGCGCCTTGACGGAGAGATTGTCGATGGAGCCTTGGGCGCTCAGGGAGACGGCGAAGGCGGGCGGCTCGACGGCTGTTCCAGCAGCTTGGTCAGCAGCAGCCGGCGTGCCGACCGGCTCGATCAGGTTGGCGCTGAAGCCTTCGGCAGTGAAGCGCAGTTCATCGACAGCATCGGGCACGCCCTCAGAGCCGTCGTCAGTCATGGTTAGCTCGCCGAGCAGCCAGTCGGCGGCGCCGGACCGGGCCGCGGCACTGCCGTCGTGATCGACCCGGTGGCAGCGCCAGTTTGGATGCTCATTGACGATGGTGCGGCCCACCGCCCAATACATGGCTCCCGCGAGGTTGGCCGGCTCGCCAGCCAGCGCATTCCGCGTCACCAGATCAATGCGCGGCGGCTGCGCCCAATGCGCGCTGCCGGCCTTGATCAAGGCAACCAATGCAGAACTCCTGACTTGGCGCCAAATTCAATGCGACTGGATCGCCTCAAACACGAGGCGCAGCTCGGTACCGGGGTA
>NZ_JAAIJR010000166.1 GCF_010915725.1 Thiorhodococcus mannitoliphagus
GCGAGCAGGTGCGTGCCGAGATCGATCTCGGGGGCGTTGACGATGCCGAAGAAGGCGCCGAAGGCGTCTCCGGCGAAGGCGTAGCCGCCGCTCACACCGCTCATGGCGGCCTTGTCCAGGGTCCGGTCGGCGCTCAGGTCTGTCAGGTTCAACATGGTTTTTCTCCTAGGTCTTACGGTTGCGTATCGAGTGGTTGGGACTGGGTTGGCTTAGGCGACCTGGCCGGCGATGCCGTTCTGGGTCTGATTCGAGAACACCAGGTTCAGCCCGCCGATGTTGCCGGACTGATCGACCGCGACGCCTTGGCTCTGCAGCAGGGCATGTGTCCCCATGTCGATCTCAGGGGCATTGACGATCGCGGTGCCGAACAGGGCATCGAAGTCGCTCAGCGCGAAGCCGCCGCGCACGTTGCTCATGGACGCTGCATCGAGGTCGTTGCGCAGGGTCAGGTCGGTGATGGTCAGCATGGTGGTCGCTCCAAGTGGGTCGTGAGTCTGTTCTGATGGCGTCGCGCTCTGAGTGCCCTTGTCTGGAGTAATGCAGCCGCTGTGCCAACTTCGTAAAATCGGCGGCGAGGCCGCATGAAATGGCGGTTTCAAGCCATCGGGTGCCGTCATGAGGTGCTCAGAAGCGGCATTGTGTTCGCCCTTAGCGAACATCTTCACTGAAAGTGTCGTCTTTCTGTTCGAGCAGACGCTCTTTGGCCGAAGGGGCTTCAATGCGGATGGAAGGCAAGGGCAGGGGGCTCGAAGCGGGCAGGGCAAGAAGGTCGAGCGAGAGGCCCAAGCGTGATGATTGCCCGGGCCTTTGCATCGACTCAGGTCGGATGCGCGAATTGCGGTTTTGCGGCTGTTCGAGCGGATCATGGTGCTCGAGAAGTCCATGCTCACAAACCTGCGCCTACGATGCGACGAGGCCGTCAGGATCTCCCCTGACTGCTGGCGCGCACCCGGCGCTTCTCTCGGCCCGATTGTCGGCCGCCTCGGCGGCCGAGGGGCAGGCGCGCGAGGTTGAGCCTGCCGCACTCTGGTATTCTTGCTCGCCCGCGCGCGAATTGGACGATTCCACTCGCCCAGTCTGTTGCGCATCACGGACCGCGATAGATGTCGATGTCCAGACTTTGGATTCGAGCTTAGAGCACAACGGGCACTGACCGATGAATGTGAGCGACACTAAACGACCCCGTCGCGTCCTTATGGTCGGGGGCACCGGCACCATTGGGCGCGCGACTGTTTCCGCCTTGCTGGCGCGCGGTCACGAGGTCGTCTGCGTCGTCCGCCCACAAGCCCGCCCGCGCGGTGCGTCGATGCAGGAGCGGCCGCTGGACGTCTTGCAGGGGGCTGAGGTGCGCTTCGCCGACGTCACCGATCCCACCTCGCTTGCCGAGCATGGATTCCGCAACGAGCACTTCGATGCGGTGGTGTCCTGTCTCGCATCGCGGACAGGCGAGCCGCGCGATGCTTGGGCGATCGACCACCAGGCCCACATGGGCCTGCTCGCGCAGGCCAAGGCTGCGGGCGCGACACAGATGGTGCTGTTGTCGGCGATCTGCGTCCAGCGGCCGCGACTGGCCTTTCAGCAGGCCAAGCTCGCCTTCGAGCAGGCGCTGATGGAGTCCGGACTGACCTACTCGATCGTGCGTCCGACCGCCTTCTTCAAATCGCTGTCGGGCCAGGTGTCGCGGGTCCAGCAGGGGAAGCCTTATCTGGTGTTCGGCGACGGCACCCTGACCGCCTGCAAGCCGATCAGCGACGCGGATCTGGCGGCCTATCTCGCGGATTGCCTGGAAGATCCATCGCTGCAGGACAAGATCTTACCGATTGGCGGACCGGGGCCGGCCATCACGCCGCTCGAGCAAGGACAGTTTCTGTTCGAGCTGCTCGGCCGCGAGCCGCGTTTCAAGCAGGTGCCGGTCTCGCTCATCAGCGGCATCGCGGCGGTCCTGGGGGTGCTGGGGAAGGTGGTTCCACGTCTGGCCGTTAAGGCCGAGCTGGCCCGGATCGGTCACTATTACGCAACGGAATCCATGCTGGTCCTCGACCCCGAGAGCGGTCGCTATGATGCCGAGGCAACGCCCGAGACCGGCCAGGACACCCTGTTCGATTACTACCGGCAGCTCGTCGCTGGCTCCGAGACGGCCGAGCGCGGCGAGCATTCGGTGTTCTGAGCCTTGCACGCCACTGGGTGCAGTGGGCCGGGACGCGCGCTCGAGACCTGTCGTTTGTTGGCGCCGCGAGGTAACTGCGGCTCGAGATCACCCTGCTTCCGCGCTCGCACCCTTGCCCGACGGGGTTCGTGGCATCATCTCGCCCTAACAAGTGACTGCAAACCAGCCCCCAGATGACTAGGAGCACGCCTCGATGATTTCCCAAGAGATGGCCAGCCGCATCAACGCCCAGATCAACCGCGAGATGTACTCCGCCAATTTCTACCTTTCGCTCGCGGCACAGGCCGAGACCATGAGCCTCAGGGGTGTGGCGGCCTGGTTATTCGCCAAGCATGGCGAGGAACTTGCGCATGCCATGAAGATGTACCGCTACCTCATCGATCAGGATGCCGTCGTCCAGATTGGCGATGTCGCCGCGCCCGAGGCGGTTGAGCCGAGCGTGATCGAGATGTTCGAGCAGACCCTGACCCATGAGCGTGGCGTCACGGCCTGTATCAACGAGCTGGTCGATCACGCCCTATCGGAAAAGGACCATGCGACCAATATTTTCTTGCAGTGGTTCGTCACCGAGCAGATCGAGGAAGAGGCGACCGTCAAGGATATCCTCGGTCGTGTCCGTCTATTCGGCGACCAGGGGCAAGCCTTGATGCTGATCGACAACGAGCTGGCGGGTCTCGCCAAACAGATCGGACAAGCGCAGGACACCACGGCCGCCTAGTCCAAGCTCGCCTGCCATGCGGGGTTCGCGATGAGTAAGAAATCCGAGAAGTGCTGCAAGAAATACCTTGAGCAGAAGCGTTGCAAGAAGTGCCCGAAGCGCAAGGTCAAGGGTCATTAACGCGACGTTGGCCCTGAGGTATCCCCACAAATTCGGCCTGCTTCGGCCGCTCGGCGAGCAGTCTATCCTGGGCATTCGCAACCCATAGATCGGGCGTCTCGATAGCCTCGGCGCGTTCGGCAATGGTCGTTCGGCACTCCTCGAGCGTCAGCAGCAGCCGGGCTAGGAACAGCCGCGAGTAGGCCCGAGGCTTGCGCCTGCCCGGTCGCTACGCGCATGCACGCCGCAGCGCTCTGCGGTCGTCCCGATCAGCCACAGCAGGATCGCCGCCAAGGAGGCAATCAGCACCAGCCCCCAGCACCCTTTAGCGACCGGCACCGCGCGAAGCGCTGCACTCGAGCCCCTTGCCGAAGTGCCGACGCTTCATGTCCCTAAAGCTCAGCTCAATTTGCATGCTCTGACGATAGACCTTGACCAGAGGCCTCGCCGGCCACTCAGCGGGGCGCGTCGAGGCCACCAGCAGCCAAGGCTCAGGGGCATTGCGGGCGGACAGCCCCAGATTGACGACTTGGTTGACGACGAAGAACGGCTGCCTGTCCATGGTCCGTGGCATTGACCCAGCCCTCAGTGGTCGCGCGCAGACACAGCATTCCCCCGGCGCGCAGTCGCGTAGCGCTTCGATCGATGGCAGTCGCGCCAAGGCCATGAACGCCATCAACAGCAACAGGCCGTCGAGCCCGTAGTCGTCGCCCTTGGGCAGTTGCAGATGACGCTCGATGCTGTCGAGTAGCCCCATGGCCAATAACGCCGTGATGTTGGTCACCCCTGGGACGCCAACAACGGCGATCGAGCATCCGAAACGGTTTTGGGCTACGATGTGGCTCAAGAGCAGAGGAGATTTTGCGATGCCTACGAACGCTATTGTCCGTGCCCGGATCGATGCGCAAATCAAAGAGGAGGCGAGTGCTGTCCTTGCTGCCATGGGTCTAACGGTGTCCGATGCTTTTCGCATCTTGCTGACGCGCGTGGCTCACGATAAGGCGTTACCATTCGAGCCTCTGGTGCCTAACGAGACCACCGTTGCGGCGATGCGTGAGGCGCGTGCCGGGGGCCTCAAGAGCGTCGGCAGCGTGGAGGCGCTGATGGCCGACTTGCATGCGGAGGATTGAGCGCACCAGCCAGTTCAAGCGCGACTATAAGCGCGAGGCCAAAGGTCATCACCAAGCCACGCTTGATGCCGAACTGATTCCTATCTTGACGGCGCTGGCCTGCGATCAGCTGCTTGAGTCGCGTCATCGCGATCACGCTCTTGGCGGCGATTGGCGCGATCACAGGGATTGCCATATCAAGCCGGACCTTGTGTTGATCTACCGCAAACCGGATGAGGCCGTCTTGCAGCTTGTCCGACTCGGTTCGCATAGCGAGCTTGGCCTTTAAGCAGCACCGCAATTCATGCCAGGGGACAGGTGACGAATTGTACTGGGATTGATCGATCACCAAACGCACGAGGGCGCATTTGGTTCAACTGGCTCCCAATGACCGCTCAACGCGTTAGAGCGGGCGGTCGCGTTCGTGGCCGCCGATTGGCCTGATTGCGGTCGTGACTCGACTTGACGCTCGCTCCCGATCACGGCCCAGGTCGAGCGGCTCAAGCGGGCGACGCTCGGTGGAGGCTCGGTCAGTCGCGCACTCTTCGTCGGTGAGCATCTGAGCGACGTGCGGGTGGAGGGCAAGAAAGCCACGGCCTTGCGCCGACGACAGGGTGGGGAGCACGAGCCGATCGCCTTCGCGCAGAAGCGCGGTCAATGGGCGATCAAGTTGCTCTCCAAGTGAAGGTGTGATGAGAGACGAGGCGTTTGGCCCGTCAATGGCGTGGACGCCCCCAGGATCACCGTCGCCTGGATCGGCACTTGAGTCCCGCAACGGCCCATCCACGTCATTGCGCGTTGGCTCGGCGATGCCGGTCAAGCGGGCAGCGTGACCGTCCAGGCCGCATCGAATTCAGGGACCAGGTCACTGGGGTAATAGCCTCGCGCATTGCAGAGGATCCGCGTCTCGTTCACGCGATACTCGGCCCGGCGATGGAGATGACCGTGGATCCAGAGCGCGATGTTGGGACCCATGAGTGCCTCCAGGTCGCTCGCATAGGCCGGAGAGAGTGGATCCTCAGCGGATCCTAGCGCAAGTGACCGAGGACTGGGGGCATGATGCGTGACGACGACCGTCGGCGGTGCGGGCGACTCGGCCAGGCGCTCACGCAGCCAGGTAACCGTGTCATGGTGGATGGCCATCAGGTCCAGCGGCTTGAGCCGGCGGTACTGAGGTGAGACGCGGATGCGGCGGAAGTCGCTCATCTGCTGAGCCGCCTCGGCGACGGCCCGTGGCGTGTCTCCTTGCAGCGCAAAGTCCGTCCAGAGCGTGCAGCCTAGGAAGCGCACCCCCTCGATCACCACGGCGTCCTTCTCCAGCAGATGCACCCCGGTTCCCGCGACCGGCGCGCGTCCCTTCTCGAGCAGCCGCGGCATGGCCTGGCCATAGTATTCGTGGTTGCCGAAGACGTAGAGCATCGGGCGCTCGAGCCGTGAAGCCTCACCGATTGCCCAGCGCAGGCCGCTCAGGCCGGTGTCGATATCGCCGGCAAGCACGATCACATCGGCATTGCTGTCCGGGATGGCGTCGAGCCGGGGAGCAGATCCTCGGCGCGTCGTTCGGTCAAACTCGAGATGGAGATCGGAGAGCAGCTGGATCTTCACGTCAACCTCATTCGGGCCCTGGGGCTGGGCCGCTGCGCAGCGGAGGTGAGCCTCGTCGGTCTCGGCTCGGGTGAGTCCCCGTCCCCATGAAGCATCAGTCGATCTCGCCGTTTCGCAGCGCCTCGAGCGTCTCGTCCATCACCGCGTTGACGTCTTCCAAGCAGGCGACGACGTCGTCCGGAACCCCGGCATGGCGCAACTTGTTACGCACCAAGAGCAGTCGCTGCCGCATGACCTCGAGATTCCGCACCGACTCCCAACTCATCGCCTCGTCGATGTGAAACAAGGCCTGCTGCCAGTCGGGGAAGCCCGCTGACTGCACCACGGCATCGCGCAGAATCGACCAAGCCCCCTGGAGATCCGACAGGACCGTCTTGTGGTAGGCCGTGGGCTCGGTTGAGAAGCTCATCGAGCGGGTCTCCTGAGGTAAGAAGGACCGCTCACGGCTGCGCGAGCCACTGCTCGAGATCGCCGAGCGCGCTGAAATCGAGCAAGGCCTCGCTCAGCGCTTCGAACTCGTCCACGCTGAGAGCCTCGAGTCGCTGATCGAGGACAGGTGGGAGCATGCCGACGCGGCGCTGTAGTAGCTTGCGCACCAGTGCGACGGCTTCCACACGCCAGCCTTCCGCGAGTCCTTCCTGGTGACCGCGCGCGTAGCCGATCCGCTCGACCGATGTGACGTAACGCATGTGCTTGTTCCTTTCCAGGGTGCTGAGTGCTTGCCACAACTGGACCTCCAGTTCGGCGGGGAACACGGGGCCGCGATGGATTGGAACGTCGTGCCCCAAAACCTGTCGCTATGAAAGGTCTGGATGAAGCCATGCCGTTGGTGGTCGCTACGCAGACGCGCTCAACCCTCAGTCATGGGTCGCGCGCCGGCAGGCTCGGGGTGCGCGCGTGGTTTGCGGGCCGGTGGCTGAAGCCCGCTTACCTTGGTCGCGGATGTCCCGCGGCGCAGGAACTCGACCAGGCGATCGAGATCGTAATCGTGCTCCCGGGCAATTTGGTCCTTGGTGTCCCAAAGCTCTTTCGGCTCATGGGGCGAAATGTGTGGTCGTTCTATGGTTGGCCAGCACAGGTAGCTGATTCAGCGCGGGATTCCTTGCCGTCAGATGAGCTTTCCACACAACTCGCCCCATGAGCCAAATTGTTTTGTAGTCGCGTCTGTAGTCGCGTTGGATTTTGGTCGCCTCACTGCCCTTGCAAGGTCGTGAGAACGCGCCTGCGCAGATCAAGGGGCGGTGATGTCGGCGATTGCCGGTTGATGCCCCGGAAAAGGGGCGTGCCGCAAGTGCTCGCCCGGAAGACATGAGCGATCTGCGCCTGTGCTGCAGGACGGGTGGCATTGCCTGAGGGCGCTATCCGTTGTGGCCGGGATCCATCCCATGGAAGACAGCAAACCGCCGTCCGCTACGTCCGCTCGACTCGGACCTGCCAATGCGCATCAAGCTGCAGATAGACCGGGCCATGCGCGTCGGTCGCAGCGATCGGCCCGGCGCGGCCGTGCTCGATCAGCGCGCGGATCTGCCCCTCGGTCAGCACTAGAGCGTCAATCTGCTTCCAGACCACGAAATTGCAGCCGTCACGATAGCGGTTGCAGCCGAAGCCGCGGCGACCCTCAATGATGCGTCCCTGGCCGCATTTGGGGCACAGCGGCGGATCCTCGCGCAGGGAGGGCGCGTGACTGGAGGCAGGCTCCTGGGGTGGCGCTTCGACCCTCTTGTCCGATGCCAGTGGGGTCGAGCCCGAGCTGGCTCTGGCGTTGCGAGGCGCCGCCGAGCGTCCCTTTGCGGCGTCGCCGAAGTCCAGCATCACTTTGCCGGCCGGGTCGAGTCGCAGCGCGGCGGCGAAGGGCTTGCCGGCCTTGGAGACAAACCCCTGGATAGGATCGGTGCGACCCCGGTCGATGAGCTGGCGGATCTGGGTCTTGGTCAGCTTGCGACCTGCCACCGTCTTCCAGATGGTGAAGCCGCAGCCGTCGCGATAGCGGCTGCAACCGAGCGCTTTGGTCGTCTCGGTGATCTCGCCTTGCTTGCAGAGGGGGCAGGGGCCGTATTCGGCGGCCTTGGCGCCGCTGGCGCGTCGCGAGGTCTTTACGGTCTTTGCTGCCTTGCCCCCATTGCGGCGGGGCTCACCCTGTCGGGCGGCGTCGACCTGCTCCGCGCTCAGGGCCGGACCTTGGGCGATCTGGGGGACCAACTCACGCAGGAAGGTGACGATGTCGCGATCGAACTCGGCGGCCGTGCGCTCGCCCAGCTCGATTTCTTTGAGTCGTTGCTCCCACTCGGCCGTCAGCTCGGGGCTGCGCAGCGGGGCGGCGACCAAGCCGATCAAGGCCTGGCCCTTGGCGGTGGCGCGCAGCTGCTTGCGCTGCCGCTCCAGGTAACCGGTGCGGATCAGCTTTTCGAGGATCTCGGCGCGGGTCGCCGGCGTGCCGAGACCGGATGCCGCCATCGCCGAGGCCAGTGCATCATCCTCGATCGTGCGCCCGGCGTTCTTCATGGCCGCGAGCAGACTGGCGTCGTCGTAATGACGGGGCGGCTGGGTCTCCTTCTCCCGCACCTCCAGACGGTCCACATGCACCCTTTGACCGACGTCCAGCGACGGCAGTGGGCCTTGCGGCGCGTTGTCATCACCGTCCTCTGCGGTCTCGGCGGCCTTCGTCTGACGACGCTCCGGCTCGACCCGCTTCCAGCCCGGCTCCAGGACGACCGAGCCGCGTGCCAGGAAGGTGGCCTCCCCGATGGCGATCTCGACCCGCGTCTCCTCGACGCGCTGATCGGGCAGGAAGATCGCCACGAAGCGCGCCACAACCAGATCGTAGATCCGGCGCAGGGGCGGCGGCAGTGCGGCGGACGGCGCCGTCCCGGTGGGCAGGATGGCGTGGTGATCCGTCAGCTTGGTGCGGTCGACATAGGCCTTGTTGAGCCGGTGTCCGCTCTCCAGGCGGTGCAATGCCTCGGGGGCGAGCGGATGCTGCAGCTGCTTCAGGATGCCAGGGAGCTGCGGCAGCATATCCTCGGAGATGTGCCGGCTCTCGGTGCGGGGATAACTGATGAGCTTGTGGGTCTCGTAGAGCGCCTGGGCGTGCTCGAGCACCTGCGCGGCGGTGAAGCCGAAGCGGCGATTGGCATCGCGTTGGAGATTGGTCAGATCATAGAGCGGGGGCGGGCGGTGGTGGCGGACCTTCTTCTCCACCTTGCTCACCGTCCCGGTCTGATGCGGGCTCAGCTCCCGCTGCAGGCGCTCGGCCGTCTCCTTGCGCTCGATCCGGGTCGTACCGTCCTGCAGATAGAGGGCGACGAATCCCTCCGTCAGATGCGCGGCGAGTTCATAGAAGAACGCCTTGGTGAAGTTCGCGATCTCGGCGTCGCGCGCCACGATCATGGCCAGCGTCGGTGTCTGCACCCGGCCGATGGTGCAGAGTACCCGGTTGTGCACCGTATAGGCGCGGGTCAGATTCATGCCGACCAGCCAGTCCGCCTGGGCGCGGGCACGTGCGGCATCGGCCAGCGGGTTGAAGGCATGGCCGGGCTTCAGCGCCCGGAAGCCGGCGCGGATGGCCTCGTCGGTCAGGCTGGAGATCCACAGCCGCTCGAACGGCTTCTTGCAGCGGGCATGCTCATAGATGAGGCGGAAGATGTGCTCGCCCTCGCGCCCGGCGTCCGTCGCACAGATGAGGCGCTCGGTCTCCGGGGCAGTGATCAACGCCTTGACGATCTTGAACTGCTTCGCGGTCTGCTTGCCGATGCGCAGCTTCCAGCGCTCCGGGATCATTGGCAACGGCTCGGCCGACCAGCGCCCGGCCCAGGCATCTCCGTACTCATCCGGCTCGGCGAGATGGATCAGATGGCCCAGCGCCCAGGTCACGCGGTAGCCGTTGCCTTCCAGATACCCCTCGCCCTTGCGCCCGGCACCTAGCACCCGCGCGAGGTCGCGGGCGACGCTGGGCTTTTCGGCGAGGACGACGGTGGTCATGGCGAGCGGATGCTACCTTATTGAACCATTGACCTTAGGCGATTTCCGTCAAGGCTCAACCCTATACAATACTATACAATATCCCACATCTCCTGACGCGATTCGTGTTCGGCACTGGAGCCACTTACCATCTGGGGCATAGCGTCAGAGGCTGCCGACAATCGTTTTGCACCATTCCGCCTGCTTCATGGCGAGCATAGCGCCATCGCGTCTTCCTCCTTTTTTCTGAGCGTCATTCTGCGGCTCAAGGTTAGAGAGAAATCCGTCGAGGCCCGAGAAACATCACATCGATGTGACAATCACTGTTACAGTTATGCGTGCGACTGTATCAGTACGCGACCGGCCCTGCGAGATGCCTAAGGGCGCTGGGATCGGCGCATTGAACGCCCTCAATGCGGACCTAAACCCCGACCAGAGCGGGATGCGTAATTTTAGACGCTGTATAGGAACTAAGTAACTGATTCGCTGTCGAAAAAATCTGAATAACATGGCGATTTAATACGAATGCCCTCTTTTCATTCGGAGGAGATCAAGATGAATTCAGACAATGCCCATACACCTTTACGCTAT
>NZ_JAAIJR010000167.1 GCF_010915725.1 Thiorhodococcus mannitoliphagus
CCGCGTACCCATACTCGGCTTTTTCGCTGACGATGCGTTCCGGGGCCGGGGGCTTGCGCCCGTGGCGTGTGGGCAGGGGGCAGTGGGCAGTGGGCAGTGGGCAAGATCGTCTCTGGATCACGGGCGGCGCTCAAGCGGCGCGGACTGGGTAGCGCGGAACGGCGGGCCTTCGGGGGCGAAGGGTCTAGACTGTCGTCGACCAACCCAATCGACAGGCAAACGAGTCGAGCAGGCGATCCCCGGACTGGGTCTGTCCCGACTTGCGCCGGCACCGAGTTTGGCCTAATTTGGTCCAATTAGGCCATTACCTCGGGGTTCCGCATGCAAAGCCTTTCCGCCCACGACGCCAAGGCCCGCTTCGGCCACTTGCTGGATACCGCTCGACGCGAGCCGGTCGTCATTGAGCGCCACGGGCGCGCCGTCGCTGTCGTCATTTCAAAAGAAGAGTACGACGAGCTAAACGCCATCAAGCTTCAGCAACTGCGCGCCGAGATGACTGCGGGGATCGCGGATCTCGAACGGGGTGCCTACACCGAGTACAGGACTGACGAGCTTCCCACGCTCGCCGGACAGATCAAGGCCGCTGGCCGCGAGCGACTCGCGAACAAGTGACCTACCGGCTATCGGGACGCGCGCAAGCGGATCTCGCCGCGATCTGGGACTATTCCGCCCAACAATGGAGCCTCGATCAGGCCGACCGGTACATCGATGCCCTGGTCACCCGGTTCGTTTGGCTCAGCGAGAACGCCACCTTGTGGCAGCCCAGGCCCGATCTCGTCGAAGGGCTCTACAGTTATCCGCAGCAAAGCCACGTGATCTATTTTCGACGCGGCGCCGATGCGCCAGAGTCGATCGAGATCGTCCGCGTGCTGCATGGCCGGATGGAGCCAGCCAAGCACGTCCGGTGAGACGCCCGACGCCGCCGCGAATCGACTTCCTGCGCAGCCCGCCGGGTAAACGTCTGGAAGCGCTGAGCGGCGACCGCGCGGGACAGCACAGCATCCGCATCAACGCGCAGTGGCGGCTGTGCTTTGTGTGGCGAGAAGGCGATGCATTCAATGTCGAGATTGTCGAGGATCACTGAGGAGGCCCAGCCATGACACCCACCAACGCTATGCGCCCGGTGCATCCGGGTGAGATTTTGCGCGAGGACTTTCTCGTCCCCTTGGGCATGAGCGTGAACGCCTTGGCCGTGGCGCTGCGCGTGCCGGCGACGCGACTGCATGAGATCGTCAAAGAGCGCCGCGCCATCTCCCCTGATACGGCGCTGCGCCTGGCGCGCTACTTCGGCGGTGATGCGCAGTCCTGGCTGAACCTACAATCCAGCTTCGATCTGCGCCGCGCGGAGTTGGATTCACGCGCGACGATCGAGCGCGAGGTCATCCCGCGTGAGGCGGCTTGAGATCGGAAGTTGCCCTCAAGAACGCCTCGCATGCTTTCGTCGGTATCCATATGCCGACCGTGGGACGCGCCGTGCGGGCCGGATTGCAACGATGCGAGAACTGACCCCGATGCGTTTGATCGCGGCGCTGAAAAGGCGCGGCCTGTCGCCGGAGATCTTGGAGGAAGCGAAACGCGAGACTGTGGTGATCACCTCCTGAGTTGTGACTCGACACCCATCAGTCCGAGCAGCAGAATGAGGCTCGCTCATCAAATCCGTCAGGAGTCACAGATGGCATCAACTCAGATCGACATTCCGCAGGACATCCTGGACTCCGCCCGTTTGTCACCGGACCAGCTCAAACAGGAGCTTGCCATCAGTCTCTATGTGCAACGGCGGCTTTCGATCGGGAAGGCGAGAGAGCTGGCTGGGATGTCACTGTGGCGGTTTCGGCAATTACTGGCGTCGCGGGAGTTACCCGCTCACTACGACGAGGCGGATCTGTTCGAGGACCTGGACAACTTATCCAACTGGGACCGCTCGGCGTCATGAGGCGAGTGGTCAGCAACACCTCGCCACTGACCAACCTCGCCGCGATCGGCCAACTCGATTTGCTGTATAGGCTGTTCGGTCGTGTCGAAATCGCCCATGCGGTCTGGGATGAGTTGAACGCCAACGGTCGTTCCTGGCCCGGTCGCGATGAGGTTGCACAGGCGTCCTGGATCATTCGCCAGGCACCCAACAACCAGGCGCTGATGCGCGCCTTGCAGCGGGATCTCGACCGGGGCGAATCTGCGAGCATCGCACTCGCGGTCGAACTGGGCGCGGATCTCATCCTGCTGGACGAGCAGGACGGACGTCGGCTTGCACAGCAACAGGGATTGACGCCCATGGGCGTGGTCGGGGTTCTGCTGCTGGCGAAGCAACGCGATTTGTTGCCAGCCATCCGGCCGAGTCTCGATGCGCTGAGAACCGATGCCGGCTTCTGGCTGGGTGATTCGGTGTATCGGCTCGCGCTTGAGAAGGCGCGTGAATCGTCTTGAAGCCCAGCGCCGGGGCCAGCGCGGATGACGCCCAGAACGGGGGCGGAACCGCATGCGCGACAACACCGCTGACTCACAGCTGTTTGGGCAGATGCGTGATGCCGGTGCCGATCAGGCGGACGGCGATCAGGGTCAGGAGGGGAATGACGAACGGATGCAGGGGCAGCGGAAGCAATAGGGTCAGCAGCAGGAGCCCAACCACCAGCGTTAGACCCGTCTGACTCGCCTGGCGGGCGACCGGGCTCGGGTAGTCGAAGCCCAATTGACGGATCCGCCAGCGCCAGTGGCCCTCAAGCACGCCGGCGACGAGCAGCAGCCCAAGGGCCGGCGCCCAGGCCGTGAGCAGGGCGGCACGCAGACAGGCCAGCTCGACCAGCAGACGGACTGCCTTCGCGCGGTCGACGAGCCAGTCCGGATCGACCCCATCGATCAGGACGGAGACTTGAGGGTCGGCGCGCATCGACTGGCCCGCGATCGACGCGTCCTTCTGATCCCTTTGCATCGCGACCCAGCGTCGCGCCAAGTCCAAGACCGCCACGGCGCTCCGCTCACCGAGCGCCTGTCGAGACCAGGCCCGCTCCAGCGTCCCGACCTGCTCCAGCCACTCCGTCGGCACCCACCACGCGATCCCGATCAGGCCGACCAGCAGCAGGAGCAGCACGGCGATGCCACCCGTACCGACAAGGCTCCGCGCATCGCCAGGCTCAGGATCCGGCATGGTCAGCGGGCCTGCTCATCCGGTTGGGCGCCCTCGGGCGCCCTCCCCTGACGCCGTCTTGCCTGGGCCGCGTCGACTCCGGCTGGCTCGCGCAGAATCGGTAGCCGCCCTTTGACGATCCGCCCACCGGCAAGACGGGCGATGTAGTGCAGATTGGGCAGCATCCCCAAGAGCGCCGGCTGGAACAGGTCGCTCACCTCTTCCTTGAGCTGCTCACCGACGTTGCCCGAGTGCTGCAGGGGATTACGCTGGGTGGAGGTGCCCTGGGTGCGGGTCAGGGTCTTGAGGCGGGCCTTCGGCAGACTGGCGGTGACGTACTCCTGGGTCTCGCTGTCGAGCACGCGCAGGGCGATCAGGGTATTGAGGTTGCCGAGCACCTGTCGCGCCTTGGCCTCGCTGCCGGTGCGCGCGGCGAAGTCGGCGAAGGTCTGGGTGGCGATGGTCAGGCGCAGTCCGGCGCCCCTACCCTTGTTCAGGAGTTGGATCAAGGGGTCATTGACGATCTCGGCGGCCTCGTCGACGAAGACGTTCACCGGGCGATGCTCAACACTGTAGTTGTAGCGGTCGCCGGCAACGGCGGCCAGATCGGCGATCAGGATCGAGCCAATGGCCGCCCCGACCATGCCGTCGGAGAGCGCATCCAGCCCGATGTAGGCGACCTGGGCACGCTCGACGATGCGGGCCATGGCGGTGATCGGACGCGGGTCGGCGGGATCGTCGCTGTCGGGCGAGAGCAGCGGGCCGAGCGCACCGGCGGTGAGCATGCTGAGCACCGGCAGCAGGCTCGCGACCATCTTGGAGAAGTGCACCCGGTCGTGCTCGAAGAGCGAGACCAGCCCGTCGATGACGGTGGAGGGGTGCTGGGTGCGGATCTCCTGATAGAAGCGCACCAGGCCGCGCGCTTTGGCCATGGTGTCGTGCGCCTTGCCGATGTAGCGCGCCGCCCTGCCCTCCCAGCCCGGTGTCTGCTCGTCGAAGTAGCGCATGAGGACCCGGACCACCAGCGCCTCGACGCCGCCTTCGAGGTAGCGGCGCAGCGTGACCAGATTGGGCCGCTCCCCGCCGGCCAGCAGTCCGCCGATGACGTGCGAGAGGGCCATCTGCGAGAAGCTCTTGAAGGGGTCGTTGCCGCTCACGCTCGGCATGATGGCGGCGATGCGGCTGGCGATCTCGGTCGCGCGGTTGAAGCTGTAGAGGGGATCGATGCGGTGACTGCGGTCCGGAAAGGCGGGATGGAAGCTGACGAAACGCTGGGGCGCGCCGCAGCGCACGCAGGCGCGCCGGGCGGAGGCTTGGAGCTCCTGATCGCCCTTGGGATCGAGGATGACCACCGCCTCGCCGCGCTGCACCGCCTGGGCGACCAGCAGTTCGAGCAGCCGGGTCTTGCCCGAGCCGGTGGTGCCGACGATCAGCAGATGCCCGGCGCTGTGCGCGACCGGCAGCCAGACCGGCGCCTCGCGCGGGGCAAGTCCGTGCAGCCAGTGCGCGCCCAGCTCGGGATGGGCCGGCACGATGCGCTCGGGTCCGACGCGGATCAGATCGAGGGCGAGCTGGGCATGCTCGGCGTTCCAGTCGAAGCCCCAGCCGAACCAGAGATCGGCGGGACGGCGTTGGCCGTGTGCGCGAAGCCGCTCGGGATCCAGAAAGCTCAGCGGCTGCCCGCCGAGGCGTGCCCGGCGCTGGCTGTGACGCAGCGCGGCGGGCAGCCAGCGTAGCCCCATCAGGATCGCAAGCACGGCCAGCAGTTGAAAGGGACGCTGATGCAGTGCCCAGTGGCCGTGCAGGCAGGCCGCAAGCAGCCCCAAACCCAGCCAGCTGGAAAGTGCCGCCAGCTCGAAGTTGGGCCGCCAGGGCGGATTATAGGACAAGGGTCAGGATGCCCTTTTCGACCGGACGGGCATTTGGCAAACGTTCGAGGGCACGGCGCAGGGCGGTCTCCGAAATGCCGGCGCGGCGGGCGCCATCGAGGATGGGGCCACGCAGCGGGATCGAGAGTGCGCCGGGGCGCTCGGTGATGACACCCAGGGTCGGATCGCGCGCGAGGAGGCGTTGGCGAATGGTCTGCGCATACTTGGTTACGGTGGTCGCGGGTGAGCCTTTCGCACTGGTCCGGTTCGGTGGATCATCACCGACGACTGCCTCGATTGCCGCCGACTGGGGCTGGATCGTCTCCGGCGGACACGATGGGACCGAGTCGGCTCCCAGTCCCAGAGCAACCAACCGGCGCGAGACCGAGCGCCTCAGCCACACCCCGGAGACCCCGTCATGTTCGCGCACCTTGAGCATGGGGCGCAGTGGATCACGCTCGATCCAATCGCGGGCGACAAAGGTCTCAAGGATCTCTGCGGGTACTGCGTCCCACCCGGCAAGCCCCTGCGGGTACGGCAGAAAGACCTTGCCCTGAATCAGGCTTGGACAGGCATCGGCTGTCAGTCGATCCTCTGAGAGTGCCTCGCTCAGGGCGATCATAACGTCTCCTGCCGGACCCTGTTGGCGCAGCCAATCGCGGGCATGGTCCCGCTCAGAGGGCTCGGCCGGTGTGGCGTTGCCGATCCTGTCGGTGATTCCCTGGACATCTTCATGACCGGGGTCGATCGCAGGGCTCGAAGTCGAACCCGCCGTCGCCTTCGGCACGACGCCCGCGTCTTCCACAAGGACGGACGCCGAGCCTGACTCAGGGATCGTGGTCACCAACAACGTAGCCGGCGGCACCACCCCCGAGAACAGCAGCTCAGGGCTCGCCAGACGCAGGAAGCTCAGCTCAACTGGCTGCTCGTGGGCCAGGAGCGCCGGGGCGAGTCGCCAGTAACGCGCAGCCGGTACGCCTTCGCCCAGCGGTCGTGCCCGCGCCAGATGACGCTCGATGAGGATGTCCGCCAGGGTGTCCGGATCGCGTGGAATTCCCGGGATGCGTTCACCGGAAAGCCGCTGGACGATGGCCTCGGCGCAGGCCGGCCAGACGAGGTGAACCCGATTGGGCGGAAAGATCCACACCCCTGCCCCGGGCGTGTTGACCGTCCAGGTCCCGTCGCGCAGCAGGGAGCGCATGGTGTCGATCAGATAGCGCTCGATCGGCACCCCGAGCGAGAGCGCGTCCGGGTCGAGGCGGTTCTCGCGCAGGTCCTGGGCGACGCTGACCCGATCGGCCTCACGCATCAGCTCACCGAGCAGCGCTTGGTCGTCCATCCCGGCCAGCACCCGGCCCAGGGTGAGCCAGACCAGGGGGTCGGGGTCCATCAGCCAGTGGCGCACCGGCCGGGTCAGGAGCTGCGGGAGCACGGCGGCGGTGAAGAGTTCATGGCCGTGATGGACGCGCTGGGTGGTCCAGCGCAGGAAGTAGCAGTCGATGCCGTGCGCACCGGCCCACTCTGCCAGCGGCTCGTCGAGCGGTTGCCATCGGTACGACCCGTTCCGGTCGACCACCGAGAGATCGGCGACCGGCTTGCCCACATCGTGCAGCAGTCCGGCGATGCAGGCGGCCAGGTGCCAGCGTGGCTCAAGGATCCGCCGCTCCTCGGGCAGACGATCGAGGGCGAAGAGCCGTCCGCGACTGGCGCGGGCGGCCTGGAAGGCGACCTCGAGCCCGTGCCGGAAGAGGCCCCCGGCACCGCGATGGTGATGGGTTTCGGACGCGGGCAGCAAATGGACGAAGGCGGCGTAGCGCTCGATCAGGGGGAGGACCAGGGTGCGGTAGTCCTCATCGCTGAAGGCCAGGGCATCCTGAAGGCTGGCGATGAGTGCTCGCTGGGTCGCGAGGATCTGGGCTGTGCTGGCGACAGGCAAGCCTTTGAGGAAGGGCGGATAGCGCGGGATCTCCTGCTCGGGGTCAAGATCGGCGGGCGCTGCGGAAGCAGCAGGGCTGCTTGACGGCGACTCGACGTCGGCCGTGCGAAAGGCGGCCCAGGCGGCTCGGTAGCGGGTCATGAGGCTGGGCATCGTCGTGCGCGCATCCGCCGTGGAGGCTTGGCAGAAACGCCTATCCAAGCATGCTCCGGGGTCACCGGCGACGAAGAACGGTAAACGCGGTCTTTACCGTTGTTCCAGAAGAACCCTGACCCGCTCGGTTTACCGTTTCGGCCGGCACCAGGCCACGCAGCAGAGTAGGCTCATCCGTTTCGCACTCGTGGGTCTGATGGCATGGTCAACCGCATTCGATTTCTGCTTTCCCTTGCCTGCGTCATGCTCAGCGGCTGCGCCACGCCGCCGGAGCCAACGCCGGTGCGGATCACCCCGGCGCGACTGCCCTTCCCTGCCTATGTTGCCTATCGCCCGCCCGAATCCTTGGGTGGCGCCAGTTGGCGTGGCGGGCGCACCGAGCACGCCCTCGATCCCGATGGGCAATGGTGCGGGATGACCCTCGACGGGCGGGCGCGGTGCGGGCGGCAGCGGATCCGCGACCAATGACGCCCCTGGGCGCAAGCCTGCCCACCGCTCCTGCTTCTATGTTGAGACGGACCGGATTCGGCTCCAGCCCGCCAACCCCGAAGTCGCGCCGCTCCCGCTCAGCGCTGGTGAGATTCAGATCCTCGGTGTGGTTACTGGTCTGGTGCGGATGGGCGGATGCGCTTGAGGGCGATCCGGGGTAACCTCGACCTGTCCTCCCTGGAGACGAGCATCCGATGACCCCGCAAGCGACCGCCCTCGTCCGTGCATCCTGGACCAAGATCAAGCCGCTCGCGGAGCCCACCGCGCAGCGCTTCTACGGGCGCCTGTTTGCGCGCCACCCAGAGACCCAGCCGTTGTTCCAGGCGGAGATGGCCGAGCAGCGCCGCAAATTCCTGGTGATGCTGGAGACCGTCGTCGACGCGCTCGATGACCTGGATGCCTTGCTGCCGGCACTCGAGGACCTGGGCGCTCAACACGCCTGCTATGGCGTCACCGGTCCCGACTACGACAAGCTGGTCGATGCCTTGCTGTGGACGCTGGGTCAGGCGCTCGGCGATGACTTTACGCCGGAGGTCCAGGACGCCTGGACCGAGGTCTACACCACCTTGGCGGGTGCCATGCAGGATGGCGCGGCGGAGCAGCTCGTCCCCTGACCGCCGCCAACGCCAGAGGCTTGCATGGCGGCCATCCCTTGCGCTGCGCTCAGGCGCTTGAGACCCGCCATGGTGAAGGTCGAGAAGGTGAAGAAGACCCCGGCCGCGGTCGCCGCGCCCAGGGCGCAGAGGATGGTGAGAGCCTGCGCCAGGACGCTCATGCCACCACCTCGTCCCGATCCCAGACACCAGCCGCCGCCGTGGCACGGGCATCGTCCCGGACATCGCGCGGTGGGCGCCCGAGTGCACGCTGGACACCATCGCCGAGATAGGCGTTGCGCCCATCAAGCACCTCCGCGACCAGGTGTGCGATGGAAGCACTCAGGTCCCCGGGGAGGCCCTGGGCGGTGAGCGTCTGCGCGAAGCCCGTTGGTGTGACCGGCGCATAGCGTAACGTACATCCAATGGCGGCACTCAGCTCCGCGGCAACGTCTGCGAGCGTCATCAGGCGCGGGCCGGTGAGTACATAGCGCTGTCCGAGAGCAGGCGTTCAGCCCGGAAGTTCAGCGCGCCGCCGAGGTTTCCTCGTCTGGGCGATCGACGTTGATGAGTCGTTCCTGATGCGCGATTTCGACGCCGTCAGGAAGCCAGTCCCATGAGCGCACGTAAGGCGGTTGCCTCGTCGATGAAGTGCAGGGCCTTGATCGTCCCGCCGTCCATCTCGATCACCGTCACCTTGCCCGGTTCACGCGGCAGCGCGCTGGTCTCTTCCGCCGTGCGCCCCAACAGGACCGGGTAGGGATATTTGCGCAGCTTCGGCAGCGCGAACATCGATGTCACCAAGCCGGGCATCTTGCTGATGTCCGCGACATAGCGGATGCCGATGGCCTGCAAGGTCTCGGCTGTCTGCCCTTTCAGCACATCGTCCGCAAGATTCGAGGCGTCTTTCTCCCGGGTGAAGATCACGAACCTGGTGTTATGACCGATCGCCTGGGGTTGGTCGTGCTGATCCTTCAGCGTCAGCGCGGGCAGGGTGTCGCCGATCTGGAGTTCGGACAATGCACCTAAGGCGGGGAGCAGGACGGGGGTCAACTGGAAGATGCTCGTCACGGTAAACGCTCGCGGTGGTGAAAGCGCGCAACGCTACCGCGTCGAGAAGGACATCGCAACGGACCGGAGGGATTTTGAGCCCAAGCCCGGGCTGAAATGGCAAGATCCCTTGTGCGTAGCTATTAAAGCAAGTGACCCTCGATATTTTTTTGTTCGGACGCGCACCCTCTCCCGTCCATCATCCCCCCACTCCTTCCGCTATCCCGAGGACGCCAGGCCGCCGCCATTCCATCTCTGGAATGCGTCGCGCAGAGCACGACGTCAACCTCGATGCCGACTGGATCGACATGGTCGCGACAGGCATGGCGGCACCGGTTGTGCAAACCCTTCATGGCCATGCGCCGGAACGAAATTCCAGCGGACCCGGGACCACTTGGCTGTTGCTCCGATCTCATCGTGCCGACACCCTTGAAATAAAAGAATTGAGACGCATTCTTAATTAAACTGGGATACTCCGCTTACTGAACAGGAGCCATGTTTATGTATAGAGATCCACCCGATTGGATGGCCATGAGCGGCACCAATGCCTCGCATCTTGACGCGAGCCAGAAATCCCTGCGTGTCGAGATGTCACTGGAGTTGGTTCAGCGCCTGATGGAGGATGGGGCCATCTGTGCGGCCGATCTGCATTGCCTCGACCACGCTACCAAGCAGACGCTGCAACAGCTCTGTCTGGACAACTGCGCGCGGTGCCTGCGAACGAATGCCTGCGCCGACGACAAGTCCGTCCAGACTCCGACGAATCGCCGACCCAATGAGACACCCTTGCTTCCCACACGCGCGTAGAGCCCAAGCCTTTCTCGACCCCGGCCACCTATCATCATCGCTCTCGTGATCCCGTGCTCGCCAGGCGTCCGGGCGGCGCGACTGTCGGAGAAGAACACGCGCTTTCAGGCCCACACCCTGGGGAGCGCGCTCCAGCGGGTCGTCGAGACCGGCGAAGTCATCCGCGCCTGACGCT
>NZ_JAAIJR010000168.1 GCF_010915725.1 Thiorhodococcus mannitoliphagus
GTCGTTGTCGTTGTCGTAATCGAATATTCGCCATGTCGAGACCGCGATCACGATTACGACAACGACAACGACAACGAGGAGGCAACGGTCTCGGAACTTGCGCAGCGAAGCACTAGAGGCTGACGGCCCTATTTCGGGTAAGGCAAATCCCCCCCTGTCTGTCTCATCCCCAGATGCCTATTCGGGCGCACATTCTTTCCCCAGGAAGGGCGTGAATTGACGGCGCCGTTGGCCTGAGCATTCGGCCCCACTTGGGTGAAATTCAAACGACGCAGACTGGCGGCGTGTCTCGGGCGGGTCAGGGTCAGATAGGGCAGCATGCTCACCTAAAGGTGGTCAGCTCGCGCTGATCGAGCTGGGCTTGCAGCTGACCCTCGACCTGCACCTTGAGACATCACCGACTTTCATCGTATCTGGACATCGCGCTCGCCAACCGCTGAAAAAACACGGCAATCGGAGTTGCCTGCCGTCAGCGTGAAGGATCGCAATCGTGAAGACAGGCGAGTAGAGACGAGCGAGAGCGAGGAAGCATCACCGCCAGCGCGAACGATTGGGCGCTCTTCTACCCCTCGTCCTCCTTCGACTCCACTCATTTCTTTCGGATGACGCAAGGATCCGCAGCCGAGTTCACGCTTTGATGACCGACCGTTAGTCGGCGACTAGGTACAAGACCCCCTACCAACTTTAGTATGGATACCTCAGGTGAATGACTGACACCCTAGGGTCTTGCCTGAGCAGCACTGGAATGCGCAGCGCGGGGCGTGCGTGTAAATCTAAAGGTACTACACTGAAATCGCGAGGCGTTCAAGGCACGACGGACCAAGATGCCTGTGATCGAGCCAGTCATGCACAGCCATACCGAAGCGAGGAGGGAACCACGCTGACACACCAGCTGGGACAAGCAGAGATCGGGATCTTTAGAGATCCAGTAAAGCGATGAAATCAAGCCTCGAATACCAGCGGACCAAAGTCAATGCATGAGTCACTTCGCTCCTCCCGGACCATCAACCGCCGGCGATACTTTCGCCGAGCAGACAACTGCCAGGTCCAGATCCAGTCGATCGACGCACCCCTGTCCGCCACTGATGCCTGCAGCCACTATTGCGTCTCTAAGGACGTCAGCTCAGGCGGCGTCCGGCTGCTCGCTGACCATCCCTACCCGATCAGCGCCAAGGTGCTGCTCACCATGGAATGTCGAGAGAACGGCTGGACCCGCATCATATCCCGGGTCGGATCCATCGTCTGGACTAAGCCCGCGACCACTGAAGAGCACTGCCAGCTCGGGATCCAGTTCGCGGATGTCGACAGTCCCGAACTCCAGGCCCTCGAAGCGGCGAGCGGATTCCACTAGCGACCGCGGATCCTTCAGAACCAGCCCGCTGACCGCTGTCATCACAAGGGCGCGCACATCAGCGCGCTAGTGCCCAGCGTCAGCCATCTCGATCCGGTTGCGTCCCGCAGCCTTAGCGCGATAGAGGGCCGCGTCCGCGGCGGCCACGATCTCGGACTCATCCTTGAAGCCGTCCTCATAGACCGCGACCCCGATGCTTATGGTCAGCGAGTGTCCAGGGAAGCGTTCAGCCAGCACCTGTCCACGTTGCTCGATCTGCTTACGGATGCGCTCGGCGTAGATGCGGGCACCCTCGAGGTGCGTATCCATGAGCACGAAGAGGAACTCCTCTCCGCCATAGCGCCCGAGAAAGTCCGTCGGGCGCGTTAGGCTGCGCATGGTGTCGGCGACGATTCGCAGCACGTCATCCCCGGCCTGATGACCGAAGCTGTCATTGAAGGCCTTGAAGTGATCGATATCGGCCAGGCCAACCGCAAAGAGGCGACGCGCCTCTTTTCCCTGTCGGAAAGCGCGCGCAAGAAAACGGTCGACGGCGCCGCGATTACCGAGCCGGGTCAAGGCATCGAGTTCGGCCTTGGCGCGCTCGCGCTCGAAGGTCCGGCTGCGCTCGATGGCGATCCCCAACTCTCCGGCAACGCGCATGACCTCGGGCAAGAGACCAAGCTCCAGCGACTCCCCAGCATGCTTGCGACTGACCCAGAGAACACCCATCAGCCGGCCGTGACACATGACGGGCACCGCCGCCGCCTCAGAGACACCAATCGCCGCCAAGGTCTTCTCGTTCTCCGGCGACTCCCGGACCAGCACCGGCCGGCGTTCACGCAAACAGCGCACAAGCTCGCCCGAAAGCGTCGGCATCGTGAGTTCCAGCGGTGCCGTCGGCGACACTGCGGGCAACGGCGGCAGCGCGTGCGTGGCGATCAGACTGCGGCGCTTGGGCTCAACCTGCATCATCAACAGGCGCTCGATCCCCAGCTCACGCTGCAGCGCTTCCAGCGTTTGGGGAATGAAGTCATCCGGATCCAGGCTTTGATGCGGCGCCGTGTAGCTCGAGAGCAGCGCATTCCCCGATGGCGTCGCCGAGCCCGGCTCGCCGCGACAAAGCGCCACGGCGGTCGCGACCATATTGGCGCGCAGCTGAGGTGAAGGCGGGAACTCCAGCCCATAGAAGGTGCCGATCTCGGAGATCTCGGCGTCGGCCTTCTCGAGCAGCTCCGGCAAACCGATCTCATCCAAGGGGACCAAAGACAGCACATCCTGAGAGATGCTGAGACTGTTGAGCAGATCCACCGAGCCGATCCCCTGCGTCCAGGCAATGAAATCGGCCAAGGCGACGACCGCAACCTCACGCGCCTCCTCGGCTGACAGTTCAGCCTCACTGATGGGACCGTGGTGATAAGCCTGGACGCGACAGAGCAGCTCGGGCAGTCCCCAGCTCGCGCAGATCACCGCCCCGACCATGTCGTGCGTCACACCGAAATAGGTGCGCTCGTTCTCCCGAATCGAGTTGACACTGTTGGACGAAGCGCCGAGAAAATCGCTATAGCAAACACGGCCGTGCGACTCTAGGATCATCTTCCCCAAATCGTGAAGCAGCCCCGCCGCATAGAGCGCGTCTGGGTCCGGATGTCCCAGACGCTCGCCGATTCCGCGACTGAGGATGGCGACCAAAAGGCTGTGCTGCCAGAAATGGAGCCGATCGAAGTGACCACTCGAGCCGCGCTTCACCATGCGCTCGTAGAACAGCACTTGAAGGGCGATCTGCCGGACAGCGGAGAAGCCCAGCAGGGTCACGGCGCGATGGATCGTATTGATCTTGCTCGGGAAACCGTAAAAGGCGGAGTTGACGATCTGGAGCACCTTGGCCGCCAGTGCGGGCTCGGTCTCGATGACGCGCGAGATCGCGGAGACTTCCGTATCCTCCTCTCGCGTCAACCCGAGAAGCTTCACCGCAGCTGCGGGCGCGGGCGGCAACTCACCGACCTCGCTACGCAAGGCCAAGCGCACCGCACGCGTCAGGCTGTCCGATTGCTCTGCCACTCTATCCCTGCTCCAGTAAGCAATTCGATCTCAGTTTGTCAGCGCCCCCCTCTGATTGCCATCCCGTCATAGGCTCAGCTGGGCTCGATACCCCAGGGCATGAGTCGCAGGAGGCCCGCTGCAAGCTGAAGTTCGGCTAAGCGGCGCCGCGAATCTGCACCGTGCCGCAGTGCGGGCATTTCTCGTAGGGCGGCAGCAGCATCCGCTGACACGCTGGGTTGGCGCAATGAATGCCCTCGTCCTTCTTGGAGAATTTCGCCATGTAATCGATGTCTTTCGGCCGGTTCAGCGTACCCGGTAAGGTCTGCCGCAGCATCTCGGAATATTGCGCGAACTCGGAGCTAAGGTTGTTGGATGCGTCGCGCTTGGCTGTCGACGGAGACTTGGACTTGCTCCTGGAGCGGCGGCGCCTGGGCTCGGAGTCGGCCTGAATCGCCGCTTCCCGCTGCGGCTCGCTAATGCCCTTCTTCTTGGCGGGATCCCAGCCGCAGTTGCCGCAAACCTTGGCGCCCGGCGCCATGGACTCGCGGCAGAAGGGACATTGATCCGCCTCCTTCTGCCGCTTAACCCTCTTTGCGCGCGGCACAAGGAAGAGCACGAAGGCCAAAGGCCCCAAGAAGAAGCCGCCGATGCCTGTCGCAAAGACATTGAATCCCCGCTTCACGCCGGCGATGGCGCCAACACTCATGCCGAGGAAGGCGAAGATGATCACCACATAAGGAATGACGTCGCCCATGCTCGCGTCGCTGAAGGCCGGGGCAGCCCAAACCGCCCCCGAGCCCGCGAGCGCGAACAATGGGACATGGAGGACTAAGCGCTTCATGGTATCCCGCTCTCGCTGCGTGACTGACAAAGTGTGCCAATATCAAAATGGGAGGTTAGGGGATGCGCTCGAAAAAAACCCCGACACAGGTCTCGATTGCGAGCAGCCAGCCGGACGACAGGCTTGCGTTTACCGCTGGCTCAATGCAGCCAAAGAATACTCAGTGCCGTCGTAACGACAGCGTGACAAGGGATCCCGCCACCACATCCCCATGACAGGCGCCATGGCTTGCGCGACCATTACGGGGTTAGGCTTTAACTGTCCAAGCATTGCGGAGACCAACATGGGCGCATCGAACACAAGCGTCAGCCTGCCGAAAGAAACCGTCATCCAACTGCAAGCCCTCTCACTGCCCGGAGAATCCCTGGTGAGCGTCATCCAGCGGGCGGCGCTCGCGCTGCACACCTTGGAGTCCAGTACGCGTCCCGAGACAACACCCAGCTTGACGGAACGCATGGACGCTCTAGAGTCACGTATAGAGCGAATCGAGCAAGGGGGCGTGATCGGTCAATGACCTGGCTCGACCCTGTGAAAACCTGACAGGACGTCCAGGCCAACAGGTGTTCCGAGCGAGAAGGCACCCAGGGCAGCGGCCCGTGGCTCGGAACGCTGGCCGAGACCGGCTCGACTCGGTCTAGAATCCTTGAGGGCGCAAAATGCTTGCAGATGAGTCAAATTTCGATGAAGCGTCCGACCATCCAAAGCCGTCGGGATCGGGATCGGGATCGAACCGACGATAGCGATCCCGATTCCGATAGCGATCCCGATGGCATGCCTCGTCGGTCTGAGGCGAAGCCTCGCCCAAGGGGCGCCCTCGGGAAAGCGCAAGCAGCCAGCCTTTCCTCGGCTGCGATGCGACCCTCCAACACCCAACCAAACCCCAGGAGCAACACTGGTGCGAGATTCCATCCTTTTCCTGGCGGCCGCGACACTGATCGCGATACAGGGCGCGCCGGCGCTCGGTGCTGTCAGCCTCACCACGAACCTGCCCTCGCCCCAGCCCGCAGGCGCCAGCATGCTCGTCACCCTCACGGACGACGCGGAGACCCAGGTGCTCTATCAGCTGAGCCTCGCGCCGGCCGAGCAGCCGGAAAACCGCCAGGTGATCTACGCCTATCAGTCGAGCAACACCTTGGAATGGTCCAGCATCCGCCCCGGCAGCTACCTTCTGACCGGCGCCGTCCTCGACATGAACAGCGGCCACCAGAGCACCGCAACCCTGCCCTTCACCATCCTTCCGGCGATCCCGCAAGGACTCAATGCGCCCGTCGTCCATCCGACCCGCAACCCGCTGGTCGCGCTCTATGTCGCGCCGCCCTGCGGGACGGCGATCCGCATGCGTGTGCGCTTCGTTGCCCCATCCATCGGGATTGAGCAAGTGACCAACCCCGAGTGGTGCATGCCCGAGGCGCCGCCGCACTTCCTGATCGCCGGCATGCGTGAGAATACGACCTACCTGATGCAGCACGAGGCGCTCGGGGAAGACGGCATGCCGCTTGGACGCTCGCAGCCGATCAGCTTCACCACGGGCATGGCCGGGATCACCATCTCACCCAGCACCATCCAGGCGCTGGCCGCGCCTTGGGTCAGCCAGCTCGAGCCCGTCATCTGGAATTCCACCATGATCGGCAACCCGAGCACCGGCCTCAGCCCCTACCCCCATGCAACGGACCTGGAAGGCAACCTCATCTGGTACCTGGAGCGAGCCGTCTGGGCATTGCGCCCAAGCCCCAATGGGACTTTCTGGCACATCACGCCGAATCCCGAGACCAACACGCCCAATCAGCTGCTGACCAAGGCCGATCTGCTCGGCAACAACCTCAAGCAGACCAACGTCACCGATCTGAACATGCAGCTCGAGCAAGGGGGCTACGCCGACAGGATCAACGACATCCACCATGACGTCCGCGAGCTGCCGAATGGCGACGTCGCCTTCATCGCGACCGTCGAGCGGCTGGTCACGGACCTGCAAGGCCCCGGAGAGGTCTCGGTGCTGGGCGACATGATCATCGTCACCGACGGGAATTTGCAGATCAAATGGCTGTGGAACGGCTGGGATCACCTCGACCCGACGCGACTGGCAACCCTGGGCGAGGTCTGCAGCACGGGCATCGCCGGATGCCCGCCCTTCTACCTGGCGGATCAGACCAATGATTGGATGCACGCCAACGCCCTTGCCTACACCGCCGACGGCGACTTTCTGCTCTCCGTCCGCCACCAGGACTGGGTGCTCAAGATCGACTACGACGACGGCTCAGGCGACGGCAGCATCCTCTGGCGGCTAGGTCCAGATGGCGACTTCGCGCGCCTCGGCGGCAGCGCGGACGACTGGTTCTCGCACAGCCATGACCCGAGCTACATTGCGGACAACCGCATCATCCTCTTCGACAACAGCAACCTCAGGTGCGAAGCCGCCGCGCCACCGCCGGATTGTCAGAGCCGCGGGCAAGTGTGGGAGATCGACGAGGAGGCCATGACCGCGGAACTCGTCTTCAACCAAGACCTCGGCGAGTTCGCCTACGCGGTCGGCTCGGCGCAGCAGCTCAGTAACGGAAACTACTGGCTCAACTCAGGCATCCTCGGCACCTTCATGGAGCCCCGCACAACCATCCAAGAGCTCGACCCGAACGGCACCGCCGTCCTCCAAACGGCCCTCAATATCCCCCAATACCGCTCCTATCGACTAAGGAGCCTCTACGCCTCGACGGAACCTTGGGACAGAGTCACCTCTGAACCCCGCAGGCCGCCACATCAGCAGCATCGCCGCGGCAGCGCCGCGGCCTTGCCTGGCCCGTCTCGGGAAGAGCGTCGCAGAGCGGTCAGACCATCGCCCTGATCCGTCTGCCGCAAGACCTTGGAGAGCGTCCAACGACGCGAGCGGCGGTGCTTCGCTCCTTGATCCGCAAATCGGAGGGGGCGAGCAGGACCAACGTCTGCGCGATGGTCGGTCGCAGCGACCTGGGGCAGACGCCGCGCCCCATTGCCTCGATTATGCGGAGCGCGAGAACCGCGCGGATGGCTCACCGGACGACGCGGCCGCCCCATAGGTGTGCATCAACTGCGTGATGGTGCTCATCAAGGCATTGCCGTTCGTCGCACTCTCAGCGCTGGCCGTCGATGTCGAGGATGCGGACGATGGTCGAGGCGGCGGTCTCCTGCCCTGACCATCCGCTCCTTGCACAAGCCCAAGACTTTCGGCCGTAGTCCGAAAGGTCTCCGCCAGTTCCGCCTCGGTGACTTGGCCATCCCCATCGCCATCCAGCGCCGCAAAGACCTCCTCTGCGCTGGCCACCGACGCATCAGCCTCTGTGGTCAGCTGATCGACCGCCGACTGGATATCCTCGACGTCGAGATAGCCCTTGCTGTCGGTGTCGAGCGCCGAAACCATTTGCTCCGAGAGCTGCGATGGACCCGGGGGCGGCGGTGGTGGCCGGTTGCTGGTGGCGCCGGCTCCGACCATCATCGACGACAGACCACCGAGACCGCTGATATGACTGCTCATGGCAACCTCCGATCATCACGCACCAGGCGCGCAGCGTTGTAGATACGAATGGCGTCACCCTGAGGGCCCCTGCCGTTGGGGTAGCTGGCCGGGTCGCCGGCTTTGGGGTCGCTGCGCTGCGCCCCCGCACCGTGAACGTCAACCCAGGCGCCGCCCATGAACCCCATGGCGCGACCGAAGGCGACATAGGCGCCAGCCGAGCCGAGGTTCTCCGTCCAGTTGGCGTGGGTCGTGCTGCTCCAGTAAAAGGGGAAATCGGCCTGGCCCGCTTCGTTGGTGATGCCGGTAGCGCTGAAGAGTGGATCGATCGCAGCGCTCCCGGTGGTATCAGGGGAGCGCTCATAGTCGACCAGCCCCTGCAACTCCTTGACATTAGGCAGGCGCCAGTCGCTGTAGCCCAGATACCGGGCGGCGTTCCGCGACTCGGCCCAGGCCAGGGCTTGTTCCCAGTTGAGCCCGTCGGGGGCATCGACGCCGCTGTCGTCGCGTGCCCACATGAGGCCGGTGGCGCGATCACTGATGGTGCCGTCGCCATTGTCCACGAAGTCGTTGTCGCCATAGGCTTCATTGCCACGCACGCACAAGACCGAGAAGGTCTTTTCCTGCCCGAACATGGTGAGGCCATAGCCCTTGATTCGCCCATCGGCGAAGTTGACGCCGAAGAGGAGGTCGCCAGCGATGTATAGGGTGCTGGAGGCATATTGGGCGTCGATGATGCGCTCCCCGGCATGGGTATCGCCATAGGCGAAATCGAAGTAGGTGGTATCGATGAAGGGTATCAAGCCGCTCGTGTCGGTCTCCTCGTAGCCGCTCGGATCCCTGCCGCTGAAGTCGATCAGCGAATAGAGCGTCTTGATGTCGGGCAGCCGCCAGTCGCTGTGCTCGGCGAGGCTCAAGTCTTCGCAGTAGCTCAGCGCTTGTTCATAGCCGAGTTCGTCACCCAGGTTCAGGACGCCGTCGCCATTGGTGTCCGGGCTCCGCTGCCACATGAGACCGGTCACCCTGTCGGTGATGGTGCCATCACCATTGTCAGCAAAGCTGGGGGTCTTGCCCTGATGCTGGGCATCCTGACCGGAAAAGGCGCGCCCCGTCGCGGTGCAGGCGATTTCAGCGCCACTGTCGGCGTAGCAAGCGCTTTGCCCGGTGTCCACGCTGGGATAGGTGGTGCGCTGCGTCGCTCGGTCGGGCGCACAGATCAATATGCCGTCTTCGCGCGGTGGGAGGACACAGGTTCCTTCCACCCTCCCCCTTGGGCTTGAAAACTGACAGCTGTCTTGTTCGCTCAGGTCGGCGCAGGCATCCAGCGCTTCCTGTGGTGGAGGCCCGCGGCGCCCGCCGCCATGATCGCCGCCGGGTTGAGCACTGGCGAGCGGCACAGCGGCGCCAATGATTAGAGAAAGCGCGATTCTGGAGGTCTGAGCGATTCTGGAGGTCCGAGTGAATCGAGTGACTGGCATGAGCGATTCCTTGATCGTGGCGGAGTGTGGATAGTCTCGCGAGCAAGCAAGGAGGGGGGATGTGGAAATTGTGTGGAAATCATGAAGTCGCTCCGAAGCCGAGAAGCACCACACCACCGGCGATCTGAGAGGCTGTCTGACAAACCTCAAGGGGGCGACTTTAGAAAGCGTCCATCAACAACTTCCCCCCTTTCGCAAAGGGGGGCTAGGGGGGATTTCGGGCGGCATCGCTCGCATCGGGAAACAATTGATGGACCCTGTCTTAGGCGCCCTTGGCACTGGCGAGAGGGCCAATGAATTCGCCCCAGCTCGGGCGATTGCAATCTTCAGACAACCTCTGACGGCAGTCGCACAGAGCGGAGCGAGAGCAGCTCACCTCGATCCAGCGTCCCTTATCGCATCCTGTTCTCGGACCCGCACTCAGCAGGCTGGCTTGCGCCGTCTCCGAGACCAATGAACACCTCCTGGTCCATCTGCGCCCGGGAAGCACGCGCGAGGGTGAGGGCCGCTCAGGCCGCCTTGGCGACCGATGAGCACATGCTCGAGCATCATGGCGCCCTGCAGTCGGCGGCCCTCGCCGCACATCGCCAACCAGTTGAGTGCCTTGCGGACGCATGCGAAGCCCGAACGCCTAGGCTACAACGTGAGAACTGTCCCATGCGCGGCGCAGACGCATCAGCAGCTTAGGTGATTTGGGAAACAACAGACCAACAGCAGTGATCGCTGAGTATTCCGGCCGAATCCGGACACCTATTCCGATCCAAACCGGACACCAATCCGACGTCAAAGCGGACAGCATTCCGAGCTGAAAGCGGACACTGATCCGAC
>NZ_JAAIJR010000169.1 GCF_010915725.1 Thiorhodococcus mannitoliphagus
TAGCTTCGATAGAGTAACTTAGATATTCGTTATTCCTTATTTTCCATTCTTCAATGACTTCTGCCACCTGCCAACTGCCAACTGCCAACTGCTACTCGAATGCCTTCTCGGTGTTTGCTTGCAAGCGCAGCCGCTGCAGCAGGTGCACGTGCCGAATGATGGCCTCGCGGTCAGCGTCGCGCAGATGCGTGAACTCCACGGCGGTGTCTCCACAGCCCTCGTCGCCCTCGCAGCGCACGATGCGCCCGAGCGCCTTGATGCCGCATCGGTCCGGAAAGATCGTCAGGCGGACCTCGACCAGCGAGTCCATCTCCAAGGGCTCCTGGGCCTCGTAGCTGAGACCCTGAGCACTCAAGTTGACCGGGGTATCCGGTGCCGCAGGGTAGCCGTTTTCATCCCCAACCGCGGCCGCTAGCAGATCGATCTGCTTCTCCACCATCCGCATGTAGGCGGCGACGGTGGGGAATTTGTACTCCAGACTGCGCCGCTGCGGCAGGTGTGCATCACGCAGGGCGCGCAGTTCGTTCATGAGACTCGCGTGGCCTTCCTCGTCATCGAAGCCGGCGATCGCTGCCGCCTCGTCCGCTGGCGAGATGGGGGTGACCAGGAGACCGACTTCGTCCTCGATACGGAAATAGCGACGCCTTTCCTGGTCCTGGTCCTGGGCGTTCTGCTCTAACTCCTTACTCATCGGGTTGGGCCTTCGCTTCGTCTTCGTCAAGCTTTAGGGTGAGGTTCTCGATCAGGCTCTGAGGGTCGCGGTCGCTGAGCACGATGATCTCGACGCGGCGGTTCTTTGCGCGCCCCTCGGCGGTTTCGTTGGATTCGAGCGGCTGGTTCTCGCCGTAGGCGCGGATCTCGATGCGGTTCTGATCCACTGCGCCGATCTCGGTCATGGTGTGTGCCACGGCGGCGGCGCGCGCCGCTGAGAGCACCCAGTTGGAGGGGAACTCGCGGGTCTCGATCGGGATGTCGTCGGTGTGTCCTGCGACGATGATCTTACCCTCGACCCGGTTGAGGGCATCGCCGACCTTGATCAGCATGTCACGAAACTCAGTGCTGACCGCGTCCGATGCCGAGGCGAATGAACCTTGCTCGCGAATCCGGATGACGACCTGGTCGTCGATGGTGCTGATCTCCAAGAGGCCTTGCTCGATCTCCTCCTTGAGGGCCTCCCGCAGCTCCTCGGCCTTTTCTTCGGCATCCGCGATCGTGTCCTCGACCTTGAGGTACTCCTTGAGCTGGTCGATGGTCTCCTGCGTGATCTCATTGATCAGCGTCGGCTCGGGCTGCGCGGGCGAGAACTCCTGCGTGATGATGCTGGTGCCGGCCGGAATGTCGGCGACCTTGACCTCGCGCTGCACGCCGAAGGCGAACTTCATGGACCCCGCGACCTGCTTGTACTTCTGCACGTCCATCTCCGAAAAGGACAATAGCAGCACGAAGAAGCACATCATTAGCGACATGAGGTCGGCGAAGGTCATGACCCATTCGGGGGCCCCCGCTGGACATTCTTGTTGCTCGCACTCGGTCTCTTCCATCTCTACACCCTAATCTTGGTGCTCGATCTAGTTGGTGCTGGATCTATTGGTGCTCGACGCCTGGGGTCAGTCTTTGTCCTTGCTGGTGCGCTGGCTCTCCGGCAAGTAGGTCATGAGCAACTGTTCCAGAACACGTGGGTTGAGACCTTCCTGAATGCCCGAGATGGATTCCAGGATCAGCGTCTTGTTGAGCTTTTCCTCATTGCTCTTGAGCTTGAGCTTCTCCGCAATGGGGATGGCGAAGGCGTTGGCGATGACCGCCCCGTAGAGCGTCGTCAGCAAGGCCACAGCCATGGCGGGGCCGATGCTCTTGGGGTCTTCCATATTCGCGAGCATCTGCACCAAGCCAATCAGGGTGCCGATCATGCCCATGGCCGGGGCGACGTCGCCCGTGGCCTTGAAGACGCTGTAGCCGGCCTCTTGGCGCTGGATGGTGAGGTTGATGTCCTTGCTCAGCACCTTGGCGACGACCTCCGGCGGATGGCCGTCGATACAGAGGCTGATGCCCGTTTGCAGAAAGGGGTGCGAGATCTCCTTGCCCTCGAGGGCAAGCAGGCCTTCGCGGCGCGCGACATTGGCCAGGTCGACCGCCTCGTCAATGAGCTTCTGGGGGGGCGTGGACTTGGAAAAGAAGGCGCCCATGGCGACCTTGAAGCTGCCGAGGAACTGGCCGAGCGTGCTGCGAAAGAGGACGGCAAAGGCGGTGCCGCCGATCACGATGACCAGCGACGGCACGTTGATGAAGAGCATGACGTCGCCGCCGAGGGCGATGGCGCCGACAATGACGCCCATTGCGCCGATCAGCCCGAGCAAGGTCGCTAGATCCACTACAGCTCTCCCCTTAAGATCAGCTCAACTTTAAACATCAGCCAACTTAAATATCAGCTTAACGGTCTGCTGACCGTCGGGTGCTTGTGCATTAGGCGATTGCCGGAAATCGCCTTAGTATGTGATCGCGTTGCCAACGTCGTGCCGTTGGACCCCCGCCGATTGTCCGCATTCTCGACCTTCCCGCCGGTCAAATCCACCCGCTCGGCGAGGTGAATCCCAAAAGGGTGAACTTGGTACCAGAGTCCGATGAAAACCGCGCCCGATCTTTTTTCCTACCGCAAGCACTGGGCGCATAAGCTGGGCACGGCGCCCGAGCTGCCGATCTCCCGCGCCGAGATGGATGTGATGGGCTGGGACAGCTGTGACGTCATCATCGTCACGGGTGACGCCTATGTCGACCATCCCTCCTTCGGCATGGCCGTCATTGGCCGTTTGCTGGAGGCGCACGGCTTTCGGGTCGGCATCATCGACCAGCCGGACTGGACCTCGGCCGAGGACTTCCAGCGGTTGGGGCGGCCGAATCTCTTTTTCGGCATCACTGCGGGGAACATGGATTCCATGGTCAACCGCTACACGGCCGATCGGCGCTTGCGCTCCGACGATGCCTACACCCCGAACGCCGAGGCCGGACGCCGCCCCGACCGCTCCGTGACCGTCTACGCCCAGCGTGCGCGCGAGGCCTACAAGGGTGTGCCGGTCGTCATCGGCGGCATCGAGGCGAGTTTGCGGCGCATCGCCCACTTCGACTACTGGTCCGAGAAGGTGCGTCGCTCCGTGCTCATGGATGCCAAGGCGGACCTGCTGATCTTCGGTAACGGCGAACGGGCCGTGGTCGAGGTGGCCCATCGACTGGCGGGCGGTGAGTCGATCACGGAGATCCGCGATCTGCGCGGGACCGCCTTCCTGCGCCGCGATCGGCCGGAGGGCTGGACCCTCTGGGATTCCAGCCAGCTCGACGCGCCGGGTCCCCTGAGCGTCTACAACGACCCCTACGAGACAGACCCCGCCTGCGACAACAGGCCGGAGACGACGCTCTTACATGGCCCGCCACGGCGCAGTGATCGTGCCACCACCGTGGTGCGCCTGCCCGCCTACGAGCAGGTTCGGGACGACCCCGTCCTCTATGCCCACGCCTCGCGCGTCTTCCACCTGGAGACCAATCCCGGCAACGCCCGTGCCTTGGTCCAGGCCCATGGCGATCGCGACGTCTGGCTGAATCCGCCGCCCATCCCCCTGACCAGCGCGGAGCTGGACCAGATCTACGAGCTGCCCTTCACCCGCAAGCCGCATTCGCGCTACGAAGACGCCAAGCTGCCTGCCTGGGAGATGATCCGCCACTCCATCAACATCCTGCGCGGCTGCTTCGGGGGCTGCACCTTCTGCTCCATCACCGAGCACGAGGGGCGCATCATCCAGAACCGCTCTGAAGATTCCATCCTGCGCGAGATCGGCGATGTGCGCGACCGCGCGCCAGGATTCACCGGCACCATCTCGGACTTGGGCGGCCCAACCGCCAACATGTGGCGCATGGCCTGCAAAGACCGCCGCATCGAGGCCGCCTGCCGCAAGCTCTCCTGCGTCTACCCGGACATCTGCCGCAATCTCAATACGGACCACGAGCCCCTCATCCGCCTCTACCGCAAGGCCCGCGCCGTCCCCGGCATCAAGCGCATCCTCATCGCCTCCGGGCTGCGCTACGACCTGGCCGTGCGCTCGCCCGCCTACATCCGCGAGCTGGTGACGCATCACGTCGGCGGCTATCTCAAGATCGCCCCAGAGCACACCGAGGCCGGTCCGCTCAGCAAGATGATGAAGCCCGGCATCGGGACCTACGACCGCTTCAAGGCCCTGTTCGACAAGTACTCCAAGGAGGCCGGCAAGGAGCAGTACCTCATCCCCTACTTCATCTCCGCGCATCCGGGCACCTCGGACGCGGACATGCTCAAGCTCGCGCTCTGGCTCAAGCGCAACGGCTTCCGGCTCGACCAGGTCCAAGCCTTCCTGCCGACCCCGCTCGCCATCGCCTCCGCCATGTACCACAGTGAGCGCAACCCGCTGAAGCGGGTCACGCGCCACTCAGAGCGCGTCTCCGTCGTCCGCGGCCAACGCCAGCGCCGGCTCCAAAAGGCCCTGCTGCGCTACCATGATCCGGAGAACTGGCCGCTGCTGCGCAAGGCACTGCAGGATATGGGCAGGGCCGACCTCATCGGCAACGGCAAGCGCCACCTGGTGCCCAGCTTCCAGCCGGCCGGGACGGGAGGTGTGGCCGAGGGGCAGCGCAGGCCGTCCGTGCCGACAGGATCATCCATGTCCCGGGGCAGATCGCACCGCAAGCCGTCCCGCAGGCGGTAGGGCGCAATCGGCCGCCCTGAGTCTGTGGCGCAGAGGTCAATTGGAGGGCGTTCATTTTCAACGTCCTGGCCTGGTGTCATTGGGATCGCCGAGTTGTACTCGGCCTTTGGCATCGCACGCACGGAGCAGGGACTCGAGCCCCGTCCCTGGACGCGCAAGTGGCATTGCGTGATCCACTGTCCCAGAATGAGGGAACCTCGACCCATTCCGAGCACCGCCATGACGGATTCGCGTGCCCCGCTTCCAATCGGCGTCCAGACCTTTCGCCAAGTCATCGAGAGCGGCTGCGCCTACGTCGACAAGACCGCGCACGCCTTGGACTTGATCGAGCGGGGCAAGGCCTATTTCCTCTCGCGGCCGCGTCGCTTCGGCAAGAGCCTGTTCGTCGACACCCTCAAGGAGCTGTTCGAGGGCAGCGAGGCGCTGTTCCGTGGCCTCTTTATCCATGACCGCTGGGACTGGAGCCAACGCCATCCGGTGATCGTGCTGGACTTCGCCGCCGGTGTCGTCGACAGCCGCGCGGCCCTGGACCGACGCATCCGGCGTCTCATTGAGGGCAACGGTGAGCGCCTAGGCATCGACTGCGACTGGCGCGACAATGACATCCCCGGCTGTCTTGGCGACCTGATCCGCCATGCCCATAGGCAATCCGGCCAGCGCGTGGTGGTCCTGGTGGACGAGTACGACAAGCCCATTCTCGACAGCATCGACCACCCTGAGAGGGCCGCCGAGCTGCGCGAGAGGCTGAAGAACCTCTACTCCGTGCTCAAGGCCCAGGATGCCCATCTGCGCTTCGTCTTCATGACCGGGGTGACCAAATTCAGCAAGGTGAGCCTCTTCTCGGGGCTGAATCAGCTCAACGACATCACCCTGAGCGCTCAGTACGCCACCCTCTGCGGCTATACCCAGCATGACCTGGAGACCACCTTCGCCGAGCATCTGGCCGGCGTCGACTGGGACGAGCTGCGCGCCTGGTACAACGGCTACGCCTTCCTCGGCGAGGCGGTCTACAACCCCTACGATATCCTGCTCTTCATCGACAAGGACCACAGCTACCGCAACTACTGGTTCGAGACCGGCAGTCCGAGCTTCCTGCTCAAGCTCTTCGAGCGCAAGCGCTACTTCCTGCCCAATCTCGAGCAACTCGAGGTCAGCGAGGAAATCCTCGACTCCTTCGACGTCGAGCGCATCAACCCCGTCACACTGCTGTTTCAGAGTGGCTATCTGACGATCACCGGCACCCACACCCGTATCGGACGGCTGATCTTTCGCCTGCGCCTTCCCAACCAAGAGGTGCGCCTTGCCCTGAACGACCAATTCATCAGCCGCTACGCGGGCATCGAGGATCAGCGCTTCAGACTCCAGGAAGGGCTCTACGACAGCCTCACGCAAGGCGACCTTGAGGGGCTCGTGGCCATGATCAAGCGTGTCTTCGCCAGCATCCCCTGGCGCAACTTCACCGGCAATGCGCTGCCCGAAAGCGAGGGCTACTATGCCAGCGTGCTCTACGCCTTTCTCGCCAGCCTCAATGCCGAGATCATCCCTGAAGACATCACCAACCACGGTCAGGTCGACCTCGCGGTGCGGCTCGCCGGCTACACCTACGTCATGGAACTCAAGCTGGAGCGCGGCGCGCCGGGGCCGGACGCGGCGCCTGAAGAGCGCGCCGAACAGCCCAATCCAGCGCTCGCTCAGATCCAGACGCGCGGCTACAGCGAGAAGTATCGTGGTGAGCCGGGCCGCGGTCTGTTCGAGGTCGGTCTGGTCTTCGGCGGCGCGGCGCGCAACCTCATCCAGGCGGATTGGCGGCGCGTGGCCTGATGCCCATGCGCTTCGCGCGCTCAATCGCTAGCGAGGCTTCGCCTCAGACCGACGCGTCATGCCATCGGGGTCGCTATCGGAATCGGTATCGTCGGTTCGATCCCGATCCCGATCCCGATCCCGATCCCGATCCCGCTGAAGTGCTCGGTCGTGCAGTCGGCCGCCTTCCGGAATCGCCCGTCGGTATGGCGATAGATCTTCGCGAGGTCGTCCGCCTTGGGCCTGAGTTTCGAGTGCGCTATTAGTTTCGAGCGCGCTATTGGTCCCGCCGCCAGAGCAGACAGGTCCCAGGCGCGTCGTCCGCGATGAAGCCATAGTAGCGCCCCATCCAATAGGCCATCAGGTAGTCGACGCCGCCGTAGACCTGATTGGGGGTGCCGCCGTCAACCAGCTTCCAAGGCTGTCGCTCCCAGGTGAAGGACGCCGGGACACGCTCATCGACGTTGACGGCGACCGCGGAGAGGCCCTCGCACTGCTCGCTCTCAGGGTACTTGCCGGTCAGGTCGCGCGGCAGCGCGAGATTGGGTGCGGTGGGGAAGCGCGCAAGCTGGTCCGCGTGGAAATCCGCGACGGACTGAACCTCGTCCTCCGCCGCCGCCTGGGATGCGTAGATGAAGGCGAAGAAGACGTTCTTGTGATCCTTTACCTCCTCCCACATGGCGTCCCGCAGCACCTCGCGCTGCAGCCGGAGCTTTCTGGCCGGATCTTGCTCCAAGCGAATCCAGCTATAGAGCGGCATGAAGCCGATGTTCAGACCAAAATAGGCATCGGCGCATTGGTTGCTGTTGCGCCAGCCCGTCGCGATGTCCAGCCATTCGTCCGCGTGCGCTTCATAGTGCTGCGCGATCGCCTGACGGCGCTCGGCGTACTCTGAAACGCCCTCGGTGACCTGGAGCGCGACATTGAACATGGCGCCGAGCTGGATCGACTCGGTCGGCTGGTAGATGTTGGCAAAGCCGCCAAGCCCGGGGAGCTGACGCACCAGCTCAGCCGCATTGGGGGAGAAGAAGAGCACCCCTTTGCCGGCCGCCTCGAAGGGGTCGAGCGTCAAGGTCAAGGCGGGCTCACCATCGGGCGCCTCCACCTTGCTGAAGACCGCGTAGGGGATCCTGACCTGGGTGCTCAGCGTGCTGTTGCCCACCCTGACCGCGACCGGCTGCTCTTCACTGCGCATGAGCTGCTCGATGAAGTCGACGACATCCTTGCGGATGAGTTCGCGCAGCGCCGGGCTCTGCGTGGCCTCATAGGCGAAGGAGTAGCCCAGCATCACCCCCTGGTATTGATCGCGGCTGATATTGCCGCGCCAATGCCAGCGTTCGCCCTCGTAGAGCACGTCTCGGTGCACCTCCTCCTCGCTGTCGCTGAGGATCGCCTGAATCGGCGCCGGGCTGTCGGCGGGCGCGGCATAGCGCGCCAAATAGCCGGGGTCCCCCGGAATGCGCCACCAGAGGTGCAGCGTCTCGAGCGTGTCGCGAATCTGCCGCGCGGCGTCCGGCGCCTGGGTCGTCATGAAGCGCAGCGCCTCCGAGGCCAGATAGGTGCCGGTCCAGATCGCCGAGTCGCGCCGGCTGCTGTAGGCCAGCACCTCGCTCAGGGTATCGTCCGTGAACTGGGTGGCCATGACGCCGCCGGCTGGCATCATCCCCGCGTGCAGCCATCTGCTATAGTCGCGCGCCAGATTATGCATGGCATCGCCGCCGGTCGGCGGCAAAGTCAGCCAGCTCTGGCTTGACGTCTCCCAAAGCTCGCAGCTCGAGTCGCTGCCCCTCGTTTCGAGCAGACAAGTGTCGGCGCAAGGGGATAGCACCGCCGCTTGGAGCGGGGCAGATGCCAGCACAGAACAGAGTGTGAGGTAGCGATGCCGTACCATGATCCTCTCCATCGGTTGCGGAACAGCCGGCCCGTCGTACTACGCCAGCGATCCAGCGAGAACTCTAGAATTGGTGCAATTGCCTGACATATCCGTTGCGCAGTATAGCGCGGTCCGCCGCTCGCCTAGCGAGTCGATGCCGACGCGCGGGAGGGTGGATTGGTAGTGAAGCGCCCGGCTTGCGTTGCTGTCGATTTGACACCGGTGCTGCCTGGAGGAGAGAACGGCGGGGCGCGGGTCTTCGTTCTGGAACTGCTACGGCATTTGTTCGCGCTGGCTCCCGAGACGCACTTCATCCTCTTGACGCAAGCTGCATCGCATGAGCAGCTAGCCGAGTTCGATTGCCCCAATGTCACTCGACGTCTCGTCGTTGGGAGGCTCGTCGGCGGCACACTGCGCTCGAGTCTCATCGCGGTGGCTCGTTGGGGTTTGCCCTTGTTGCCCAAGCCGGTCCGAGCCTGGGGGGGGCGAATGGGGTATGGACTCCACGCCATGCTTAAGCGGGGTGGGGCCTCGACGCGGTTGCGGAACTGGGGTGTCGATCTCCTGTTCTGTCCTTTCACCGCGCCGACCTATCGGGAGCAGGGCATTGCAACCGTCTGCATTCTCTACGATCTTCAGTTCAAGGAATACTCCGAGTTTTTTACCGACGAAGATCTCGCCAACCGAGAGCATTCTTTCGTCGAGGCATGTCGGCATGCCTCTCGCGTCGTTACGATCTCGGCGTACTCGCGGACGCTGGCGTTGTCCCATGGCTGTGCCGACCCGACGCGCGTTGTAGCGATTCCGCTGCGCATGGCGGGCCGTTTGATCCGTCAGCACCAGGCGTCAGAGCGCGTGCTTGAGGGTTTCGGTCTCCTAGCCAAGGCTTACCTCCTTTATCCGGCGAATTTCTGGTCCCACAAGAACCACGCGCGTTTGCTCGAGGCCTTCTTGCGAGCGCGCGAGCGAGGGCTGCCGACCACAATCAAGCTGCTCTGCACCGGGGCACCGAGTGCGAACATGGAAGCACTGCGCGCGCGTGCAAGGGACATGGGTCTCGAGGAGGTGGTGACGCTGCCAGGATACCTATCCGATGCGGATCTCGGGAGCCTCATCGCTTACTCCGCCGGACTCGTTTTCCCCTCGCTTTACGAGGGTTTCGGGCTGCCGGTTCTCGAGGCCATGGCGGCGGGCATTCCCGTCGCCTGCAGCAGTTGCACTGCTTTGCCGGAAGTTGCGGGTGATGCCGCCATCTATTTCGACCCTTTGTCTGTCGAGGACATCGCCGAGAGTCTGATCTCGCTCACGCAGGATCGGCGCCGCCGGGTGGCACTCGTGCGTGCCGGTTTGGCTCGCGCTCAGGAGTACGATGACGCGCGGCGTATGGCTGGCGACTACTGGCGCGTCTTTCAGGAGGCAATTTCAAGCGTTCCAGCATCCGAAGTTGGCGCAGGTAGAGCCGGCTAGCAAGTCGAGTGCGATATGATGAGGTCTTGTGGAGCGGGCCGCGTGAGTGCGGCCTCTGAATGATGTCTCAGCAACAGCATTCGGCGCCGAACTGATCAATGCGCTGCCAGAACTGAGTCCA
>NZ_JAAIJR010000016.1 GCF_010915725.1 Thiorhodococcus mannitoliphagus
GCAGCAAGACGTCCACGCCAAGATCCTTGCCCTGAACCTCGCCAGCATGGTTCGAGGACTCGCCCAGGTGCTCGCAACCCGCCGCCACGCCGCGCGCAAGCATGCCTATCACGTCCGCTGGACCAGCAGCCTCTCGACCATGAAGCACACCCTGGTTCGACTACTGATCGGCACCTTACATCCTCCAACCACCTTGCTGACACAGGCCGTCCTCACGCTTTCCGATGCCGTCGAGGCGGTACGGCCAGACCGACAATTTCCACGCCGCAATCCCGGCAAGCTCAAGCCTGGATTCCACCCGGCTTACTGCCGGGCGGCTTAAGTCCATGGCATTGGGAGTGATCCTGACCGCCGGGGTGCGCGGCCATGAGTACCTCGTTGGCGAAGTTGTCGTACTCGTCGATGAGCAGGTAGAGCTTGTGGGGGGTTCTGCGCACCGCGCCTAACAGAGACTCCAACGACGAGAGTGCATTGTGCGGATGCAATGAGATCGCACGTTTCCAGTGCGATTGGTAGTCATCGATGCATTGATAGATTCTGTCGTTGATATGCTGATGCAGCGCCGCTTCGATGTCGCCGATCTCCCCATACGCGGCGACCAGCGAGAAATCCCATTTCAGTACGAAGTATTGATTGTGCCGCCGTGTCGGGTGTTGCCCGACGGCGAGCGGACCGAAGAGCGCCTCGAACTGATCGGCGCGGTTGAGATCGTAATAGTGCTCAAGCATGGAGAGCAGCAGGCTTTTACCAAAGCGGCGCGGGCGCAGGAAGATGAGTTGCCGTCCAGCGTTCTCGAGTGCCGCCAAGCGGTCGGTGCGGTCGAGATACCAGTAACCCTCCTGCCTCAGGGTGCCAAAATCGCTCAGACCATAGGGAAAGTGCATGGGCGCTCAACTCCTGGGGCGAGATCGGAATTCAAGCATAGCACGGTCGCTGCGACCCTCTCGGCGCCCCTCGGCGCTATTGACAAGCCTTCCCTGGCTTGCACGGACTCAGGGTTAATCCTGCGGCGGATTGTCCTCAATCACCTGCGCCTCGGTGCTGACCGGGTTGAGGGCGCCGACGGCTCGCCACCAGAGTTCGGCGCCGCTAGGAGCCTGTCCGACTTGGGGGGATCGAAGCGAGGAAGTGGGAGAGCGAGGCCATTTCGTTCCGGTTTTGAGGCGCATAGTGGTTCTATGTAACGAAAAAGCGGGGCGAAAGGGACCGTTCTCCCGATTCCGCAGCCGATTCATCCTAAGTCGGACAGGCTCCTAGGGGCTGAACCCCAGGCGCAGATCCAGCACAGATGGCGGTCAGGGTGGCGTTGGGGCCATGGAGTTGCAGCCAGCAGGAGGCGTCCGCGTCCGACACGCTGGCCCGATAGCCCAGATAGGCGCCATCCGGACTCAGCGAGATCGAGGCTGCTTGGTCGCGCAGCCCATAGGGAATGGGAGACCTGGTCAGCTGTCTTGGTTTGCAATAATGGGAGACCTGCCCCTTCTCGGTGACCCAAACGCACCACCGGTGGGAGCGCCGCTCCCACTGCGGGCTGCACGATGTCGATTCAAGCGAGCAGGCGATCCGATGATCAAGGCCGCATGGAGAGACGACCAACCCCGGACGCGATAAGAGGGGCCAGCGGCAGGGATGGTCGTGGAAGCATGGCTGTGGCAGTCTAGCGAAACGATCTCGCGATGGGCGAGCGGCGACGGAGATGTGAAGTAGGCCCTTACCGCTAGGTGACAAGGATGAACGAGACGCGACATCTCGAGCGACGGCGTTATCTCCGCCATGGCGTCGAACTGATGGGGAAAACCCTAACGCCGGACGGACAGGGCGTGCCTTTCAGCGTACTCGACATCTGTCTAGGCGGCCTGCGACTGAGCACAATGGAAGCGACCGCGCACCTGGGGTGGCGTAACGGCGAGCGTCACGACATCCAGATACAGCTTGCCGAGGATGGGCAGGTGCTGGAGGCCACCATTGAAGTCCTTTGGCGCGACGAGAGCCTCATTGGCGCGCGCTTTACGGGGCTGAAAGAGCCCGAACGACAGCGCCTTTCGGTCTTTGTCGTGGGACTCCGAGGCGACCACCGAAGAGACTGGCAGCCGCTTGATCGAGAGGCGGCAGCAGCGGCCAAGGGCATCCTACTCGATCTCGTCTCCCAGCACTTGCCCTCACTGCTCAGCCGCATGCTCGAGCGAACACTTGCAGCGCTCTGGCAGCGCCAAGAGCATGCCCCAAGCGCTGTGACACAGGCGGTCTGGGAGAACGACCTCTCACTCCTCACCGACCAGCAGCTGCAGGAGCGCCTGCCGCAGGCGATCCTGGCTGCGGTGCTCGAAAACCTCGAGCAACTCGATGTCATTGAGGTTGCCTCCCCCGCAACCGCCCAGGCCCAGGACATGGGCACCTCCAATCAACTGGCGCTATTGGATCCCGAGATCTTCGAAACCTGGCTCGTCAAGTTGGACTGCGCCGAGCGCCTCGCTGAGACGTTGTCCGAGCCACTGAGCGATCTCTGTTCGCGCACCGCCCCATGGTGCGATGACAGCAAGCTCGCCATCATGCCCCTCAGGTTCATTGAAATCCTTGTGCAGGCATTGACTGAAATCGGGATGAGTGACGTCGTGCTGCGACCACTCCTCTTGTGTGCCAGAGCCCACGTCAGCGAGGCCCTTTGGGAATTGTATCGAAGCCTCCTGCAAGCCATCCCAGCGCCAGGCGGCACAATGACGAAGCGCCCCGCAGCCACTGGCGCCGAACCGGGCGGGCGCCCCGGCAACTCAGCCGTCAGTGCGCAGACATCCGAGGACGCAGCGATAGCGCAGCCGGTCTTGAGCGCCGCGTCCGAGATCGATCATGCTGTCAGCGATCAAGGCCCCACAGCCGCCGCCCCTGAGACAGGCATGGACTTCTCAGGGATGCTCGAGGGCTTACACAGGCTGGCGCTCGATCCATCTTCCCAGCCGCCACCAAGTATCAATGTCGAATCCATGGCCGCTTGGCGGCACTGGGTGGAGGGCTTGGGCGCTGAGCAGTTGAAGCGACTCCCATCCCGGCGCCTTCACGAGCGCGCCTCGCTCGCCGAGCGCTTTCTCGCGGAGATGCTCGCAGACGAGGCCGTGGTACCTGGCTTCAAAGGGATCGTCGAGCGACTTTCGCTGCATCTGCTCGCGATGGCGATCGATGAGACGGACGCCTTGGTCGCTGAGACCCATCCACTGACCAACATCATCGACCTCTTGGACCAGATCTCGCGCTTTCTTCCGAATGGCCGGCGTGATCATCCGGCCTTTCATCAGGAGTTTGACAAGCTCGTTCAGCGCACGGCCGCGACCAACGCCCATGATCAGAGCGCACTCAGCCGTCTCGCGGAGCGACTCAACGCCGTTGAGGCCCACCTCTCTAGCTTGTCTCGCTCGAGTCTCTCGCATGGCGCGCAACGCTGTGCCTTGGATGAGCGGGCACGATTGGCCCGCGAGCATGTTCGTGAGCAGCTCAACCGCGCCTTCACCGGGAGACGCATCCATCGAACCCTATGGGAGCTGCTCGATCTCGCATGGCGCAGCCTGCTGGAGTCGCTGTGCATCGACGCTGATTTAGACGCGGATTCAGAGCCCGAGTCTTGGCAGCGTCACTGGGATCTGCTGTGGGATGTCCATCTCGCCACGGGTGGTGACCGCGACCCTGGAGATCGCGCACCTGCCAATCCGGAACGGGTCCTGCAGCAGGTCCGCCAGATCTTGAAGGGCCGCGATGTCCCTCAGCATGTCATCGATCCTCTCATCGCAGGGATTGAGGTAGCGATTCAGCACGTCGACACAGACAGCATGCCGGCGGAGGAGTATCGGACGTTCGCGAAGCTCGAGCCAAGCCCGGGCGATGAGCCCGACACACCGCCGCTCGGTCTCGACGAGGAGCGCTGGCGGAGTGGAAGCCAAGTGGTGGATGCCGTCTCGATTGGCGCGATCCTTTGGCTCAGAGACAAGGATTCCTTGAGGGCGATGCGGCTGATCTGGCGCAGCACCGATGGCTCGCGCCTTGGGCTCGCCGACCCGCTCAGCGATAAGCGGATCAAAGTGCTGCGACGCAGTCAGCTTGTGAAGGCCCTTCTGAAAAGCCGCGCGAAGACCCAGCCAACCGCGGATCAAAAGCTGACACAACGTTGCGAGGAAGCGCTACTCACGCGCTTTCAAGCCCGGCTGCAGCCCATCCGGGAGGCTCAGGCAATGCCTGAGCCGGCAACACATGCGCGGATGCGCGCGCTCCTTGCCGAGATGCTCCTGGCTACCGAAGAAAGCCGTTCCAGGACGCTTCTCGGGGTTGTTGAGCTAGACCGTTTTGAATTCCTATCCGCGCACCACGGACTGCGCTTAGAGCAAGAGATCATGGCAGCCGTCGCCGCCATTGTGGCTCAGCAGCTGCCCGACCTGCGCTGTGTCGCTGATCTCGGCAAGGGCCGCTTCGGGCTCCTTCACTCAATCGCGCATCGCAGCGAGGCTGCGGAGCTTGGGGAGCGACTGCGCGCCCGCATTCAAGCGGACCTGCTCAAGACACTGGCCCTGGATCTCAGGCTCTCCCTGAGCCTGGGTTTAGCCTTACCCGAGGAAGGTCGTGACGATGCGGAGTCGCTGCTTTCCGCAGCGAACCTCGCCTGTCTGGCCGCACGGCATCAAGGTGGGGATCGCACGGTACTCTTTGGCGAAGGTGATGCGGCGATCCAAGAATATCTGGCACAGATGCGCACCTTCATCAGTGCGGAATCTGCGATCAAGGCGCAGCGAAACCGGTTGCGCTGTCAACGGATTGTCCCGATTGATCCAGCATCGGGCGACACGCACCACCACGAAATCCTCTTGAGCGTCTACGAGGAAGATGGCTCGCCGATGGCGCTGTTGGACTTTATTTCCGCCGCCGAGTCATTGCAGCTGATGCGCGAAGTCGATGCGCAGGTGATTGCCGCAACGCTCGAATGGCTGCATCGGCATCCGCAGGAGGCCCTTGAGCTGGGAGGTGTCGCCATCAACTTGTCCGGCCAGTCCTTGAGCGACCCTAGACTCGTTGAGTCGATTCGCGAACAGCTCGAACGCTGGGCGATTCTGCCCCAGCAAGTAAGCTTCGAAGTCACGGAAACCGCAGCCATCGCCGATCTCGACTGCGCCATCACCCTCCTCACGGGGCTACGCGCCATGGGCTGCCGCATCGCACTCGATGACTTCGGCTCTGGTCTCTCCTCCTACGATTACTTGAAGCGTCTCCCGGTCGACTACGTCAAAATCGATGGCACCTTCATCAAGGACATCCTGAACAGTCCCGAGGACCGCGAGATCGTGCGCTCCTTCAACACCATCGCCCATTTCATGGGGAAGCAAACGATCGCCGAGTATGTCGAGAACGCCGACATTCTCGCCGCTCTGCACGAAATCGGTGTCGACTACGCGCAAGGATATGGGATCGAGAGACCGCGGTTTCTGGACGAGCATGCGAAGCCTGAGACAAGGGCTGCGATGCCATGAAGCAAGGGGTTGTCCCAGGCAAGGGCGGTAGGGCGAATGCCCGCAGGGCGATCCGCCAACGACGCCAACCGCAACGCCGACGGTGGAACCGCTTTGCGTTCCACCCTACAAGGTGATGCCGTCGCGATGGTCGAAGTGATGATCGAGGTCTTCCAGGACGAGACAGCGGATCTGGGGCAAGGGCCGCGGCGGCCGACGATGGAATGAGTCGAATGCAATGGGAAACCGCTCCACCCTGGGTTAGGGTATCGGCATGTACCTGCTGATCATCGAGGACAACCCGGACCTCGCGGGCAACCTCAGCGACTTCTTCGACGCGCGCGGCCACCGGGCAGATCTGGCGCAAAACGGCCTCGCCGGGCTCAGCTTCGCGCTCGAGCACGACTATGACGTCATGGTGCTGGATCTGATGCTGCCCGGCATGAATGGACTGGAGGTCTGCCGCAGACTGCGCGACGCCGGGCGGGATCTGCCGGTACTCATGCTCACCGCGAGGGATACCTTGTCCGACAAGCTCGCGGGCTTCGAGCATGGCGCGGACGACTACCTCATCAAGCCCTTTGCCCTGCCCGAGTTGGAGGCCCGCCTGACCGCGCTAGTCAGACGGGCGAAACGCGCCATGCCGCGCACGCTGCTGCGGGTCGGCAACCTGACCTTCGACCCGGATCGGCTGCGTGTGGAGCGCGCCGGCCGACGGATCGAGCTAGCCCCGATTCCGCTGCGCATCCTGCAACTGCTGATGCAGCGCGCGCCCGGAGTCGTGCGCCGGGAGGAGATCGCCCGGGAGATCTGGGGGGAAAATCCACCCGACAGCGACGCCCTCCGCGCCCATGTACACGCACTGCGCAGCGCCCTGGATCGCGAGGAGGAGCCCCCCTTGCTGCATACCATCCGCGGCATCGGCTATCAGCTCGCGGAGCCCGATGACCGCTAGGCGCAGCCTGCGCCGCCGCGTCGCCGTGACCCTGGCGGTCTTCAGCGCCATGGTCAGCCTGACGCTCGCGACCTTCATGTATGTCGCCTCGCACGACCTCGAACGGCGCCTGGTCGACGACACCCTAACCGCAGAGTTGGACGACTATGTCGCGCGGCGCCAGCGCAATCCCCAATCTTTGCCTGAGCGCACGGCGACCATTCGCGCCTTTGTCGTCGCGCCTCAGGGCGGCACGGCGCCGGTCCCTCCGAAAGTCGCAGCGCTCGGTCCAGGCAGCCACGAACTCACCCTGGACGGAACGCCCTATCGGGCGGCGGTGCGCGTCGTCGAGGATCAAAGGTTCGTCGTCCTCTTCGACGTCAGCGCACTTCAGCGACGGGAGCATGTCTTCTTGCTGCTGCTCGCCGCGAGTGTCCTACTGGTGACGCTTGCCTCCGCGCTGGCCGGACGCTGGCTGGCCTGCATCGTCGTCGCGCCGGTGACCGCACTGGCGCGGCGCGTCTCCGCACAACGGCCGGAAGACCCGCCACGCGCACTCGCGGGAGAGTTTCCCTGGCAAGAGGTGCAGCAGCTCGCGACGGATTTCGACGGCTACCTGACCCGCCTGCACGATTTCATCGAGCGTGAGCGCTTCTTCACCGCAGACGTCAGTCACGAGCTGCGCACACCCCTCACGGTGGTGGCCGGCGCCGCCGAGCTGCTGCAAGCGGATCCTGGTTTGGACGAGCGCAACCGCTCGCGCGTGACGCGGATCGCGCGTGCGGTGGCCGAGATGCGGGAGATGACCGAGGCATTGCTTGCCCTTGCACGCGAGCAGGAAGTTCGCTCAGAGCGCCCGCTGGACTGCGATGTCGCAGCCGTGGCCGAAGAACTGGTCCAGCGCTACCGCAATCTCTTTCCGGACAAGCCGGTCGAACTCATGCTGGAGATCGCTGCGCGCCCGCGCCTGCAATCCGATCGGGCCGTGCTCTCGATGGTGCTGGGCAATCTGCTGCGCAATGCCCTCGCCTTCACCCAAGAGGGTCATGTCAGGCTGCGCATCGAGTCCCTGCTCGTTGCCATTGAGGACACTGGGTCCGGACTCGATCCCGCAACCGGTCAGGATCTCTTCCGACCCTTCGTACGCGGCAGCGACAGCCGCGGCGCCGGACTTGGACTTTCACTGGTCCAGCGGCTCTGCGCGAAGGAAGGATGGGAGGTGCAGCTGAGCAACCGCCAGGCCGGCGGCACAAGCGCCCGTCTGCGATTCACCGGAAGCAACGCGGTTGATTCATCCTCAGGCCGAGACAATCGTCTTAGCCAGGCGTCCTGCCAGAGGCTCGATCAATGAGCACGGCGCCCTGCCGTGATCGGACGTCGTCGCGGTGGGGTGCCCGACTCATGATCGATGCGAAGGAGCTGCTGACTGACGCCAAGCGCACTCAATCCGCGCCGTCTTAACGCTCCATTAACCTTCCCTTGTCATTCCCTTCACCCTGCCTTCGTTAAGCTGACGTGATTCCCGAGACAGCAGCCCTAACAGTGAGGCGCTCCATGAATCACACGCAGGCCATGAATCACACTCAGGTCTCCGAGACAGCCTCGTCCGCGCAAGGACCACTGGCGAAAACCCTCTGGCATCTCCCCCTGATCTTTGCTGGCTTGATCGCAGCCTATGAACTCGAGATCGGCCATTTAGCAATAGCCGGCCTCGCAGCCGGATTGTTGGTCGCCTTTCAGGCCCGCATGGACAAAGCCGATGGGACCCGCGCCACCAACACCCGCCTGTCCAAGCTCGCCAGGGGCGATGGTGGCAGCCGTGCGGCCAGTGAACCGCTAATCATGCGTGGTGCGGGACGCAGCGTGCTCGACGGCGGAAGCCTGGAACATCGTCAGCGCGAACTCAAGAGCACTTGAAGGACTTTCCCGAACCGCCCCAAGGTCCGCGCAGCCTGATGCCGAAAAGCAGACGACGACCCAGGAGATTTCGCCCCTGGGTCAGTCCGTGGATGAGCTGGGTCGCTCTTTAGCCTGATTGCTTTGCGGACTCGGGCGCCTTACCCGAATCAGTGCTCCCCAGAGGCTCGTTCACAACGTGTGTCGTCAAGACCAGTGCATCCCGCGCCTTCTTCAGCTCCAAATTGGCTTGATGGAGTTCGTCTTTCTGGATGAGCTTCAGCGCCTGGTCGACCGACTCGACCGTTTGGGACAAGGGCATGCTCAGGGTTTGGTCGACCAACGCCAGATCGACCATTTGCAGCGCTTCGGCCGCCGCGCCACGCTCGCCCTTGCTCAGATGCTCGCTGGCCTTGGCGACCGCATCAGAGCGGGCTTGAGTTTTCGCGGCCTTGCTATCCACCGCCTTCGCGGCATCGCCAGACGATGCCTTGTCGGCGCTCGCGGTGGCGCTCTGCGTTGCCTTTGGCTTTGCAGCATCCAGCGAGTAGCTCTCGACGACCTGCAGGTCCGAGAGGATCGGGATCATGTCATCCCGACTGCCTTGCGTGTCTTGAGCAACCTGCTGAGCCTTCTCTGCGCTCGCTGGCCGGTCCTCGGACTTGACCGTATCGAGCAGACTTTTGGCCTCCTTCAGCAGGTCCCTCGCATTGTCGACGTAGCCGTCGTTGATGGCGACCCGCGCCAAGTGAATATCGTTCATGGCGGCGAGGCCATGCTCGGACAGCTCAACCTGACGATCGGCCTCGGACCCGCGGACAGCCTCCTGGGAAACCTGGGCCTGGGGCGTGCCCTCGGTCTTTTGAGTCTCGGCGTAGAGCTGCCCGACACCGGCGACACCCAGGGCCAAAACCGCGATTGCAGCAATCTCTTTCGTCGCTTTCATGATCTCGTCTCCTACTCAAGGGTTGATCGTCGCGTCCTCCTTGGACCTGCTGACTCCTTGCGGTGACTGAGATCATGAGTCAATGCCGCTTACCGCAGCGTTTCCATCAGATTAAAAAGACTTTAGACAGGGCGAGAAGGTGACCGGCGCCCTGAAGGCTCACAGAGGACATGAGTCATTGCCACGATTGTGGTTTTGTGACTCTCAAACTTTCCAACACTTGGTCGCACGACCAGTTCCGCTAACCAAAAACGACGAGGAAGAACAATGCGCTATAAATCTCTGATCCTATCCTTGACCATGGCGACCAGCGGCGCTGCACTCGCGGTCGATCATGCCGCCCACTGGGGCTACGAGGGCGCCGCTGGCCCCGAGCACTGGGGAGAACTCGACGCCAATTTCACGCTTTGCACCAACGGCAAGAACCAGTCGCCAGTCGACCTTACCCATATCGTCGACTCGAACCTGCCGCCAATCGACTTCCACTACGCCCCCGGCGGAAGCGACGAGATCAACAACGGTCACAGCATCCAGATCAATTACGAGGGCGGCAGCGGAATTACCGTCGACGGCCACGCGTTCGAGCTGAAACAGTTCCATTTCCACACCCCGAGCGAGAATCACATCGGCGGCAAGGAATATCCCATGGAGGCCCATCTGGTTCATGCCGACGCGGATGGGAATCTCGCGGTCATCGCCGTGATGTTCGAGGAAGGCGCCGACAACGCCGCGCTATCCGCTCCCTGGAGCGTTATCCCCAGCCATGCGGATGAAAGCGTTCACCTCGCCGCCAAGGCCTCAGCCGAGGGCCTGCTGCCCGAGAATCGCGACTACTACAGATTCAACGGCTCGCTCACGACGCCGCCTTGCACCGAGGGTGTCGTCTGGCTCGTCATGAAGGAGCCTGTCACCGCCTCGCACGAGCAGATCAGCAGGTTCTCCGAGATCATGGGCCACCCGAACAACCGTCCGATTCAAAACCTGAACGCACGCGTGGTCATCGACTGAGGACAGGCCGATTGCGCCCTTGGGCGGGGCAGGAATGCCTCGCCGCTAGTGAATAGAAATGCGTGACGCGGCCTTGATCCTGGCTGGGTCCAAGCGCGCAGTCGTTAGGAACGGCGCCTCGCTGCGACGAACGCCTGATCGCGGCGGGGCACCCCCCCAAGATCGCTCGACCTGACTTGAGCCTCAGCGCCAAGACAAGGCACTGCCATGCTTCGTGCGCTGCGTGCTCTGGGGGTGTTTGCGGTTCAGCAGGTCTTTGCTTAGGCTAGCCGTTTCAGACCGTCGCGCTGGCGGCTGGAAGCTGACCGCTCCACTCACCTGTCAACGGCCTTGTCCGAAGTCTACGAGATGACCGCGATTCCCGCGCATGACATCACTGGGGTCATTCTGGCCGGAGGCGCCGGGCGCCGCATGGATGGTCGAGACAAAGGCCTGCTACCCTTCGGGGGCCGTGCGCTGGTGGAATGGGTAATCGACGCTTTGGCCCCGCAGGTGGGTGCGCTGATGATCAGCGCCAACCGCAACCTCGACGCCTATGGTCGCTATGGCATCCCAGTCATCCGCGACACTGAGCCGGGCTTCCAGGGTCCACTGGCTGGCATCCTCAGCGCCATGCAGCGCGCACAAACACCCTGGATTCTCACGCTGCCCTGCGATGTCCCCTTTGCGCCCCGTAATCTCGCCCACCGCCTTGGCAGCGAGATCATCCGGCAGCGCGCGGATCTCGCGGTCGCCACGGATGGAGCACGTCGGCACAACCTCCATGCCCTGCTCCCCAGGGCACTGGCCCCGGACCTCGTGGGCTTTCTGGCGCGTGGCGAGCGCAAGGTCGAGCTGTGGCAGAGAGGCCACCGCATAGCGCAAGCCGACTTCAGCGACTGCCCCGACGGCTTTCTAAACCTCAACACCCTCGCTGAAGCCCAGGGAGCCGAAGCGCGCATTGGCAACCAACCACCGCTAAGACCTGATATCACCCGACGCTCTTGACGGTCGTGAAGCGCGAAGCCCCAAGCCCACACGCCGCTGTCATCGCCCTGAAGACCAGCCCTCAGACCTGAGTATTGACATCTCATGGGCGGGACTTTACTTTACATAACACAGACGCTCGACGGAGGTCTGTAACGCTGCGGTTCCTTCGGGAACGCATCTTTCCATATTGCTCAACAAGAGAATATGTCCATGTCAAATATCGATTTCTCTCCTTTACTGCGCTCGATGATCGGCTTCGACCGCATGACATCAGCGCTCGAAAGCGCCTATCGGGCCGAGCCGGGCGGCTACCCTCCCTACAATATCGAAGCCTGTGGTGAGAACGACTACCGGATCACCATGGCCATCGCTGGATTCTCCGAGCAGGATCTCGGCATCGAGGTCAAAGAGAACATCCTCACCGTCTCCGGCGGTCGTCCCGAGGACGCGGATCAGGATCGCCACTTCCTGTATCGCGGTATCGCCAACCGGAGCTTCGAGCGCAAGTTCCAGCTGGCCGACTACGTCCGTGTTGTCGAGGCTCGTCTCGAGAATGGATTGCTCCATGTCGAGTTGCGCCGAGAGATCCCCGAAGCGATGAAGCCACGCAAGATTCAGATCCGCAGCGATGCGCAGCGCGATGGCTACATTGAGGGCGAGTCCAAGCGAGCCGTCGCCTAACTCGACGCCGCTCAAGGCGGTCGACCAATAAGAGGCCGGGCATCAGCCCGGCCTTTTGCGTCGCCCAATGTCCAGAACGAAATGAGGCGTCTTGGCTGAAGGCAGTATTGGTCATGAATGCGAGATTGACCCGCCGCTAGCATGTCAAAGGGTCTTCGTGGCAAAGGGTCCTCTTGAGAGAGATTCAGCATGGACCCGAGGTGGGCTACTGGTCAGACATTCGCCATGGGCGTAGGCTTTTCGCACTGAACGCGCTTTGGGAGTCATGCATGGAACGAATGGATCAACAACTCGGATTCACGCCAGCCGCACGCTTTCTGCTGGTCGCCGGCGCCTTCGTCGTCGTCGTCGCGGGCCTGAAGGCCGCGACCAACCTGGTGACCCCCTTTCTTCTGGCGATTTTCATCGCGGTGCTGGTCGAGCCGCCGCTTCAATATCTGCGACACCGCGGCCTGCCCGGCTGGGCCGCGATGCTCGTGGTCGTCGCGCTTCTGGTGGGCGTCGGCGGCGCCATCATCGGACTCTTCACGGGCGCCCTGAACGGCTTCAATGCGAGCCTTCCGGAGTATCAGCAACGACTGAATGTGATGTCGGGCGAGCTTGTGGCCCGGCTCGACGAGGTCGGTCTGCACGTCTCCCGCAGCGTGCTGAACTCCTTCATCGACCCGTCCGGGGTTCTCGGTTTTGCGAGCGACCTGATCAAAGGACTGAGCGGCGTGCTGGCCAATGCCTTTCTGATCCTCTTGACGGTCATCTTCATCTTGCTCGAGGCGCATAGCCTGCCCAGCAAGCTGCGCGTCGCCCTGCGGGCGCCGCAGGCGACGCTCGTCCACTTGCACGAAGTGGTGAAGACCATCAACCGCTACATGTTCATCAAGGCGAACACGAGCCTGGCGACGGGTGTGCTGGTCTGGGTCTGGCTGACCTTCCTCGGCGTCGACTTCGCGGCCATGTGGGCCATGCTCGCCTTCCTGCTCAACTTCGTGCCCACGATCGGTTCCATCATCGCCGCGATTCCGGCGGTGTTGCTTGCCCTGGTGCAGCTTGGACTTGAGTCTGCGCTGCTCGCGACCCTTGGCTACCTGGTGGTGAATATCCTGATCGGGAATGTGATCGAGCCTCGGGTCATGGGCCGCGGGCTCGGACTCTCCACCTTGGTCGTCTTTATATCCTTGATCTTCTGGGGTTATGTACTCGGCTCCGTCGGCATGTTTCTGTCGGTGCCGCTCACCATGGCGCTAAAAATCGCTCTGAGCACAAGCCCTCAAACCCAGCCCCTGGCGATCATGCTCGGCCCAGAAATCGAGGCCAAGGAGGTCGTCGCTTTCGCCCCTCAGGATCCAACCGGGGACAGGCAACACGCACCGCACAAGGCAGTGGCCAACGAATAGGCCTGAGCACATCAGCCCCATTGCACCAAAGGCCGTGGGCGCTTAAGTTCTCTGTCCGTCGCTAGCAACCCAACCTCATGCCATGTATCTCCATCAAGCCGTAAGCAGACTTGGCTGTATCCTTCTACTGCTCTCGAGCATCACGCAGGCTCAGGCCGGACTCCCGCCGGCAGTGGATGGTCAGCCACTCCCGACCCTCGCCCCAATGCTGGAGCGTGTCGTGCCGGCGGTCGTGAATATCTCGACCATCACCCGCATCGAGGCCGCGGAGCACCCCTTGCTCCGCGACCCCTTCTTTCGACGCTTCTTCGACGTCCCTCAGCAGCACCAGCGACGAGAGAGCAACAGCCTTGGGTCCGGCATCATCGTGGACGCCCAGCGCGGGCTCGTGCTCTCCAATCACCATGTCATCGCCAAGGCCGACGAGATCCGAGTGACGCTGCACGATGGACAGACGCTGCAGGCGACCCTGATCGGCTCGGATCCGGAGACCGATGTCGCCGTGCTGAAGATCCCCGCCGAGGGGCTCACTGCCCTACCCTTGACCGACTCCGATCGTCTCCGGGTGGGTGACTTCGTCGTCGCCATCGGCAACCCCTTTGGACTCAAGCAAACGGTGACGTCCGGGATCGTGAGCGGCCTGGGGCGCACCGGTCTGGGTATCGAGGGATATGAGAACTTCATTCAGACCGACGCCTCCATCAACCCAGGCAACTCAGGAGGCCCCCTGGTGAACTTGCGAGGCGAGCTGGTCGGGATGAATACGGCCATCTTGGCGCCGGGCGGCGGCAACATCGGCATCGGCTTCGCCATCCCGGTGAACATGGCGCACGCCATCATGGAACAGCTCGTCGAGTTCGGCACCGTCAGACGCGGTCTCTTCGGCGTGAGCGTGCAGGACCTGACCGACGAACTCGCCAGCGCCCTGGGAATTCGCGGCGGTGACGGCGCCCTGATCACCTCTGTCGAGGATGGCTCGGCCGCGGACGATGCGGGACTCAAAGCCGGGGATGTCATCCGAACGTTGAACGGCAAAGCGGTGCGCGGCTCGACCGACCTGCGCAACCAGTTCGGACTCTTGCGCGTCGGTGAGACAGTCGAGCTCGACGTCATCCGCAAAGGCCAATCGAGACGACTCAAGGGAAAGGTCGCAGACCCCTATAACGACTTCGTCCCAGGTGAGCGGATCTCGAGCAGCCTGAAGGGCGCATTGCTGGGCGAGCTGAATCTCCAAGACAACATCCCGGCCGTTCCGGTCGGAGCCGTGGATCCTGACAGCCCGGCCTGGCACGCCGGCCTGCGTGAAGGCGACCGCATCATCCAGGTCAACCGCCAACGCATCGGCGGTCTGAGGGATGTCGCGCGCGTCCTGCGGGAGTCGCAAGGCGTTTTCAGTCTGCGCATCCAGCGGGGCGACGACTTGATTCTGCTGACGCGACGGTGATTCAGCAGGCATTCAGGATGCGCTGCGTAGGATGACCTCCAAGACGGGAGAACAAGGTCCCGTCTCTCAACCAAAGCGGAGATCATCCAATGAAAACCAGTCGCCTGATCACCCTGATGTCGGTCGCCACCATCGCCAGTGCGCTGCTCCTGCCAGCGGTTGCCTCCGCCCACGGGCGGTCAGACCGTTGGCACCCGTCGCATGAGGAGCGCTGGACGCCGCCGTCGAAGTACGCAGCTCGGGACCATCACCGGCATGACAAGTGGAGCAAGCGGTACGGCAAGGGGCACGGCAAGCACTACAAGGGACGCACCAAAATCTACGTCGACGGACCCCGGCGCCCGCCCCGCTTGGTCCACCGCGAACCGCCGGCCAGGCTGCACCTGGGCAACGGCCTGACCATCATCTATCGCTAAAGCAGCGACGCGAAAACGCACTGAGCGCGCCCGTCAGCCAAGACCCTTTTGGGTGAGACATGGCGTGCTCAGTGGGCGCTCGCCGCAAGTGCCATGCGGCGCCAAGCCGCGAGAATATGCTAGATTCACGCTGTCGTTCCGATTTCGCAGAGCCTCTTTCATCATGCGCATCTCCAGGATCACCCAAGCCCTTTGCCTGACCCTAACGCTGTTTGGCGCCGCTTGGACGCCCCTGGCTCAGTGCGGTGAGCTGACAGCCGCCGAGGCAGGCAAGATCGCCGGTCAGCAAACCGGCGGACAAGTGCTGGCGGTCAAGGCCGCCGATGGGGGATTCCAAGTAAAGGTACTGACGCCAGACGGTAAGGTGCGTTACGTCTTCATCCCGAACCGCTGAGGCTGGCACCTCGCCAGCGCGATCATCCGAATGAACGTCCTGATTATCGAAGACGAGCCCGAGCTGCGCCGCCAAATCATCGACCGTTTCATCGCCACCGGCTGGCGTGCCGAGGGCACGGGTGACGGCCCCGAGGGGCTCTACCTGGCGTCCGAGTATGGGTTCGACGCGGCTGTCGTCGACCTCGGGCTGCCCGGTCTATCCGGCCTCGAAATCATCCGCCGGCTCCGCACCCAGCAGAGCCTGCTCCCGATCCTCATTCTCACTGCCCGAGACCGCTGGCAAGACAAGGTCGAGGGTCTTGAGGCGGGGGCCGACGACTACCTTGTCAAACCCTTCCACCAAGAGGAGCTGGTGGCCCGTCTGCGCGCATTGGTCAGGCGCGCCGCGGGGACCGCCTCGCGCGAGCTGCGCATCGGCCCACTGCGCATGGACCTCAACACGGAGCAGCTTTGGGTCAAGGATCGGGAGATCGAGCTAACGGCCTATGAGTACCGCCTCATCGAGCAATTAGCGACCAGTCGCGGCAAGGTGCTTTCCAAGCAGGCGCTCGCCGACCAGCTCTATCCTCACGACGAAGACCGTGAAAGCAATGTCATCGAGGTCTTGGTCGGGCGGCTGAGACGCAAGCTCGACCCCAGGGGCGAACTCAGCCCGATCGAGACGCTTCGCGGCCGCGGCTACCGACTGAGCCTCGCGACCGAGCCCGGCGACGGCGACGACGCATGAGGTCACTGCGCGCGCGCGTGCTGCTCTCAGCCGCGGCAGTGCTGACGCTCTTCGTCCTGCTCACCGCCCTCGCCCTCGAGCGGGCCGTACGCGACGCCGTGATCGCCGCGCGCGAGGAGCGTTTGCAGGCCCAGATCTTCCTGCTCATGGCCGTCGGCGAGGAAGACCAGGGCGGTCTTGTCTTTCCGAATGCACTCGCCGAGCCACGCCTCACCTTGCCGAACTCGGGGCTCTATGCCGAGGTGCTGAGCGCGCTCGGCGACCCGGTGTGGCGCTCGCCCTCGGCGCTTGGCCTCGAGACGCCCGCGCCCCTGCCATTGCCGCCGGGACAGCGGCGCTTCGCGCGCCTGTCCGCGCCCGACGGGAAGCAGTACCTGGTGCTCGCCTTCGGCGTCACCTGGGCAACTGGGGCCGTTCCGCAGGACTACAGCTTCGTGGTCGCCGAGGAAGCGGCAGCGGCCGAGCGCGAGGTCGTACAATTCCGCACCAGCCTCGCGACTTGGCTGGGCGCCATGACGCTGCTCATGCTGGTCGCCCTGGTCTTGGTGCTGCGCTGGGGACTCAGGCCGTTGCGGCAGGTGACAGAGGAACTCGCGACCATCGAGTCAGGCCGGCAAGCCCAGATCATCGGACGTTATCCGCGCGAGATCGAGACCTTGACCGATCGCCTGAATGCGCTGCTCGCCCATGAGCGCGCCCGCCAGCGCCGCCTGGACAATACGCTCGGCGACCTGGCACACAGTCTCAAGACGCCGCTCGCCGTCATGCAGGGCGCGCTGGAAGAAGGCGAGATTGCGCGGTCGACCCAAGGCCCGCTGCAAGAGCAGCTCGAGCGCATGCACCACATCGTCGACTATCAACTGCAGCGCGCCCGCACCAGCGGCCAAGGCAGCATGACCTTGGCGCCACCCGTGCCTGTTGGCGCCGTCGCCAAACGTCTCATCGCCTCCCTGGAGAAGGTCCATCGCGACAAGGGCGTTGCCGTAGCCATGAGGATCGACGATGGCCTGCTATTTCGCGGCGTGGAAGGTGACCTCATGGAGATGCTCGGCAATCTGCTGGAGAACGCCTTCAAATGGTGCCACGGCCAGATCCGCCTAGAGAGTAGAAGGGAGCCATCGCAGTGGTCCCTTTGCATCGAGGACGACGGACCCGGGATTCCGGAAGGTCAAGTCTCCCGGTTGCTCGAGCGGGGTGCGCGCGCGGACGAGTCGACGCCAGGATATGGGATCGGGCTCGCCGTCGTCCGCGAGATCAGCGCGGCTTACGGCGGGCGTTTGGAGATCGACCGAAGCACCCTTGGCGGCGCCCGTGTCAGGCTAAGCCTGCCGCGTTAGTCGTAGCCATTGGGGTTGGCGGACTGCCAGCGCCAGGCATCCTCGACCATGGCTTGGATCCCGTACTCGGCCTCCCAGCCAAGCACCTCGCGCGCCAGGGTCGGATCCGCATAGCAAGTGGCGATATCACCGGGACGACGCGCGACGAGTTCGTAGGGAACCGGCTTGCCGCTGGCGGCCTCGAAGGCGGCGACCATCTCCAGCACAGAGTAGCCGCGACCGGTGCCCAGGTTGCACGTCATGACACCGGGTGAATCCTGCAAACGTCGCAGCGCGGCCAGATGCCCGCGCGCCAAGTCCACCACGTGGATGTAGTCGCGCACGCCGGTGCCATCGGGCGTCGGGTAATCGTTGCCGAAGACGCGGAGTTGCGGCAGCTTGCCGATCGCGACCTGCGAGACGAAAGGCATGAGGTTGTTGGGAAGACCGTTCGGGTCTTCACCGATGAGCCCGCTCGGATGCGCGCCAACGGGGTTGAAATAGCGCAGCAGCGCGACATCCCAGGAGGCGTCAGAGCGCGCGATATCACGGAGGATCTCCTCGATGAACAGCTTGGAGCGGCCGTACGGATTGGTCGCCGAGAGCGGAAAGTCCTCTTTGATGGGCACGGAGGCAGGATCGCCATAGACCGTTGCCGAAGAGCTGAACACCAGCTTCTTCACACCCGCATCCGCCATGGCCTGACAGAGTGCGATCGTGCCGCTGACATTGTTCTGGTAATACTCCAGCGGCTTCTCAACCGACTCACCCACCGCCTTGAGTCCAGCGAAGTGAACGACCGCGTCGAAGGCGCCCTGATTGAAGATTTCCTCCAAGGCGAAGCGATCACGGATATCGGCCTGGATGAATCCCAGGCTCTTTCCCGTGATTTCACGGATCCGGTGCAGCGCTTCCTCCTTGCTGTTGCAGAGGTTGTCCACCACCACAACCTGCATGCCCGCCAGTAACAGCTCCACACAGGTGTGGCTGCCGATATAGCCGGCACCCCCCGTCACCAGAACTCGCATCGCCCCTTCTCTCCCGCTACCAAAGCTCGAAATATTGTATTCGATTCATCCGAGAAAGATGCGGCTGTCCTCCAGACGATCTTTCGTACGGGCAGTTGTTTCCTTGGTGCCTTGATGATGATTCAGACGACAGCATCGCCCGCAGTCACACCCTGCAACCGCAGACGCTGCCTCAGCCGCCTGAGCTGGCCCGGATCGATAGCGTCACTGGGGATGGGCAGCGCAGATCGACGCCAGCGGCCGAGTCGGAAATTCAGCATGACCAGCGGCACCGAGACAAAGGTCGACGCCGACAGTCTGACCGTCAAAGTCCGGCCTGAATTCAACGTCAGCTGCCAGTCCCCGCCGGCCTGCCAGATCGCGACCTGAATGGACCCAGGTGCACGACGCAGCACCTGAGCCTGGAGGACATGAACGAAGCTCACCAGCACCAGCAGGCTCAAAGGCAGGCGGTAGACGCCAATGGGAAGCGCCCAGACGGCGACCAAGGCCACGAGATGAGAGCCGGCGACAAAGAGCGCCAAACGCGGCGAAAACCTGGGACGGATGACGAGCGGCGGCCAGTCGCGATGCGAGCCCACGGCCGGCGCCTAGGCGCTAGGCTCGGCGGCCACCGCGCGAACATGCTCGACCAGCGCCTGGTACTTGAGCTCGGGCAGCTCGGCGCGCGAGATCAGCCACTTGTGCAGGTCCTGGTCCTGCTCGCGAAGCAGTGCCACGAAGAGCACGCGATCGGACGCACTCAGATCGGCATAGCCAAGCTCGAGAAAACGGCTAAGCAGATGGTCCAGCTCCAGCATCCCGCGCCGGCACTGCCAGCGCAGACGCCGGAGCTGCTCCTGCTCGTCGGCCGATGACAGGCTCACTCAGAGCCCCTTGTCCAGCATCAACTCCTTGATGTGGCCGACGGCTCGGGTCGGGTTGAGCCCTTTGGGACAGACCTCGACACAGTTCATGATGCTATGGCATCTGAACAGCTTGTAGGGGCCTTCCAAGGCGTCCAGGCGCTCCTCGGTCGCCTGGTCGCGGGTATCGGCCAGGAAACGCCAGGACTGCAAGAGCGCGGCGGGACCATGGAACTTATCCGGGTTCCACCAGAAGGAGGGACAGGCCGTGGAGCAACAGCCGCACAGGATGCACTCGTAGAGCCCGTCCAGCTTGTCGCGGTCGGCGGGCGATTGCAGGAGTTCCTGCTCCGGCAAGGGATCCTTGCGCACCAGGTAGGGCTTGACCGCGCGGTACTGCTCGTAGAACTGGGTCATGTCCACGACCAGGTCGCGGATCACCGGACGGCCCGGCAGCGGACGCACCACGATCGGCTGCTTCAGCTCCGTGATGGACGTGACACAGGCGAGCACATTGCGCCCGTTGGCGTTGACGGCATCGGAGCCGCAAACGCCCTCGCCGCAGGAGTGGCGGAAGCTAAAGGACTCGTCCTGCTTCTTCACCTCGAGCAGGGCGTCACGCAGCATCATGCCCTGAAAGGTCTCGATCTCGTAATCCTGCATCCGCGGCTTCTTGTCCGTATCCGGATTGAAGCGGTAAACACTGATCTTCATTAGTACACACGCTCTTTCGGCGGGAAGGACTCCACTGTCAGGGGCTTGGTCCGCACGGGTTTATAGTCCATGCGGTCGCCATCCATGGAGTAGAGACTGTGCTTGAGCCAGGCCTGATCGTCGCGCTCAGGATAGTCCGGCCGCGAATGGGCACCGCGGCTTTCCTGGCGGTGCAGCGCGGACACGGCGATCGACATGCCGACGTCCATCATGTTCTCCAGCTCCAGCGCCTCGACGCGGGCCGTATTGAAGACCTTGGAGTGGTCGCTCAGACGCACATCGGGCATGCGCTCGCGCAACTGGCAGAGCTTTTGATAGCCCTCCTGCATGATCTCCTCGGTTCTGAACACGCCGGCATGGTCCTCCATGCACTTGCGCAGCTCGGCACGCATCTCCTGAACCGAGATGCCATCGCCCTTCTGATCCCAGCGGCCGAGTCGTGACATGGCCTTGTCGAGGCTCGCCGAATCGGCCGCGCGGCGGTAGGGATTCTCGCGCACGAAGTCGATGATGTCCTTGCCGGCGAGGCGCCCAAAGACCAGGATGTCCAGCAAGGAGTTGCCGCCGAGTCGGTTGGCGCCATGGACCGAGGCGCAGGCACACTCGCCCGCCGCATAGAGTCCGACCACGACCTCTTCGGAGCCCTTGCCGGCCGGCATGGCGACACGCCCGAAGCGGTCGGTCGGGATACCGCCCATGGCGTAGTGTGCGGTCGGGAAGACCGGAATCGGCTCGATGACCGGATCGACACCCGCGAAGATCTTGCTCGATTCGCGAATGCCTGGCAGACGCTTGGAGATGACCGACTCGCCAAGATGGTCGAGCTTGAGCATGACGTAATCGCCACGCGCGCCGCAGCCGCGTCCTTCCTTGACCTCGGTCACGATGGCGCGGGAGACGACATCGCGGCTCGCCAAGTCCTTCGCACGCGGGGCGTAGCGCTCCATGAAACGTTCACCATCCTTGTTGATCAGATAGCCGCCCTCGCCGCGCGTGCCCTCGGTAATGAGCATCCCCTTACCGGCAATACCGGTCGGATGGAACTGGAAGAACTCCATGTCCATCAGCGGAATGCCCGCGCGCAACGCCATGGCCGTGCCGTCGCCGGTATTGATGTGTGCGTTGGAGGTGGTGCGGAAAACCTGCCCGAAGCCGCCGGTCGCAAGCAGGGTCGCCTTAGCCTCGATCAAGAGCGGCTCGCCCGTTTCGATCTCGAGCACTAAGGCACCGCAGCAAATGCCGTCGGCGTCACGAACGAGATCGACGGCGAAGAACTCGTCGAAGAAGTGCGTCCGCGCGCGGATGTTCTGCTGATAGAGCGTATGGAGAATGGCGTGGCCCGTGCGGTCGGCCGCTGCACAGGTGCGCGCGGCCTGATCGCCGCCGAAGTTCTGGCTCTGGCCGCCAAAGGCACGCTGGTAGATCTTGCCGTTATCGAGCCGCGAAAAGGGCACGCCGGCATGCTCCAGTTCATAGACCGTCGGGATGGCCTCGCGGCACATGAACTCGATGGCATCTTGGTCGCCGAGATAGTCGGATCCCTTGACGGTGTCGAACATGTGCCAGTGCCAGGAGTCGGGCAGCACGTTGGCGAGCGCCGCATTTACACCGCCCTGGGCAGCGACCGTGTGAGAGCGCGTTGGAAAGACCTTGGAGACCACGGCGACCCGCAGATCGGCGCTCGCAAGCTGCAGCGCCGCATTCAGTCCGGCCCCGCCGGCACCGATGATCAGGGCGTCGAAATGGCGTGTTGGAAGACTCATCCGCGATCTAGCCTCCGATCCCAGCGGTGATGATCGCCTTGAGGGCCCAGAGACCCGAGGCGAGGAAAACGAATCCGAACAGCAACATCAGGCCGACACGCAGCCCGAGGACATGCACATAGTCGACGAGCACATCGCGGCTGCCGACCCAAGCATGGGCCAGGACCACAGGCACGAAGAGGATGAGCCCCATGGCCACGGCCGGGTGGGTCACCCAAGTCACCAAATCAGCATGACTGGCGGGTGGGTTGAATATCCAATACAGCACGAGATAAGTGGAAAAAAACGCGAGATAGACGGCAGTCGCGCGCTGCAACAGCCAGGCCATGAGCCCCGAGGCTTGACGACTCATTCCTTCACCCTCCCAAGGCCAGGACGACAACCAGAAGAACGGGTGCGCCGATCAGAACGACCCAGGCAGTCTTTCGCGCGACCGGTCGATCCAAGCCAACGCCGATATCCAGACCCAGATGGCGGATGCCGGCCAGCAGGTGATGAAGCAGACTCCAGGTCAGCAGCAGCAGCGGCAGTTGGATCAGCCAGGAGTCCAAAAAGGCGGCCGTGGCGGCGAATCCCTCCGGGCCGGATAGTGCCTGATGGAACAGGATGGCGGCGACAGGAATGGACAAGACCATGAGCACACCGCTGATGCGGTGCAGGATGGAAACAAGCCCTGGCAGCGGCAGCTTGATGTGCCACAAGTTCAGGAAGACGGGTCTGGATGTATGCATTCTCGGACCTTTGATGAACCGCGTCCGCTCGGCCAACGCAGAGCTGAAGCTGCCAGCTCAGTGCGCGCAAACCAGGCCGGGCCCGCGATTGTCGCGATGAAGATACAGAGGATCCCGAGGGATCATGAGCATCGACAACATGCGCCTTTTACGAAGCGCGCCAGGATATAGGTATTCTTGCGAAACCATCAATAGTTTTTATCAAAGCTTAGCTTCGACAAATACACTCGGTTATTCCCCTGCGCAGGACATGACTGCCACCAAGTCGCGACAATCCGAAAGATTCTCGAGACGAACACATCAAGGCTCTCAGGTCTAATCGAGGCTCTCACGTCCAAAGGCCGCATTCGCTGCAGCCATCCGGAATGCATCGACAGCCAACGCAAGTGCTGGCCGCTCAATGCAGGCTCAGACGCACCTCCTCAGGCGTTGCCCACGCGAATACGCCTGCCGCGCTTGGGCAGCAGCAAGGCAAGTCCACCCAGGATGAGGGTCACACCGAGCAGGAAGAGATGCAGATTGACCGCGCCGGCGAGCGCAAGCTCCGGATCGACCCCGAAGGGCAAGAGCGCGGCCACGGCAGCGAGTTCATAGCTACCACTCCCAGCGATACCATGAAAGGGCAGCACGCTGGACAGCTCGGCACCGAGCACGCCGGCCAGGAGGCGTCCCAAGTCGAGCGGCAAGAAGAACTTGAGCACACTGCTGAAGGCGGCGAGCTTCAGCGCCCAAATCAGGGCCGTCCAGAGGTAAACCCGCGCCACCAGCCAGCCATCGCGGGGCGCGGCCGACAGGATTCGCTGCGCCAGCACGCGCAGTCGTCCGGAGCCCGCGAGCCAATGTGACGCCCCCAAAGACCTGGCGAACCCCATCAGCGAGAGTCCGGCGAGCCAGAGTCCGGCCGCCGCCCACCACAGCCAGGACGGATGGGTCAGATTCAGCACGAGCAGCGCGACCAGCACCAGGAAATGCAGATCCAGTACACGAATCCACATCAGAGCGGCCGTCGAGTCGAGGAAACCCTGGCCGAAATAGCGCCGCATCAACCAAGGAAAGACCATCTCCCCGGCGCGCATCGGCAAGAGATTGTTGGCGGTATTGTGCAGCACCGACAGACGCAGCACGATCAGCAGGCGACCGGCGAACCTGGGACGAAAATAGTCGTAGACGCGGAAAGCGCGAAGCGCATAGCTCAGCGCCGAGAGCAGAAACAGCCAGGCAAGGAGCCAAGGCGAGAGTGCCAGCCAGGGCGAGAGCAGAGCCCCCCAGCCAACTTGATGATGAACCGCCAGGATCAAGGCCGCGAGCAACCCGCCCCCAAGGAGCCAATCGCGCAAGCGACCGATTCGCGGCACCTCGTTGAGGGGGCGATCAGGGTTCAGGGGATGATTAGGGCTCAAACGATGATCAGGCTCTTTTTCCACCACACAGCATTCCTCAAAGGCTCTTGCGCTTCATCCTAGCAAGTGTCCATCAATTGTTTCCCGATGCGAGCGATGCCGCCCGAAATCCCCCCCTAGCCCCCCTTTGCGAAAGGGTGGAAGTTGTTGATGGACGCTTTCCTAGCTTGAGCTTCATCCTAGGAGCCTGTCCGACTTAGGATGAATCGGCTGCGGAATCGGGAGAACGGTCCCTTTCGCCCCGCTTTTTCGTTACATAGAACCACTATGCGCCTCAAAACCGGAACGAAATGGCCTCGCTCTCCCACTTCCTCGCTTCGATCCCCCCAAGTCGGACAGGCTCCTAGAAAACGCGGCCAGCCACCAAGCCGGACGGGGCGCAGCGCGTAAACTAGCGAGGCTTCGCCTCAGACCGACGAGTCATACCATCGGGATCGCTATCGGAATCGGGATCGCTATCGTCGGTTCGATCCCGATCCCGATCCCGACGGCCTTGGATGGTCGGACGCTGCATCGAAATTTGACTCATCTGCAAGCATTTTGCGCCCTCAAGGACCCTAGGAGACTGGTCGATGCGATGAGCGACGCCAAAGGAGCGCAATCGACCAAGCACCATCAGGCCCGCACCACCCGAACTCGACGCCCTCCAGGACTCATCGCCTCGCCGCTCGCCAAGCGCTCGGCCAGCGGCGCCAGATCCGGGCGGCGATCGAAGATCACCAGCCAGCCCTGCTCCAGACCCAGGCCGGCGAGGTAGACGTCGAGTTGCTCCAGCCCCTCCCGTAGCGGATCGCTTGCGCTCGGACGCCAGACCTTGAGTTCGATCCCCAGGGTCACCCTGCGGTAGCGCAGGCAGAGGTCCATGCGCCCGGAGCCGATGGCGTACTCGCGCTCGAGCGTGCCCTCGCCGTTGACCACCCGCTGCAGGAAGGCCATGAGCACCAGGTGCGGTGCAATCTCGTGATAGGAGGTGCTGCCGAGCAGCGGCTCGCCATGCCGACGCCAGAAGGCGAGGAAGGCGTGGAGCAGGGCCTCGGGGTCGAGGTCTCCCGTGGGCGTGAGCCAGCTCGGACTGATCCGCGGCAATGAGTCCTGAGGGGCACTGGCGAGCATGCGCGGCAACACCTCGCGGTAGATAGGGTTGGCCACCACGAGCCCGCCGCCATCGGCACGACGCAGCAGCCCCAGATCGATGAGGTAGTCGCGGTCGTCGATCGGCACCTCGCCCAGGGCGGTGCCGGCCAGCATGGGCTCGATGACGCGACGCACACGCGCCTCCCGCAGTTTGTCGGCCAACATGGTAGCGGATCCGCCATTGAGCGAGGCTCCTAGGCGCTCCGTCCCCCTTCCTGCGCCCCCATCTCCGGCTTCGCCCGCTTTCGGCGCCGACGCTTGGGCGGATAGATCGGCGGCTCTCCGGGCGGGCGGGTCTTGAAGCGACGATGCACCCAGAAATACTGCTCCGGCATGCTCGCGATGCGGGCTTCGATGACCGCGTTCATGCGGGCCGTATCCCGCTCGGCATCCCCACTCGGGAAGTCGGCGAGCACTGGATCGAAGATCAACTCCAAGCCACGCCCCCAAGGGAGAAAGCGCGCGAAGGTCGGGATGACGACGGCACCGGCCATGGAGGCAAAGCGCCCGAGCATGGGCACCGTCGAGGTGGGCACACCGCAGAAGGGCACGAAGATACCGCGGCGCCCGCCATCCTGGTCCGGCAGATAAAAGAAGGGCGTGCCCTGCTTCATCTCGCGGATCAGCCCGCGCAGGTCGTCCTGGCGCTCGACGGACAGGCTGCCATATTGCTGTCGTGCACGGCGAATTTGATGGTCGACGACGGGATTGCGGATCTTCTGGTACATGTAGATGCCGGAGTGCACCAGAGCGGTGAAGGCCGCGCCGCCGAGTTCGAGCCCGATGAAGTGCGGCACCAAGACGATAATGGGCCGACCTTCAGCGATGCAGGCGTCGATGATCTCTCGGTTGCGGATGCGCACCAGCCGGCTCAAGCGCTCTCGCGACGCCCCCCAGCCGACACCTTGCGCGAGGGCGGCAACCCCGAGCCAGCCAAAGTGCGCGATCATGATGCGCTCGCGCTCCCAGCCGCCGAGATGAGAGAGACAGCACTGGAGATTGCGCCGCGCGACGACGCGGCGCGAGCCGGCCAGGAGGTAGCTCAGACGCCCCAGAACGCCGCCGAGCGCCCAGATCAGGGGAAAGGGCAAGCGACCAAGGGCGAAGATGACGCCGATGCCGAGCCAGCTCGGCCAATGCCTCGGATGCAGCAGCGCGGGATCAGTTTTCGAACTTGAAGTAGATGTCCGCACCCTGGCTGTCACCTGTCTCCGTCTGTAGCTCGATGTTACGCGAGAGGTCATAGCGCAGCTTGACTTTGTTGGCCTCGTCGCCGAGTCCGCTCTCGTACTCCATGTAGATCTTGGGTGCGACATAGGTCCCCATGGACAAGCCAGCCCTGTCCGCCTGATCGTTCCCTGATGGTGGGATCCCCGTCACGAGGTACTTGGTGATCTCGGCCTGCGTCATGCCAGGATCGCTTTCGGAGAAGAAGGCGAGCTTGGGGTTGCGGATGCTCCCAAGGACACGCACACCGGCTGTTGTATCGCCGCCGTCACGCTCTGCCTGAAGCAAGAGGCCGGGATTGTCGATGGGGCTCTTGGCATAGATCAAGCGACCCTGTGTGATCTTGAGCGGCGCGCCCAGCTCGGCCGCAAGCCCGAAGCCACCTGAGATACGGTACTCACCCTCTTGGATCTGCAGCTGGCCGTCACCGAGCATGTCCTTGCCGGGCGCCTGCAAGATGGTCAAATTACCAGCCAAGCGGCCACGCACACCGAAGGCGTCGATGGTGACCTCATTTCCCATGACGACACTGAGATCGATCGAGAGCGGGTAAGGCGGCGCTGGCTCCTTCGCCTCCAAAGTCACGTCGGGCGAGGGCGAGACCGTGCCGGCAGGGACCGAGCGGGGCCGAATCCGCGCCTCCGGGATGCGCACCTCGCCGCGAATCGCAGCCCCCTTGGTCCCGGCTTGGATGTCGATCTTCGGCGAGATCAGGGCGAAGTATTCCTTGGTGTCGGCCACCTTGAGTTTATCGCCCTGGATCTTGATCTCGGCCGTATAGTCACTCCCTCGCAAACCTCCGGCGCCTGTGATGTTGAGACGTCCGCCGCCAATAAGGCCGCCGCCTTCGATGCTGAGCTGGTCCAAGGTCGGCGCCCGCGCGGTCAGGCTGAGGTCTTTCACCCGCAGGCCAATCAAGGGAACCTCGAAACCAATGCCCTTGATCTCGGCGAGCCCCTTCACGCCCGGCTGGGCGAGGGTTCCGCCCAATGTCAGATCGGCATCGATCCCGCCGCTCAGTCCGTTCAGCTCAGGGGCCATATCGGCGATGAGCGAGAGGTTCTGGACCTTGGCCATCAGTCCTCCGCGCAAGGACTGCCCCGGACGAGCCGGATCATCGAGACGCCAGCCCGGCAGGCTCAGCGCGCCGTTCACCTCGCCGATCTCTTTGAGCGGCAGACCCAGCTTGGCGGACAATCCGCTCCCACCAGCATCGACGCTGAGCCGCGTGGTCGAGAAGTCCAGTTTCTGGCGCTTGCCCTTGCCGATGTCGACGCTCACCACGCCTGCGGGGATCTCGGCGACAGCAGTCCCGGTCAGCGTTGGCCCCTTGGCCGTAAAGCGGCCCTTCACACGCGCCAAGCCATCCGCCGTAAGCTTCTCCGGCAAGAGCCCTTCGAGCAGCGCAAAATCCAGCTTGTCCAGATCCACGCCCGCGGTCCATTGCCCGGATTGCGGCTGCGTGAAGTCAAGACAACCGCCCGAGCCGCCGGCATGCCGCAGGCACAGCGGCCCCGCTGCAATCTTGGGCGGCTCAAAGCTGATCGGCATGGCACGCTGCAGCGCCCAGGCGCCGAACTCGGGCGTGCTCAGATCCAGGGTCGTGAGCTGACCATTGTAGGCACCGCCGTCCTTGAGCCCCCCTGAGAGCGCGAGCTTGGCGGAGAGTTGCTCGCCGTTCAGGGCGACGGAAAGCTGGTGATCGGGCAGCGCACCATCGCCGCGGATCGCGACACTGTCCCATTGCAGGCCGCCCGCACTCAAATCCTTACCCTCGAGCCGCACGGCGAAGCGTCCGTCCGTGCCCAGCCCAACTTCCGCGTCTCCCGTCAGACTAGCGATCCCATTCCCGGCCAGGGCCACACCCTCAAGGCTCAAGTCCAGCTCGACATCCGGGGCATCCAGCGCGCCGCGCACCTTACCCTGAACGTCGATGCTCCCCGTGGCCTGCGGCAAGACGCTCGCGAGATCCGGTGAGATCAGGGCGAAGTCGAGGTCCAAGGCATCGGCGACGGTGCCGTCGACCCGGAGCTTGCTCGGACCGGATTCGGCCGCTAGGCCCTCGATGCGCGTCGTCTTGCCTTCGATAGAAATCTTGCCCTTGGCACCGATCGGATAGCCCCGCAGCCTTCCCTGGATCTGCTCGATGACGGCAACGAGGCTCGGACCGCCCTCCTGGAGCAGACCTTGGGTCCTGACCTTCCCGTCGATGCGTCCGGGCCATTCAGGCGCATAACTGCCGGGATTGACGCCCGCGATGCTGAGTTCAGCGTCCCAGCCGATCTGCGGATCCAGATCAACCTTGGCCTGGCCTTGGATACGCCCCTCGAGGATATCCAGGCGCAGGGTCTCGACGCGCGTTTGCTTGAGGTCGCCGTCGCCGACCAAGGTCAGACTGGCCGGAGGCAGACCGGGACCCGAGGTCGTGGTGATCAGGTCGTAGTCGAATTGCTCTAGGCTGCCCGCTGTTTGTAGATTGAGCGCGACCCGATCATCCAGCCCCGCGACAAAGCTGCCGGGGTTGAGGTCGTTGCCGCGCAGCTGGAAGTCCCACTTCAGCTCGGGCGCCCAAGCCAGACTCCCCGCGCCCTCGACGACGCCTTCCAGCGTGTCGATCTTGAGCTGCTCGAGCTTGGTGCTCTGCGCCGTGCCCTGCCCTTCCACGGCGATCTTGGCGCTCGGAAAGCTCGGGCCGGCAGCCAAGGCATCGAGCGAATAAGCAAAGTCCTCAAAGGTGCCAGAGGCGTCGACCTTGCCCTCGGCAGACTCGGCCAGGACATCTCCGCTCAACGGCCAGCGCAGCCGCTTCCACTCACCCTGGAAGGCGAACCGGCCTGGCGTGGGATTCAGATCCAGCTCACCCTGTGCATCGAGTGCGGCCTGCGAAACCTGCTCGGTCATCTCCAGCTTGCGGATGCTGAGGCGCTGCTCCTGCCATAACAGGTCGAGGACGAGGGCGAGATGACCGAAATCCGGGAGATCCGGGGCGCGCGCGTCCAGCGTTCCAGACAGGGTCGCTGCGTCCAGGCTGCCGCTGGTCTTGAGTTCGGCGCTGGTCTCCACGGCGGGGAGATCCGGCTTGAAGTCGGGCAGAACGACCTTGAGGACCTTGACCGACCCCGTCCAGGCCGGCCGTTCGAGAACGTTCGTGACCTCGGCGTCGACATCCACGTCCGCCGAGCCGCGCACCTGGTGCGTCAGGGTCAGTCGCTTGAGATCGCCGCCCAGCTGCCCCTCGCCCTTGAGACGGGCGTCTGGCGGCAAATCGAAGGTCCACTGTAGGTCCAACCCGAGCGGATAGTCGTCGCTCAGCCGCGCCTGGCCCTGCGCATTCGCGGCAAGCTGCGGCTGCTCCAGCAAGACCTCCAAGGCGGAAAGCTGGAGTTCGCTGCCTTCCAAGGCCGCGCTCAAACCAGCGTGCTCCAGGACGAACATGGGCGCCTCTGCGCCTTGCTGGAAGATCCGCAGCCGATCGACCGACGCCTGCTGAAGGTCGAATCGAATGGGGATGGCGATGTTGGGCAAGACGAAGGGCTCCTCATCCTTTTGCGCAGCAGGCCCCAGCGTCACCTCGATATCCCGTGCCGCGAGCTGCTCCACGGCGACCACGCCCCGAAAGAGGGCTGCGGGCGACCAGTCGAGATCGAAACCACCGACAGCGACCTGCGTCGTCGGCAGATGCAGCTCGAAACCCTCCAAGTGCAGCCGGCCGAGAACGCGACCCTCGGCGACCTGGATCTTCATCAGACCAGGCGCCGCCCGATCGGCCAGCGAAAGGGCGGTGCGCAGCCCCTGCTCGGTGCCGAGAAAGTAGAAGAGCACGCCAAACACCAAGATCAATAGCGCCAGGATGGTCACACCCAGCCAGCGCAGGAGGCGCCAGCCAAGCGCTTTCTTCGGCCGCGGGCTGGCTTCGGCCTCTGACGGTGAATCCGGTCGCTCCTCGGTAGGGGACTCAGTGGTTTCGCTCATAGATCCGGTCCAATCACGACATGTAGCCTGGCCGGTGGAAGCCCCTCATAGTCGCCATCGTCCTTGGTGAGCGCGAAGGCCACATCGATACGCACCGGACCAATGGGCGAGGCCCAGCGCAGACCGACACCAACGCTCTGCTCGAATTTCTGCTCATACTCTGGATCGAAGGCGTTGCCGAAATCCGTGAAGACTGCGGCGCTCCAGGGCCCCTTGATGCGCCGCTCCAGCTCCAGGCTGCCGACCGCGAGATAACGGCCGCCAACCGTGTCATCGGTCACCGGTTCGTTGGGGCCCAGGACATCGAAGCCCCAACCGCGAATGGAGTTATCGCCGCCGGTGTAGAAGCGACGACTCGCGGGCAGGTCGTCGACACTCTCTGCCCAGGTCGCGCCAAGATCGGTTCGGGTGATGAAGCGATAGTTCTCGCTGAGTCGCTTGACCCATTTGAATTGGACCTGACCGCTCAGGTAGGACACCTCGGAAACAAGCCCCTGGACTGTGCCCAGGAGGCTGTACTTGAGTCGGTATCCATTGTTGGTGTTGATGGGGTCATCGGCGACCGTCTTGGACCAGGAGATGTTCGGGACGAGCTCGTTGGTCGCGCCGAGCGAATCCGCGCTGGTCTCGAGGTCGTCGTAGAGGTAGTCGATACCGATGTTGCGGCGCCAGCCACCCGGCGTGACCGTGGAGTGCGCCGCCTGCAACGCATTGACCCAGCCTTTGCGGGTCGTCGTGTCGTATCTCGAGGAAGTCGGCTTGATGATGATGTACTCGCGCGTTGGATCCCGGATCGGAATGCGATAGTCAATCTCCAGCGAGGAGAGCGCTGGCGCCAGACTCAGCTCGGAGCGCAGCTTGTGGCCCCAGCGATTCAGGTAGCGCCGCCGATAGTCCAGCGTCAGACGCGGGCCGACGTTCGTCGCATAGCCGAGACCAATGCGATACTGGTTCGCCATGTTGCGCTTGGCGATGACCTCGATCGGCACCTCATGGTCCGGCCCGGCCGCGTCCTTGTCGGGAATGATCTCGACATCCTTGTAATACTCGCTTCCCAGCAGCCGGCCCTGCAGTGCCATGAGTCGGTCGGGATCATAGACGTCACCGGACTTGACCTTCACATAGCCCTGCAAGAAGTCCTCGTCGAGCAGATCCTGCTGGAAAGTCACCTTGCCGATACGGTACTGCGGGCCTGTCTCGATGTGGAAGACGATGTGCGCATCATAGGCCACGGGGTCGATCAACACCTGATGCCGGGTCAGCTCGTAGTCCAGAAAGCCTTCGGAAGAGGCGGCATAACGGATGTCGGACTTGGCCTTTTCGTAGCTCGAGTGCAGCAGCACGTCCCCGACCTTCATGGGGAAGGTCTTGGGAAACGTCGGATCTTCCGCGCCTTCGCCCGTCACCTGATAATCGACGCTTGCCACCTTGACCGGCTCACCAGGCGTGACGCGATAGGTCGCGGTCCAGGTGCCTTCTTCGCCTGGAGGCTCCTGAAGATCGTCCTTGACCTCAACCCTGTAAAGCCCGAAGGGCGCCAGGGCGTCGCGGATCTCATCAGGCGCGACGCGATGCAATGCCAAGACACGCGACGGCGTCAAGGCTGCGTCATCGCGCTCTCGGTAGATATCCAGGAGCGCCAGGACGTTGGCCTCCTGCGCGCCCTGAAGGCCCTGCACGCGGACATCGAGCTTGAGCGCCAGGGCTGGGGAAGCGACCAGGGCCGCGCCGATAAAAAGCAGGAGCTGCCATCCGGTCCGATGACTGCGGGCGAGGTCCGAACCTGAGGGGACGGGTTTGTTATTGGCCTGTTCACCAACGAAGGATCCATATGTCACGCTGACATCCTGGCTGAGGTCATACCGTCGCTCCAGTCTAACTTGGGGCCAACCAAGCCGCGACCGACATGAGCGCCCTGGACAGCGGCGAAGCCCGTCCGACTCCCGCGTTCGCAAGCGCGCAGAGCTGAGAGGTCAGGATAGCGCATGCCAGCACGCCTTGACCGATGAAGGGAGTAGGTCACTTGAGCAAGCCAGGGTCTCTTCGAGCAGCTACTGCGACGTTGTGAAACGTGCCGCACCGAACAGCGGCGTATGGGGCTGGAGAATCACCCTGACCGGCATGCGACGCATAAGCGAGCCCATGCGACCCTTATCGAAAAAGCCTTCGAGGAAACTCCCCTTGCGCAACAGCGCGAGATTCTTGAGTGCGATCCCGCCACCCAGATAGACACCGCCGAGCGCCATGTGCTTGAGCGCCACATTGCCCGCTTCCCGCCCGTAGAATCGCATGAAGAGATCCATGGCCTCGGCGCAGAGCGAGCAGCGCCCATCGACCGCGGCCTGAGCCACAGCGGCCGCCGTATCCCCACCCTCCTCGATCGCCTTGCGAATCCAGGCTGGCTGGCTAGCCCCGTGACGCAGCAGCAGAAACTCATAGATGTTTGCGATGCCAGGACCGGAAACCAGGCGCTCCCAGCTAACGCGACCATAGCGCCGCTTCAGGTGTGTCAGCAGGGCGAACTCCAGATCGTCGACCGGCGCGAAGTCCGAGTGCCCGCCCTCGGTCGCGAAGGCATGGTGATAGAAGCCGTCCCAAAACAGCCCGGCCTGACCGAGCCCGGTACCAGCGGCGACCACGCAGGCATTCCCCTGATTCAAGGCATCGCCAGGGTGTATCTCGGCCAGGTCCTGCTTCTCGAGCACCGCAATTCCCCAGGCGACGGCCTCGAGATCGTTGAGCAGTTCCACCCCAGCAAAGTCAAAGCTGTGCTCCAGGGCATCCGCATCCAAGGCCCAAGGAAGATTCGTGGTCTCGGAGCGCCGGTCCTGTACGGGACCAGCCACCGCGAAGGCGGCGAAACGGCAGCTGAACCCGGTTTCGTTCAGATAGTGCTGGACGATCTGATCAAAGGTCGCGAAGGAAGCGCTGGGGTAGCGCCTGAGCCCGGAGAGATCGACGTGTTCACCGTCCGTGTCCGCGACACCCAGTGCTGTCTTGGTTCCACCGATGTCACCCACCAACAAACGCATATCCTGTCTCCAAGTCTCTAGCGAGGCTTCGCCTCAGACCGACGAGTCATGCCATCGGCCTTGGATGGTCGGACGCTTCATCGAAATTTGACTCATCTGCAAGCATTTTGCGCCCTCAAGGATTCTAGGAGCCTGTCCGACTTAGGATGAATCGGCTGCGGAATCGGGAGAAGGGTCCCTTTCGCCCCGCTTTTTCGTTACATAGAACCACTATGCGCCTCAAAACCGGAACGAAATGGCCTCGCTCTCGCACTTCCTCGCTTCGATCCCCCCAAGTCGGACAGGCTCCTAGTTGGCAAGCAACGGCTCGCCTTCGCCTGGCTACGAGAGGCCGCAAATCAGACGGGAGATGATAGCAAGTTGCGGGAGCAGCGGTGAAATACCCGCGCGTTCGAGCGCGAGCCCATGCATGCGCGGCAGGCAAAGCCTTGCGGGCAGAGCGACAGAGAGCCAACGCCGGCGATCAAACGGCAGGACGAGGCCGCCTGGTCTCCGCCTCCGAGCGTCAAGCCGGGTCAAGACGCTGAGCAGGACTCAAAGATGGGTTTGGGACATCGAGGATGGCGGGGCATCCTTGCCCCGAGCAGCACAACGCGGTGGATCCGCGCGTCCTGGACCTACTTTGAGGAGGTCGCGCTTTGCGGCGTCGTCACGGCTGGGTAGCCATACGCGGGATAGCCATACGCGGGATAGCCATAGCCCGGATAGGCGAGCCCAGGATAGCCATAGACCGGGCCACCCCAGCCGTAGTAAGGCACGCCATAGCCGCCGTAGGGACCATAGCCGGACCAAGGCCCGCCCCAAGGTCCACCACCCCAAGGTCCACCACCCCAGGGTCCGCCACCCCAAGGACTGAACCAGTCGAAGGGTCCCCAGCCCCAGAAGGCGTTGGCAGGCATGGCGCCAAGCGTCGAGACACCGGCAATGGTAGCGGCCAGTAAAAGCGGCTTCATCGTCATTTTCTCGTTCCTCGCTTTAGACTGTCTCAAGGCGATGCGAACACCACGAGTTCAGGCTCGGCGTCCGCTCCAAATCGGAGCACCCATCTTCCGATGCTTCCGCGAGATCGACGCGCTCAGGGCGCCGACCGCCACCGCAGGTCCGTTGCAGTCATCACCCGAAGTCCGGCAGCTGGAACCGCAAGGCACAATGGAGACTAAGAACAACAAAGGCGGGGTCCGCGCGGACTCTTTCATACTCAGTGCGGGTGAGCCCTGGTGCCGGAAGATCAAGATTGAGACCCTTCGTAGGCTTCGCGTTCTTTGCAGCTCAACTGAACTTTATGCAGCTCAACTGATCTCGAGTTCGGATCATGGAAGACCGCTCCGCAAGATGCTGTCACGCTCACTCGGAGCAGCGACCGCAGACAGAAGTTAGGCTGGAAGTCGGCAAATGACGTTGACCTAAATCAATAGTCGCTAATATAGAAGCGCGAGCGCCACAGCTTCAACTGAGCCCCGCGTATCGGCGCTCGCGCCCTGCCCGATCGGATCTCCGCCCTTGACGGAATCGTCTGCCGCTTCAGCCAAGCTTGATTCGCCGCACAAAGGCCACACCTGGCGTGGCAGATTAGCGCAGCGAGAAACGATCGTTGACAGCTATCACCGTGATATTAACAATCCATTTCACAGATGAGCTATCCCGCCCTAATCTTAGTCCCAAGCAAGACGCAACGAGCGGCAAGCCAAGACACCAAACACCATCGTCGCACCACAACAATCAACCACAACCTTCAGCTTAAGGAGTTTGAATATGTTTGAAGATCGCACTGGAAGCCGTGTTCCCAAGGTCACCTTCCACACCCGCAAGGGGCACGAGTGGGTCGATGTCACCACAGATGAGATCTTCGCCGGCAAGACCGTCGTCGTCTTCTCGCTGCCGGGCGCCTTCACACCGACCTGTTCTTCCTCGCACGTGCCGCGCTACAACCAGCTCACGCCCCTGTTCAAGGAGCATGGTGTCGATGAGGTCGTCTGTGTCTCCGTCAACGACACCTTCGTCATGAACGAGTGGAAGCAGTCGCAAGACGCGGACAACGTCACCTTCATCCCAGACGGCAACGGTGACTTCACCGCTGGCATGGGCATGCTGGTCGATAAGGACGCGCTCGGATTCGGCAAGCGCTCTTGGCGCTACTCCATGCTGGTGAAAGACGGCGTGGTCGAGAAGATGTTCATCGAGCCCGACGTCGAAGGCGACCCCTATGAGGTCTCCGACGCGGATACCATGCTCGCCTACATCGCGCCGCAAGCGCCGAAGCCGATGGACGTCGCTGTCATGAGCCGCGATGGTTGTCCCTTCTGCGCCAAGGCGAAAGAAGCACTGAGCAACGCCGGCATCGACTTCGAGGAGCTTGTCCTCAACAAGGACTATACGGAGCAGGGGCTGCGCGCCATGACCAATGCGAACTCCGTCCCCCAGGTCTTCGTCAATGGCGATCTCATCGGTGGATCCGAGGCGGTCGAGGCCTGGCTGGCCGCGCGTTAATCGCCGATCGATCCGTCGATCTTTGAAATTGGCGCCCTCCCCCTGATCCAGGGCGGAGGGCGCTTTCGCTTGAGGCATGCGAGCCGAGGCTGGAATACCCTAGGGTCGAGACCGCCCGCGCGAGCATGATCCGCCGGGGATAGCAGCGGATTCACCTGCGATTCGGAACAATTGAGAGGTTGAGCAACATGAGTCAGCATTTCGACTTGATTGCCATCGGTGGCGGCAGCGGCGGCCTGGCCGTGGCCGAGAAGGCGGCCCAGTTCGGCCAACGCGTCGCCATCGTCGAGGGCGCCAAGCTGGGCGGAACCTGCGTCAACGCCGGCTGCGTGCCGAAGAAGGTCATGTGGTATGCCGCCCACCTCGCGGACGCGATCACGGACGCACCGGATTTCGGCGTGCGCGCCAGCTCCGAAGGGCTCGACTGGGAGAAGCTGGTCGCGGGCCGCAACCGCTATGTCGCCAATATCAACACCTACTGGGACGGCTATGCCGACCGGCTCGGCATCACCCGCATCGACGGCTTCGCCCGTTTCGTAGACGCACAGACCATCGCCGTCGGGGATCAGCACTACAGCGCCGCTCATATCGTGATCGCTACCGGCGGCCGCCCTATCGTGCCCCGCATGCCCGGCCACGAGCTAGGCATCACTTCGGACGGCTTCTTCGCGCTGGAAAAACAGCCCAAGCGCGTCGCCATCATCGGCGGGGGCTACATCGGCGTGGAGCTGGCGGGCGTCCTGAGATCCTTCGGAACCGAGGTCACCACCGTCGCCCTTGAAGACCGCGTGCTGTGGCAATTCGACCCCTTGGTCAGCGACACGCTCAGGGAGAACATGGAGGCTGCGGGCATCCAGGTACACTTGGAGTTCGAGGTCGCCAGCCTGGAGCGCGAGTCGTCCGGGCTCACCATGGCCGCCAGCGATGGACAACGCCTGAGCGGATTCGATCAAGTCATCTGGGCCGTGGGGCGCGCACCGAACACCCGTGATCTCAATCTCGAGGCGGCGGGCGTCGAGGTGCAGGGCAACGGCATCATCCCAACGGACGCCTATCAGCGCACCAATGTCGAGGGGGTCTACGCACTCGGCGACATCACCGGACGCGACCCGCTGACGCCGGTCGCCATCGCCGCCGGACGCCGGCTGGCCGAGCGCCTCTTCAACGACAAGCCGGAGTCGAAGCTGGACTATGCCGACATCCCGACCGTCGTCTTCGCCCACCCGCCCGTCGGCAAGGTCGGACTGACGGAGCCAGAGGCCCGCGAGCGCTACGGCGACACCCTGACCGTCTACGAGACCAGCTTCACCCCGATGCGCTATGCGCTCAACGCGCACGGCCCCAAGACGGCGATGAAGCTCGTCTGCACCGGCCCAGAGGAGCGCGTCGTCGGCATTCACCTCATTGGCGACGGTGTCGACGAGATGCTCCAAGGCTTCGCCGTCGCCCTGAAGATGGGCGCGACCAAGGCCGATTTGGATGCCACCGTCGCCATCCACCCCTGCAGCGCAGAGGAGCTGGTGACCATGAAGGAGCCGGTGAGGCGCCCCGGCGAACACGCCTGACCGCCGTGGGAGCGGCCGCCCGATCGCGGCGGGGCGCCGCTCCCACCTCGCACTGCCTGACGGAGGCGCGATGCCCATTCAACCGAGTGGGCGATGCCATGATCAACGCCCTTTTCGGTTGACGCTTCTTTGAGGCTACACCTGCCGAAACGGCGCAGTCGATAGCGGTCACCCCAGCGTCCCGATCCCGCATCCGGCGGGCCTCATCAAGGGTCGCCGGGGGCCGGAAAGGTTCATGCCGGGAGTCGGCCGAGCAGTCGACGGCGCTAGACCGAGGCAAGATCTCTTGAGCCCAAGCCCCTACCGCCGATCGCGGCCGGGTTCAGGAAGGGGTGTCTGTATCGGCCGGCGGTGGCACAGTTGGTTCTGGACTGTCCTTCGCTTCTGGATTTTCCCGCGAGCCTACCTTGCGCTGGCGCTTTTCCTCTTTCTTAGCCTTTTTTGCCAGATCTCGCTGGCGCTTCTCGAACGCGTAATTGGGTTTTGCCATCGGGTGCCTCTCTCGGGGAATCCTTGAATGTCACGATTGTACGGCACTTCTCTTGCTATTCCCCAGGCGCTTTCGCCGAACCCCTAGACCCGATGGCCGAAAAAGACCCCGCCCGCCGACTGCCAACTCAGCGAAACCAGTGCTTGATGCGCGGGCGGCGAATGCCAGAGATTGACGCCTTCCTGGCTGCGGAAGCGCGGAATTGGTTGCGTGCACTTTTTGTGACCTTCACAGCCCGGATCCTTCGTCACGACTGAAGCCCCGTGCAGCACTTCGCACCAAAGTCACAGAGGCATTCACCCTAGATCCGACGCTTGGGCTGACTCCAGGGTCCAGCCTGATGTCTGGCAAGGCGCATTGTGCAGCCGGTAGGGTGGACGAGCGAGAGCGAAGTCCACCGAATCCCGCGTCGGCGTTGGTGGACTGCGCTGCGCTTGTCCACCCTACGGAAGACGACTGGCCGAAACGATCATCGACCCCGGCAAAGCGCATTGAGCAGTGACTTCTTCTAAATCAGCATTTTGCGTGATACACGAAGGACAGAAAACCGCAAAGCCACGCCCAAACAAGGCTTTGAACTCGCCGCTAATAAGGGCCATTTCCTGGGCTCAACACCTATCGGTTTCCCGAAATCAACCGGAACAGCCGCTCCAAGCCTGCGTAGCCAGGCCATCCTGGCCTGGTTTGCCAGGGCTGGAAGCCCTGGCTACATAAAACCGATAGGTGGTGAGCTTTCTTGGGTCAGCGATAGCCCACAGTTTTGCTCTCATGAGATACTTCGAAGATTTTTCCGCCCTGGATAGACAATCCAATGACGCAAGCTCGCAACATTCTCATCACCAGCGCCCTCCCCTACGCCAACGGCCCCATCCACATCGGTCACCTCGTCGAGTACATCCAGACAGACATCTGGGCGCGGTTTCAGAAGATGCGGGGGCAGAATTGCTGGTACGTATGCGCTGATGATGCGCACGGGACGCCGATCATGCTGCGGGCGCGCCAGGAAGGGATCTCTCCGGAGGAGTTGATCGCGCGCGTTGCGGAGGAGCATCAGGCGGACTTTGCGGCCTTTCGCGTCGGTTTCGACAACTACCACTCCACGCATTCCGAGGAGAACCGGTACTTTTCAGAGCTGATCTACAGCCGCAACCGCGACAAGGGACACATCTCGAAGCGGATGATCACCCAGGCCTATGATCCGGTCGAGCAGATGTTCCTGCCGGATCGCTTCATCAAGGGCGAATGCCCCAAGTGCGGTGCGGCAGATCAGTATGGCGACAACTGCGAGGCTTGTGGTGCCAGCTACTCGCCGGCCGAGCTGAAGAATCCGCGTTCAGCGGTCTCCGGTGCGGTGCCCGAGCAGCGCGAGTCGGACCACTACTTTTTCCGTCTTAGTGACTTCGAGGAGATGCTCAAGCAGTGGACGCGCGGCGGCGGACTCCAAAAGGAGGTCGCCAACAAGCTCGACGAGTGGTTCGACGCCGGCCTGCAGGAGTGGGACATCTCACGCGATGCGCCCTACTTCGGGTTCGAGATCCCGGATCACCCCGGTAAGTTCTTCTATGTCTGGCTCGATGCCCCCATCGGCTACATGGCGAGCTTCAAGCATCTGTGCGACCGCACCGAGGGGCTCGCCTTCGACGACTTTTGGGGCAAGGACTCCGATGCGGAGCTCTATCACTTCATCGGCAAGGACATCATCTACTTCCACGCGCTGTTCTTCCCGGCCATGCTGCACGGGGCGGACTTCCGCACGCCCAAGGCCATTTTTGCGCACGGCTTTCTCACCGTGGATGGTCAGAAGATGTCGAAATCGCGCGGCACCTTCATCAAGGCGCGCACCTACCTGGACCATCTCAATCCGGAGTATCTCCGCTACTACTTCGCCGCCAAGCTCGGCCCCGGCGTCGACGACATCGACCTCAACCTGGAGGATTTCACGGCGCGGGTGAATGCCGACCTGGTCGGCAAGGTCGTCAACATTGCCAGCCGCTGCGCCGGCTTCATCGGCAAGCGCTTCGGCGGGCGGCTGTCGGCCTCCCTGTCGGAGCCTGCGCTCTTGAGTGCCTTCGTCGAGGCAGGCGATCCCATCGCAGACGCCTATGAGCGCAGAGAGTTTGGCCGCGCCGTGCGGGAGATCATGGCGCTCGCCGATCGCGCCAATCAGTACATTGATGAAAAAGCACCCTGGGTCATCGCCAAGCAGGATGGCCGGGATGCAGAACTCCAGGATGTCTGCTCCATGGGCATCAACCTCTTCCGCATCCTCATCGGCTACCTCAGGCCGATCTTGCCGGGCACTGCGGCGGATGCCGAGACCTTCCTGCGTGTGGAGCCCCTGTCTTGGGAGGCGCTGAGCACAGCATTGCTCGACCATGAGATCGCGCCCTTCAAGCCACTGATGACGCGCGTCGATCCCAAGCAGATCCAGGCGATGCTGGAAGCATCCAAGGAAGACCTCAGCGCATCGGCGGCGGCACCATCCAGCACCGAGACATCCAACCCTCACCTGGAGCGCGACCCGATCGGCGAGACAGTCGACTTCGAGACCTTTGCGAAGACCGACCTGCGCGTCGCCCTCATCCGCGACGCAAAGTACGTCGAGGGAGCCGACAAGCTGCTTCAGCTGACGCTGGACCTCGGCGGCGAGACCCGCAACGTCTTCGCTGGGATTCGCTCGGCTTACGAGCCCGAGTCGCTGGTCGGGCGCATGACAGTCATGGTCGCCAACCTTGCCCCGCGAAAGATGCGTTTCGGCATCTCCGAAGGCATGGTGCTGGCGGCTGGCCCAGGCGGAAAGGAGCTGTTCATCCTGAGCCCGGACTCTGGAGCAGAGCCAGGGATGAAGGTGAAATAGCGTCCAATCCAGCCCTTGGGCGCCGACGCGGTCGCTCCGATCGGGAGGGCCGCAAGCGGAATACCTCGAATAACCTTACGGTGTTTCGGTTGTAGCCCTCAGCCGTGCGTCGTATGCTTCGGCGCCTTGCGCTCGCGCGGCGTTTTCACGCACGCACCTTTAGTCCCTGCTCTCTGATTCCTCGATCGCATGACTGAATACGCCCTCATCCTGGTCGGCACGGTACTGGTCAACAACTTTGTGCTGGTCAAGTTCCTTGGACTCTGCCCCTTCATGGGCGTCTCCAAGAAGCTCGAGACCGCCACGGGCATGGGCTTGGCGACGACCTTCGTGATGACGCTCTCGTCGGTGATCTCCTGGACTGTCAATGAATACGTGCTCGAGCCCCTGGACATCGGCTATCTGCGGACCATTTCCTTCATCCTGGTGATCGCCGCCGTGGTGCAGTTCACCGAGACCGTCATGCGCAAGACGAGTCCGATGCTGTACCAGCTACTGGGCATCTTTCTACCCTTGATCACGACCAACTGCGCCGTGCTCGGTGTCGCCCTGCTCAATCAGCAGGCACAGCACACCTTGCTGGAATCGGCCTTATACGGCTTCGGGGCCGCGATCGGGTTTTCGCTGGTGCTCGCGCTCTTCGCGGCGATTCGCGAGCGCGTCGCCGTGGCGGACGTGCCCGAGCCCTTCCAGGGAAGTGCGATCGCGCTCATCACGGCTGGCCTGATGTCGCTGGCCTTCATGGGCTTCGCCGGCCTGGTCGCAAGCTGAGACCGCCCCGCCATGCTTGCCGCCATCTTCGCCATCGCCGGGCTCGCCGCCCTTTTCGGAATCTTGCTCGGCTACTCGGCGATCCGCTTCAGGGTCGAGGGTAACCCCATCGCCGATCAGATCGACAAGATTCTGCCGCAGACGCAGTGCGGGCAGTGCGGGCATCCGGGCTGCCGCCCCTACGCCGAAGCCATCGCCCGGGGCGAGGACGACATCAACAAGTGCACCCCGGGAGGCGAGGCGACGGTGCTGGCCTTGGCCGACCTGCTCGGGCGCGAGCCGGTCAGCCTCGACGCCGAAGAGAAAGAACCGGCAGTAGCGCAAATCGACCCGAAGGCTTGCATCGGCTGCACGCTTTGCCTGCAAAGCTGTCCAGTGGACGCCATCATCGGCGCGGCCAAGCAGCTCCATGGCGTCCTGGCGGCGGAGTGCACCGGCTGCGAGCTGTGCCTGCCGCCCTGTCCGGTTCAGTGCATCAGCATGGTGCCTATCCCCGAGGAGATCGGGCGTTGGCGATGGCCCTACCCGAGCGCGCAGCCGAAGGGCACTGACGCCATGGCCGAAGCCGCCTAATCGGAGCCTCGCCCTTGTCCATCGTTCATCTGTTATCCGGTAAGCGACGTCTGTGGAAGTTCCACGGCGGCATTCATGTGCCCGATGAGAAGGCGCTGTCAAACGCCTGCGCCATCGCGACCATGCCCTTACCCAAGCGCCTGGTCATTCCGCTGCAGCAGCACATCGGCGCGCCGGCTCGCCCCTTGATCAAGGTCGGCGACGGCGTCCTCAAGGGACAGACGATCGCCGAGCCGAGCGGCTTCATCAGTGCGCCGGTGCACGCCTCCAGCTCGGGGACTGTGGTGGCGATCGAGTCGCATCCCGTCGCCCATCCCTCGGGCCTCTCCGCGGTTTGCGCCATCATCGAGCCCGACGGAAAAGACGCCTGGAGCGAGCTTCCGCCGCCGCTGCCGGACTACCCCCAGCTCGATCCCGCCCTGATCCGCGAGCGCATCCGTTGGGCTGGCGTGGTCGGCATGGGCGGCGCGGCCTTCCCCACGGCCGTCAAGCTCTCTCCCGGCATTGAGCGCACCATCCAAACGCTCGTCATCAATGGGGCCGAGTGCGAGCCTTACATCACCTGCGACGACCGACTGATGCGCGAGCGTGCCGCACATATCCTCGAAGGCGTGCGCATCATGCACCATCTCCTCGGTGTCGCCGAGGTGCTGATCGGCATCGAAGACAACAAGCCCGAGGCCATCGCGGCGATGCGCCTCGCGCTCGCCGACACGGATATGGGAAGCTACACCGAGGTCGTCTCCATCCCGACGCTCTATCCGAGTGGCGGCGAGAAACAGTTGATCCGCATCCTGACCGGCAAGGAGGTGCCCACCAAGGGCATTCCGGCCCAAGTCGGCATCGTCTGTCAGAACGTCGGTTCCGCCGCGGCGGTGGCGGACGCGGTGCTGGAGGGCAAGCCGCTGATCTCACGCGTCATCACGGTCACCGGGCGAGCAATCAAACATCCACGCAACCTCGAGGTCCCGATCGGCACCAGGGCCGAGGATCTCATCGCCCACTGCGACGGCTACCAAGAAGCCCCACGCAAGCTCGTCTGCGGCGGTCCCATGATGGGATTCGAACTCAAGCAGCCCAGCGTGCCGGTGACCAAATCGACCAACTGTTTACTGGCGCTAACGGCCGTGGAGAGCCCGGACCCGGAACCGGCCCTGGCCTGCATTCGCTGCGGCCGCTGCGCCGAGGCCTGTCCCGCCAAACTACTGCCGCAGCAGATGTATTGGTACGCCCGATCCAAAGACCTCGATCGCATCCAAGACTACAACCTCTTCGACTGCATCGAATGCGGCTGCTGCGCCCAGGTCTGTCCCAGCCATATCCCCCTTGTCCAGTATTACCGCTACGCCAAGACGGAGATCTGGGCCCGCGAGCAGGAGCGCAAGAAATCTGAGCTTGCCCGCACCCGGCACGCGGCCAGGCAAGCGCGGCTCGAGCGGCAGGAGAAAGAGCGCCAGGCGCGACTGCGCAAGCAGAAGGCCGCCTTGGCGGCGAAGCAACCAGACGGCGCCGAAGGTGCAGATACCAAGAAGGCCGCCATTGAGGCGGCCAGACAGCGCGCCGCCGCCAAGAAGGCCGCAACGCAAACCCAAGCAACCTAGGCGGGCCGACCATGCGCCAAGGGCGCATCCCCAGGACAGGTCACCCAGCCGCGAGCCGCAACGCCCTCATTTGCCCGTTCACAGCATCCGCCTATGAAGAGCACCATCGTTTCCTCGCCCCACGTCCCGCGTATCAACCGGGTCGACCAGATCATGCTTCAGGTGCTGCTGGCCTTGGTGCCCGGCATCGCCGCCATGACCTGGTTCTTCGGCTGGGGCGTGCTCATCAACGTCGTGCTGGCCGTGACCTTTGCCGTCACTGCGGAGGCGGCGGTCATGGTGCTCCGCGGCCGCCCCCCCTTGGTCGCGGTTGGCGACCTGAGCGCCGTGGTCACGGCCGTGCTCTTCGCCATCGCGGTGCCACCAACCCTGCCCTGGTGGCTCACCCTGCTGGGGATCCTCTTCGCGATCGTCCTCGTCAAACAACTCTACGGCGGCATGGGTTACAACCCCTTCAATCCGGCGATGGCCGCCTATGTCTTCCTCTTGATCTCCTACCCCGTGGCCATGACCACCTGGCTCGCACCCAGCATGCTGGCCGAGCACAGCTTTTCCTTCATGGAGTCGCTGCGGGCCATCCTCACCGGCGTCCTGCCGCCCGGCCTCGACTGGGACGGGGTCTCCTCGGCCACGCCGCTGGACGAGATGCGCGGCAAACTGGATCTCGACATGACCATCGCGGAGATCCGCCAAAGTCCGCTCTGGGGCAGCTTCGGCGGTCGCGGTTGGGAATGGGTCGGGAACTGGTTCCTGCTCGGCGGACTCTATCTTCTGTGGCGGCGCGTCATCACCTGGCACATCCCGGTCTCCATGCTGACGGGGCTCCTGGTCTGCGCGGGGATCTTCTGGGTGCTCGATCCGCAGACGCATCCCTTCCCGGCCTTCCATCTCTTTAGCGGCGCGGCCATCTTGGGTGCCTTCTTCATCGCTACGGATCCGGTCACCGCCTGCACGACCAAACGCGGACAGGTGATCTTCGGCGCCTTGATCGGCGTGGCCGTCTACGTCATCCGCAGCTGGGGCGGCTACCCAGACGCGGTCGCCTTTGCGGTGCTGCTGATGAACATCGCCGCGCCGACGATCGATTACTACACCCAGCCACGCGTATTTGGACATGGCGGAGAACGCGGATGAAAACCAAATCCATCTTGCTCGCCGGATTCGTGCTCGGGGCCTTCGCCGTGACTGGCGTCACCCTGGTCGCACTGACGCACAAGGCCGTCGACGGTCGCATCGCCGACAACCAGTACCAGGCCATGAAGCGCAAGCTCGACACCATCCTGCCGGCACAGCGCATCGACAATGATCCGCTCCAAGACAGTGTCCAGGTCAGCGCGCGTGACTATCTGGGTGCCGAGACCACCCAGGTCTATCGAGCACGCAAGGGCGAAGACCCAGTCGCCGTCGTGCTCGAGCCCGTCGTCCCGGACGGCTACGCCGGCCCCATCAAGCTCCTGGTCTCCGTGATGCACGACGGCACCATCGGCGGCGTCCGCGTCATCTCGCACCATGAAACGCCTGGGCTTGGCGACAAGATCGAGGAGACCAAGTCTGCTTGGGTGCTGGAGTTCAACGGAAAGTCTTTGCACAACCCGCCGCTCGAGAAATGGGGCGTCAAGCGCGACGGCGGCGAGTTCGACCAGTTTACGGGCGCAACCATCACGCCAAGGTCCATCGTCAACGCGGTAAAGAACGCCCTCATCTATGTCGATCAAGAGGGCGAGGCACTCTTCAAGGCGAAGCCGGCCGCGCCGGCGCAAGCGCAGGAGCGCACCTGATGTCCGCGCCGCCAAGCTACAGGAGCATCGTGGGAGAGGGCATCTGGAGCAACAATCAGATGCTGGTCGCCCTGCTCGGCCTCTGCCCCTTGTTGGCGACGACCACGTCGGCAACGAACGGGCTCGGCATGGGGTTGGCCACCACGGCGGTCATTGCCTGCTCGAACGGCACCGTCTCACTGGTGCGGAATCTGGTGCGTCCCGAGATCCGCATCCCCGTGTTCGTCCTGGTCATCGCCTCCTTCGTGACCTTGGTCGAGCTGATCATGCAGGCCTATTTCTACGAGATGTATCTCGTGCTCGGCCTCTTCATCTCGCTTATCGTCGTGAACTGCATGATCATCGGCCGAGCTGAGGCCTTTGCCTCCAAGAACCGCGTCGACCGCGCCCTGGTGGACGGACTCGCCGTTGGCCTTGGTGCCACGCTGGTGCTAACCACGCTGGGTGCGCTGCGCGAATTCGTTGCCCAAGGGACGATCTTCTACCAGGCCGATCTGCTGCTCGGCGAGGCCGCCAAGGGGCTGACGATCAGCCTGGGAGAAGACTATCAGGGCGCGCTGATCGCCATCCTGCCTCCAGGTGCCTTTATCGGCCTGGGCCTCATGATCGCGCTCAAGAACAGCATCGATAAGCTCGTCAAAGGTCTCAAGGCGGCTCCGAAGCCAGCCCCAGCCGCTCCAGCACCCTCGGTAGAAACCGCTGCGACTTGAGTCACGGGAGGGGTGCCTGGGCCAGGGTCTCAAGCACCCGGCGCAGCTCGGCGGGCCGGACGGGCTTGCTCAAGAAGTCGTCCATGCCAGAGGCCAGGCAGCGCTGACGCTCTTCTTCAGAGGCGTTTGCGGTCAAGGCAACGATGGGCAACCGACGCTCGCCTTGTGCCGCGCGACAACGGCGGGCGAATCCGAATCCATCGAGTCTTGGCATGTGGAGATCGACGAGCGCCAGCTGATAATCGCCTTGCAGTGCCGCGGCCAGGGCGGCTTCACCGTCCCGGAATCGGCTGTGCTCGACACCGAGCTTGGTCAGAAAGGTGGTCAGCACCTTGGCGGCAATCTCGTTATCTTCGGCCACCAGCACCCGGACGCTCGCGACCTCAGACTTGCCGGCCGTCATGACCCCGACCTTTGCCGTCGCATCGTCCGCGCCAGCAACCCCCGGCAGGTCACGGCCCGCAAGACGCAAGACACTGAGCACCAGCGGCTCGGGCAAGAAGGGCTTGCTCAACACCTCGACATCCGCCACCGCCAACCTTGGCCTACTACCAACGTAGAAGAGCGCAAGGCAGGGAATCGATGCCCCGAGGCCCGCGCGGAGCTGATCCACTTGCGCGGAAAGATCCAACCCCGGGGCGCTATCCCCAAGAATGACGACATCCGGCCGCGCCCGCCCGGCAGCGAGCGACCACGCCCCCGCAATGACCTCAGTGCTCGCTCCCTCACGCCCTAAGATCGCCATCAAGAGGCCGCGTTGCCTCGCATTCGACTCGACAACCAGAATGCGCAGCCCGCGCAGCCGCCGATCAGAGGCGCTCGCGGAGCCTTCGGGCGCTTGCGCCAGCAAAGGCAGACGTGCCTGGAAGCGGCTGCCGCGGCCTTCCTCACTCGTCACCTCCATCTCGCCCCCCATCAATCGCGAGAGGTTGCGCGCGATGGCGAGCCCGAGACCGCTGCCGCCGAAGCGGCGCGTGGTCGATGCATCGACCTGAGTGAATCCCTCGAAGAGCGCATCCAGCTTATCGGCAGGAATCCCGATCCCGGTATCCCGCACCTCCAGCAGGAGGTGGGGCCGATCCAAGTTCGCAACGGAAGTGGCGACGCTCAGTCGCACCTCAACCTCGCCGCTCTCGGTGAACTTGATCGCATTGCCGAGCAGGTTGAAGAGGATCTGACGCATCCGCAGCGGGTCGCCGCGCAGGCTTCGCGGCACATCCGCGTCGACCCAGCAGATGAGATCGAGCCCTTTCTCTCGCGCACCCGCTGCCAGGATCTCGCAAACCTCGCGTGTCAGCTCCTGCGGATCAAAGGGGATCCTCTCCAGGGCCAGCTTGCCCGCCTCGATCTTCGAAAAGTCCAGCACATCGCCGATCAAGGCATCCAGTGTCGCACCAGAGCGGCGGATGGCCCCGACGTAGTCGCGCTGCTCGGCGTCAAGCTCGGTCTCTTCGAGCAAGCTTGCCATGCCGCTCACGCCACTCAGCGGCGTGCGTAGCTCATGCGTCATGAATGCCAGGAAGTCACCCTTGGCACGATTGGCACGCTCGGCGTCCTCGCGCGCCTGCTGCAGCTGGCGCAGCAGCGAGGCCTGATACCAGGGCAACAAAATCAGCAGCAGCAGGAAGAAGCCGGCCTCGAAGGGGTGCTGCCGCCACTCGTCCAGTTGGATCAGAACCAGATTGTAGGCGACGACGGCAACGACCGCCGCCAGGGCCAAATGCCCGCGCCCGAAGCGCGTTCCCGCCGAGATAAAGATGAGGATGTAGAGCAGATAGAAGGGACTGATCGCATCCTGGGTGATGAAGATGGCTAGACTGGCCACGATCACGTCCAGACAGAGGGCGAAATAGCGTCTAGCGGGCCAGTCGCCCCGCTGCAGCACGCTTGCCAGCAGCACCAAGCTCGCGAAAAAGTGCGTGACGAAGATGGTGAGGAAGTAAGCGAGATCGACCTGGTAGTAGCCGGACCAAGCACCGACGCCGATGTAAAGGGCGCCGAGCAGGTTGGTCAGTATGCGCACCACGGCCGACTGCAGTTCGGGGTTCGCCCGCAGTCGGCTCAGCATGGATGAGTCGAGGAATCTAGCGAGTCCGAAATTCTTCATGGCCGCCCTCCCTGGCTAACGCATCGATGCCCAAACGCGCGGCAACTTGCGGGCTATCGAGTTGAATCTTCGTGATATATTAGGAGATCATTTCTCACTAATGGTATCCGGGTCAAGCCGCCCGCGTCCTGAAGATAACGAAAGAGAACGGGGAGAAGCTCATGTCAAAGAAACACCCAGTCGTCGCCGTCACCGGCTCCTCCGGGGCGGGAACCACCACCGTCAAGCGCGCCTTCGAGCACATCTTTCACCGCGACAGCATCAGCGCCGCCGTCATTGAGGGTGACAGCTTTCACCGCTATGACCGCGTCGCCATGAAAGCCGAGATGACCAAGGCCGCTGAGCGCGGCGAAAGCCTCAGCCACTTCGGCCCAGCGGCCAACCGCTTCGACCTCCTCGAGGAACTCTTCCACAACTATGGCGAGAGCGGCGGCGGCAAGAAGCGCTACTACATCCATAGCGACGACGAAGCCGCCGAGCACAACGCGCGCCTGGGCACGAGCTTGAAACCCGGCCAGTTCACCCCCTGGGAAGACATCCCCGAGAAGACCGACCTGCTCTTCTACGAGGGCCTGCATGGCTTGGTCATGGCCGATGATTCCAACGTCGCCCAGCACGTGGATCTCGGCGTCGGCGTGGTGCCCATCGTCAACCTCGAGTGGATTCAAAAGATCCACCGCGACAACCTGGAGCGCGGCTACTCGGCGGAGGCCATCGTAGACACCATCATGCGCCGCATGCCGGACTACATCCGCTACATCACGCCGCAGTTCTCGCTGACGGACATCAACTTCCAGCGCGTGCCCACGGTCGACACCTCCAACCCCTTCATCGCGCGCGACATCCCGACCCCTGACGAGAGCTTCGTCATCATCCGCTTCAAGGATCCGGAGAAGCTGCAGATCGACTTCCCCTACCTGCTCTCCATGATCCACGAATCCTTCATGTCGCGCCGCAACAGCATGGTCGTACCCGGCGGCAAGATGGGGATGGCGATGGAGATCATCCTGCAGCCCATCATCGAGCGCATGATGGAGGCTCGCAAGGTCTGATCCGCGCGTCTTTAGCGCACATGGGGAAATGCCCATTGACAGCATTTCCCCTCCGGACCCGCTGTGGTCCGGCATCTTCGCGCACCTCGAGTCCAGGAGCCGACTGAATGCCCACACAGCATTCAGTCGGCTTTTCATTGGTCCTCAGTGTGGCAATGGCCCCATCCCGGCGCGAACGCAGCGCAGCACGCCATAGTCGTAGCGCCCCTCAAGGGCGTCGTAGATGGGCTTGAGAAAGAGCGACGTGGGATCTGAGAACTGCTCGAAAGCCTGCTCGATAAGGTGCCGCGCAGCGGCATCCAGATCAACGACGTCGTCGACGCTCAGCTCCCCTTCCTCAATGCAGCGCGACAGATGCGTGAAGACGGTCGTCCGTTTGAGCGTTCGGCGCGCGGCGATCGCATCCGGATCAAGCCCCTGCCGAAAGAGTTCCAAGGTCGCCAGAATCGTGTCCGAGAGCCCAGCCTCCCGCACGCGCGGCGCCTGCCGCCTGTGCTCGGGCACCAAGGGCAGCGGCGGCACATCATTCGGGCGGCCGTGCTCTGCGGCATGATCCGCGAGAACCGCGAGAAAGCCGACCCCGAACCGCTCCAGCTTGGCCTGCCCGACACCGCTGATGCGACTCAGCTCGTCGAGGTCGCGCGGCCGGTAGGTCAACAGCTCTTGCAGGGTCGCGTCGGTGAAGATCACATAGGCGGGCACGTTTTGCTCTTGCGCCAGCCCGCGCCGGTACGTTCGCAGGGCATCCCAAAGGGCAGCCGCCTCCGGATCCGTCGGGACTGTCACAGCCCGTACTCGACCCGCGGCAGCCGTCTGTTTTCGGTCCGGATCGCGCCTGAGCTGAATACTGCGCTCGCCCCGCAGAATCGGCCGGCTTTGCTCGGTCAAGCGCAGCGCGCCATGGCCCTCCATGTCCACCGCGACCAGCCCAGCCGCCACGAGCTGACGATAGACCGACTTCCATTGATCCGCCGATAGCTCCTTGCCGACCCCGTAAGTGCTGACCTTGTCGTGGCCGAAGCGGCGAATCCGCTCGAGATCCTTGCCCACCAGCACGTCGGTCAGATAGGCGCTGCCAAAGCTCTGGCCGGTGCGATAGATGCAGGAGAGCGCCTTCTGCGCGGCAACCGTCCCGTCCCAGGTCTCGACCGGCTCCAGACAGGTATCACAGTTGCCACAGGGCTCGGCCAAGGCCTCGCCGAAGTAGTTGAGCATGACCTGGCGGCGGCACTGGGTCGTCTCGCAATAGCCCAGCATGCCGTCGAGCTTCTGCATCTCGATGCGCTTGAAGTGCTCGTTGGCCTGAGAGCCCTCGATGATCCGTCGGAGCATCACCACATCGCCCAAGCCATAGGTCATCCAAGCGTCGGCCGGCAAGCCATCGCGTCCGGCGCGACCGGTTTCCTGATAGTAGGACTCCAGGCTCTTGGGTAGATCCAGGTGGGCCACGAAGCGCACGTCCGGCTTATCGATTCCCATGCCGAAGGCGATGGTCGCAACCATCACCAAGCCCTCTTCGCGCAGGAAACGGGCCTGGTGCTCGCGCCGCATGTCGGCGGGCAGTCCGGCGTGGTAGGGCAAGGCGGCAAAGCCCTGACCTTGGAGATAGGCCGCAGTCTCATCGACTCGACGGCGTGACAGACAGTAGACGATACCAGCATCGCTCGGGTGCTCCCGGCGCAGGAAGCTCAGGAGCTGCTGTCGGGGATTGGCCTTCTCGACGATGCGATAACGGATGTTGGGCCGATCGAAGCTGGAGACGAACTGCCTCGCCTCCTCGAGACGGAGACGCTTGACGATCTCGCTGCGGGTCGGCGCGTCGGCGGTGGCCGTCAGTGCAATGCGCGGCACCTGCGGCCAACGCTCGTGCAAGCGACTGAGTTCGATGTACTCGGGCCGGAAATCGTGCCCCCACTGAGAGACGCAGTGCGCCTCGTCGATGGCGAAGAGCGCGACCTGAATGCGCTCCAGCAGGGACAGAAAGCGGTCCGTCAGCAGCCGCTCGGGGGCCACGTAGACGAGGTCCAGCGCGTCCTCCAGCATCCCCTGCTCAACCGCCCAGGCCTGATCCGGCGTCAGCGAAGAGTTGAGAAAGGCGGCACGGACACCGAGTTGCCTCAAGGCATCCACCTGGTCCTGCATGAGCGCGATCAGCGGCGAGACGACGACCGCCGTGCCCGGCCGCACCATGGCCGGGATCTGATAACAGAGCGACTTGCCGCCACCGGTCGGCATCAGCACCAAGGCGTCACCACCACCGATCACTTGATCGATGATCTCGGCCTGGGCACCCCGGAAGGCATCGTAGCCGAAGATACGGGTCAAAATTTGGAGTGGGGTTTCGTCCATAACACGACTATCGGGCAGATGTAGCTTCGCAACAGGGACTCGCAGAGTCTCGGACGGGGAGGATACCCGCTCGCACGAGCAAGGCGAACCTCAATCGCTGGGAGGATCGGCTTCTAAAGCGACCAATCTCGAATGCCTCAGCTCAATGTGAGGCCAGCTTCCGTGCCTATGTCTTCCCTGGTTGTTCGCGCGGCCCAGAAAGGGCGACACGCCGACCTGAACGGCACCGCTCACCCGCCGACCGAAGGCACGCAGCTCAACGGAAGCCTATACCCTGAATTATCAGAGACAACCGAGGCTCGCTGCCCCGCAAGGCCATCGTCCAACAACTCACGAGCATGAGGTTGTCGGACTTGCTTCAAAGCCCCTGATTGTCGGGAACCTCACAGCGCATCGATAGCCAATTCTTTAGTAAAAACAAATATTAGAGAAATGGCATAAGCTCTGCATGGACTCTTATCAAACGATTCTGTTGGGAGCCTTGCATGAAGCAAAAAGACATTTCCGCCCTGCTCGACGAGCCGGCCTGTGCCCACAACACCAAGGGCAAATCCGGCTGCGCCAAGCCGAAGCCGGGCGCGACTGCGGGCGGCTGCGCCTTCGACGGGGCTCAGATCGCATTGCTGCCGATCGGGGATGTCGCCCATATCGTTCATGGCTCCATCGCCTGCGCCGGCAACTCTTGGGACAACCGCGGCGCACGCTCGACGGGACCCGCCCTCTATAAGATTGGCATGACGACTGACCTCACAGAGCAGGACGTCATCATGGGACGTGGCGAGAAGCGTCTCTTCCACTCCATCAAGCAGGCGATCGATTCCTACCAGCCGGCCGCCGTCTTCGTCTACAACACCTGCGTGCCCGCCCTCACCGGCGACGATGTCGAAGCCGTCTGCAAAGAGGCGCAGACGCGCTGGGGCACGCCGGTCGTCCCCGTCGACGCCGCCGGCTTCTACGGCACCAAGAACCTGGGCAACCGCATCGCCGGCGAGTCCATGGTCAAGTACGTCTGCGGCGGCCGCGAACCGGACCCCGTCCCCGCGGGCATCGAAAGCGCCGACTTCAAGGTCCACGACATCTGCCTGGTCGGCGAGTACAACATCGCCGGCGAACTCTGGCGCGTCATGCCGCTCTTCGACGAGTTGGGACTGCGCGTGCTCTGCACCCTGTCCGGCGACGCCCGCTTCCGCGAGGTGCAGACCATGCACCGCTCGGAGGTCAACATGATGGTCTGCTCCAAGGCCATGGTGAACGTCGCCCGTAAACTTCAGGACGCCTTCGGCACGCCCTGGTTCGAGGGCAGCTTCTATGGGGTCCAGGACGTCTCTCAGGCCCTGCGCGACTTCGCCCGCATCATCGACGATCCGGATCTGACCGCACGCACCGAGGCGCTCATCGCCCGCGAAGAGGCTCGCATGCACGCGGCGCTGGAGCCCTGGCGCCAGCGGCTGAAGGGGCGCAAGGTGCTGCTCTACACCGGCGGCGTCAAGTCGTGGTCCGTCATCTCGGCGCTCCAGGACCTCGGCATGACCGTGGTCGCCACCGGCACCCGCAAGTCCACCGAGGAAGACAAGGCGCGCATCCGCGAACTCATGGGCGAGGATGCCGTGATGCTGGACGAGGGCAATCCGCGCACCCTGATCGACATCGTGCGCAAGAACGACGTCGACATCCTCATCGCCGGCGGCCGCAATATGTACACCGCACTCAAGGCGCGCATTCCCTTCCTGGACATCAATCAAGAACGTGAATTCGGCTACGCCGGCTACGAAGGCATGCTGGAGCTGGCCAAGCAGCTCTGCCTGACGGTCGAAAGCCCAATCTGGGAGGCGGTTCGCCGTCCGGCACCCTGGGCACAGACCGTCGCTCCTCAAGAAGCACCCATCGCCGACGCGGCGGTCGAGACCACAGATGCCGAGCCAGTCGCCGTGGAGGCCAACCATGCCTGAGATCATCAAACGTAAGAAGGCCCTGTCGGTCAGCCCGCTCAAGGCCAGCTCCACGGTCGGCGCCGCCCTCGCCTTCCTCGGCTTCAACCGCGCCATTCCCATGCTGCACGGCTCTCAGGGCTGCACCGCCTTCGGCAAGATCTTCTTCGTGCGCCACTTCCGCGAGCCCATCCCGCTGCAGACCACGGCCATCGACCAGGTCAGCGCCATCATGGGCACTCAGGACTTCGTGGTCGAAGGACTCAAGACCATCTGCGAGAAAAACAGCCCTGACATGATCGGCGTGCCGACCACGGGATTGGTGGAGACGCAGGGCGCGGACATCGGCATGGCCGTGCGCGTCTTCCGCCAAACCTATCCGCAGTTCGACCACATCCCCGTCGTCCCCGTCTCCACGCCCGACTTCACCGGGTCCATGGAATCCGGCTACGCGGATGCGACCAAGGCGATCATCGAGACCCTGGTGCCTAAGGCCGAGGAGGCTGGCACCGAGCCCGGACGTCGCCGCCGTCAAGTCAATGTCATCGCCGGCTCTCATCTGACGCCGGGTGACCTCGAGCACCTCAAGGATCTGATCGAGCTCTTCGGCCTGCGGCCGGTCGTCATCCCGGATGTCTCAGACTCGCTGGACGGCCACCTGCCCGAGGCCGACTACAGTCCGCTCACCATCGGCGGCGCCTTGGTGAGCGAGATGGCCACACTGGGTGATGCCTTGGCGACCCTGGTCGTTGGCGCCTCCATGCATAGCCCCGCAGATACGCTCAAGGCGCGCACCGGGGTTCCGGACTATCGCTTCGATCACCTCATGGGCCTGGACGCCGTCGATGCACTCATCAGCACCCTGGCCGACATCGCCGCCGTCCCGGTGCCGCACAAGATCGAGCGCCAGCGCGCGCAGCTGCAGGACGCCATGCTCGACTGCCACTTCATGCTCGGCATGTCACGCATCGCCATCGCCGCGGATCCGGATCTGCTCGTCGGCCTGAGTCAGATGCTCGCCGGCGTCGGCACCGAGACCGTCGCCGCAGTCAGCCCTTCGAACGCGCCGTCACTGCAGAAGGTGGCCTGCGACCAGGTCAAGATCGGTGACTTGGAAGACCTGGAGATCGCCGCCCGCGCGGGCAAGGCCGAGGTGCTGATCACCAACTCGCACGGCGTCCATACCGCCGAGCGGCTCGGCATCCCGCTGCTGCGCGCCGGGTTCCCGCAATACGACCGCCTGGGCGGCTTCCAACGCACCTGGATCGGCTACCAGGGGACCAAGGCCGCGCTCTTCGACCTGGCCAACATCCTGCTGACGCTCGAGAAGGGGGAGATCCACCCCTATCGGTCCAAGCTCAAGCAGTGGCCGGCCAACGAGCGCGATGGAGACGTCAAGCACGCCGCCTAGAGGATGGATCCAGCGCAGCGAACCCCATCGATTCAGCCGTCGCGCGCCATCCAACGACACCCGCAGGAAGTCCCATGACAGTGGAACGACGACTACGAATCCTGAACTGCTGCAGCGAGGCAAAAAGCATGGGCACATCGGTCAAGATCGCCTTCGCGACCTCCGACATGAAGCACGTCGATCAGCACTTCGGGGCCGCCGAGGCCTTCGCCATCTATGCGGTCGGCCAAGAAACGGCGGACCTCGTCGAGGCCGTCCAGTTCGGACAGCTCGATATGGACGGCAACGAAGACAAACTCGCCGCCAAGATCGATGCCCTGAGCGGCTGCATCGCCGTCTATTGTCAGGCCATCGGCGCCTCCGCCGTCAACCAGCTCCGGCCCAAGGGCATCCAGCCGGTCAAGGTCGCCGCGGGCACCCCGCTCAGCCACGCCATCTGCTCCCTGCAAACCGAGATGCGTGAGGGCCCGAGCGCCTGGTTGGCGCGCGCGATCGAGAGTCAAGGCCCACAGAACGCCAATCGCTTCGACGCCATGGAGGCCGAGGGATGGAGCGAATAATCGAGGAGACCGCAACCGTGGTCGCGGTCGAGGACGGCTTTGCTTGGGTCGAGGCCGATCGACGCTCCGCCTGCGGTCACTGCGGCAGCGCGGACGCCTGCGGGACGGGCACCCTGGCAAAACTCTTTCGACAGGGACGCACGCGCCTGCGCATCCATGACCCCATGGGTCTACGGAACGGCGAGCGCGTCACCATCGCGGTCCAGGGCGGCACCCTGCTGCGCGCCTCCTTTACGGCTTACATGCTGCCTTTGGCCGCACTGGTTGCCGCCGCCGGCCTGGCTACCGCCATGCAGCTGACGGAAGGACTGGTCGCAATCGCCGGGGTCGCCGGACTCGGCGCCGGACTCTGGCTCAGCGGCCGCCTGACTGGAGGGATTCAAGGACGCGACCGCTATCGCCCAATACTGATCGGCCGCGCGGGCTTCTCCGCTCCGGTGCCATTCAAGCCAAGCGGCGCGACACCCGGCAACCCCTAAGAAAGCGTCCATCAACAACTTCCCCCCTTTCACAAAGGGGGGCTAGGGGGGATTTCGGGCGGCATCGCTCGCATCGGGAAACAATTGATGGACACGCTCTAAGCATTGCCCTACTCCGCGACGCTCGCGGATTCATCCAAACATTTCGAGGCATCCACAATGACCGAAACCACCACGGCCAGCACCGAAAACGAAGGACTCATGGAGTCCGCCTTCGTGGTCGAGATGGTCCGCCAGATGCGCGCCATCGACCCCTACGGCCAGTACGACTCCATGTCGAACGCCGAGATCCTCGAACCCTTCATCCTCACCAAGGAGAAGAAGCGCGAAATCCCCATCATCGGCGACCCCGATGAAATCGTCGTGGCACGAGTCAAGGTCTTCTACAACGCCATCTCGGCCCTGATCGAGTCCGAGTGCAGCCTCATGGCAGTGCCCATCGTCAACCTCACCCATGAAGGCTTCGGCCGCGCGCTCATCACCGTCGGCAAGCTGGTCGTCATGGACCGCACCCTGCGCGACGTCCACCGCTTCGGCTTCCCCAGTCTCTCCAAGATGAAGGACGAGGGCGACAAGATCCTCTCGGTGGCCCTGGAGCTGGTCGGCACCCATCCCAAGGTCGCCGGACTCTGACCTAATTCCTAGGCTGGACGAGCGAGAGCGAAGTCCACCGAGCCCCGCGCCGGCATTGGTGGACGGCGCTGTGCCTGTCCCCCTAGGAACGAATCGAAGGGGCGCCTGTGGTCCACCACCGCGCCCGATGCAAACCCAGATGAATTCGCAGGAGTCAGCCATGACACCAGAAGAACTCAAGTCGCTCGAAAAGGCCGTGAAGAAGGCCAAGCGCATCGCCTCCGAAAAGGCGAGCGAGCTGCACGACCTCGTCGAGGACCGCCTGCCTGCGGCCTATGAAGAGATCCCGCAGATCGCCCAAGCCACCTATGACGCCTGCCAAGCCTGGGCCGAGGCAACTGCCGAACTCAAGGCCGCAGAGGCATCGGCAACCGCCTGACGCAGCTACGGACGTAGGGTGGACAAGCGCAGCGCAGTCCACCAGCGGCGGTGGCAAACCTGGTGGACTTCGCTCTCGCTCGTCCACCCTACGACCGGTCGCCGGCAGCAGGCTTGAACCCTATCAGCATTTAGCAGGCTCGGTCACCAGACCGAGGGATTCAGGGGCCCCAGCCCCTTTCAACACAGAGCTAACCAGTAGGACTCGGAGTACAGATATGTCTGTCATCACAGGACTCACCCGCGGCGGCGTCGAGTGGACGCCGGCCTTCATCGTCGACCTCGACCAAACCAAGTGCATCGGCTGCGGCCGCTGCTATAAGGTTTGCCCACGCAGCGTTTTCGAGCTCATTGACCGTGATGATCTCGACCTGGACGACGACAATCTCGACGATGATGATTTCGACGAAGCACCCGGGATGGTGATGAACCTCGCGGATACCATGGACTGCATCGGCTGCGAAGCCTGCTCGCGCGTCTGCCCCAAGGGCTGCCTATCTCACAAGCCAGAGGCGATGGCGGCCTAGCACGGGCGCCAATCAGATGCCGAGCCCGCCAGCCCTTGGTGCGCCAGAATCGCGCGCACCAAGGGTGCGGCAGCAGCCTCAAGGATTCTAGCCCTCATCCGCAGACCAGAGGCTGCCAGCTAATCCAGCATCTGCGACCAGCCTCCTCCCTGAGATCTCCGCTGACTCACCGCAAGCCCAGAAACACGGCGTCGCCATTTCTTCATTTGACCGGCTCGACGGCGGCTGCTAAAAGCGGCAGCTCTCGACGCTCGCTCAGACCCATTCGGTTGACTCATGGCCCCGCTGTTGCCTCCCCTCGCCAAGGCTTATCCGTCCCTGCTCGCTGTCGCGGGCGGCTCGCTCGCCGTCCTTGGATTCGCGCCCTTCTCCCTCTTTCTCGTGGCTCCCGTATCGGCCGCCCTCCTCTATTTCGCGCTCGAGCGCGCATCGTCGCGCGCCGCCCTGTGGCGCGGCTGGCTGTTTGGCCTTGGACTGCTCGGCTTCGGCGTCTTTTGGATCCGCATCAGCCTGAACGAGTTCGGCAACATGCACGTCTGGGTCGCGCATCTAGTGACGGCGATCTTCATCTCTGGAATGGCGCTCTACTACGGCCTCAACGCCTGGCTATTGCGCCGCCTCGACAGGGGCTCGCGCTGGGTCGGACCCTTACTGCTCTTTCCAGGCCTCTTCGTCATCTTCGAGTGGCTGCGCGGCTGGCTGTTCACCGGCTTTCCCTGGCTGAATCTCGGCTATACCCAGCTTGAGGGTCCCCTCGCGGGCTATGCGCCTGTCATCGGGGTCTACGGCATCAGCCTGCTGGTTGTGGTTTCGGGCGGACTGCTGTGGGGACTCTTGCGCTGGCCGCTCCGGGCGCGGGCCTTGGCCGCCGCTGGGCTGGTCATCATTTGGGGTGCTGGCGCGGGGCTGAAGGGCGTCGATTGGACGCAGGCATCCGGCCCCTCGCTCAGGATCAGTGTGCTGCAGGCCAATATCCCGCAGGCGGTCAAGTGGGAGCCGGGCGCGGCGGTCGACATCGCGGAGGCCTATGTCCAGCTCACCAAGGAGGCTTTCGATTCAGACGTCATCATCTGGCCGGAGACGGCACTGCCGAGCTTTCTCCATCAGGTCCGCGCGCCGCTGCTCGACCCACTCGCCGAGCGCGCGCGCGCGGAGGGGGCGGAGATCGTGATGGGCATTCCGGTCATGGACCTCGAGCACGGACGCTACTACAACGGGCTTGTCAGCATCGGCAGCGCGGAGGATCTCTACGCCAAGCGACACCTGGTGCCCTTCGGCGAGTTCATGCCCTTCAAGGCCTGGCTGGGGCCACTGATCGAACTCTTCGAGGTGCCCATGTCCGACTTCAGCCGCGGTGACAGCCCGCGCCCCCTGCTGACCGTGGGCGAACATCGCGTTGGCGCCTCGATCTGCTACGAGGACGCCTTTCCGAACGAGGTCTCCGAGGCACTGCCTGAGGCCGAATACCTGATCAACGTCAGCAACGACGCCTGGTTCGGAGACTCGCTGGCGCCGCATCAGCACTTGGAGATCTCTCGGATGCGCGCGCTCGAAAACGGGCGCTATCTCGCTCGGGCGACCAATACCGGAGTCTCGGCGATCATCGATGACAAGGGCGCTCTGATCAAGACGCTGCCGTCCTTTGTGCGCGGCAGCGCAACGGCAGAGATCGAGCCGCGGCAAGGCTTGACCCCCTACGCAGCGGTGGGCAACTGGGCGGCGATTGGCATCGCACTCGCCATGGTCGTTGCCGGCGTCGCCTTTGGGCGGTATCCCCGCCTTGCGACGCCTCAAGCCTGACGCGCATCGCCTTGTCACCTGGAAAGATGTGGGATTGCCCTTTCCCGGCCTCAGCCGGTTATCATTAGCGGTAAGTTTCAGCTGCTAGGATGGTGTTGTGCAGGCCCTAATCAGGTTTTTCGTCGAGCTTTGTGCGCTTCGCCGTCCTCCCCAAGATCTGCCGGCATCCGATGCCCTGCTGGCGATGACGCTGGTCGCGGATCTCTTTGTTGGCGTCCTGGTCGGGATCACTGCGGGACTCTCCTCACTCGCCAGCCTGATGCAGGGCTTGGCAGAGATCCTCATTATGCTCACGGCGCTCTACGCAGCGCTCACCCAGTTGCGCATGCGGCACCGTTTCACGCAGTCCGCCACTGCGCTGCTCGGCAGCGGCGCGCTCTTGGGACTGCTCGCGATCCTTCCACTCAGCATGAACCCCACCGGCAGCCAGCAAACAGACTTGGCGGCTTTGGGTGCCTTCCTGCTGCTGGCCTTGGTCATCTGGGGGATCGTCGTCACCGGGCATATCCTGCGTCACACCTTCGGCATCACGCTGGGCCAAGGGTCGGCCATCGCGATCGCCTTCGAGATCGTGACCGTGACCATCGTGACCTTCATGTTCGGCGGCGCCTGATCAGAAAAGGGGGCGCCGACGCGCAGATGGAGCCACCGCCGCACGCCGCGAAGGACGCGGATGCTAGTGGACTTCGTTCTTGCTCGTACGCCCTTCTTGGGCAGCGACTTTACGTTTTTTCAAGCCTTGCTTCGGGTCTTGTCATGCACCTACACATCCTCGGCATCTGCGGCACCTTCATGGGCGGTATCGCGCTCCTCGCGCGCGCCCTCGGCCACCGTGTCACGGGGTCGGATGCCAACGTCTACCCCCCCATGAGCACGCAACTAGAGGCCGCCGGCATCGAGCTAATGGAAGGCTATGATCCCGCACACCTGGAGCCGTCGCCCGACGTCGTTGTGGTCGGCAACGCGATGAAGCGCGGGATCCCGGCTGTCGAGGCCATGCTCAACCAGGATCTCCGCTATTGCTCCGGACCGGAATGGCTCAGAGACAATCTGCTGAGCGACCGCTGGGTCCTGGCGGTGTCAGGAACGCACGGCAAGACAACGACCGCCAGCATGCTCGCTTGGGTGCTCGAGGACGCCGGCCTGGCCCCGGGGTTTCTCATCGGCGGCGTTCCTCTGGATTTCGGTCTCTCCGCGCGCCTCGGCTCCGAGCCCTTCTTCGTGGTCGAGGCGGACGAATACGACACGGCCTTCTTCGACAAGCGGTCCAAGTTCGTCCACTACCGCCCCCGCACGCTGATTCTCAACAATCTCGAGTTCGATCACGCCGATATCTTCGACGACCTGGGACAGATCCAGCGTCAGTTCCATCACCTGATTCGCACCGTGCCCGGCACCGGACTGATCGTGCACCCGGCAGGCTCAGCGGCTGTGGATGAGGTCATTGGCATGGGCTGCTGGACCCCTCGGGAGAGCTTTGGCGAGACTGGCGCCTGGAGCGCGCAGCTCATCGCGCCCGATGGCTCACACTTCCGCATCCTACTCAACGGCGAGGAGGTCGGTGTCGTCCACTGGGCTCACAGCGGACAACACAACGTGAGCAATGCCATTGCCACCGTCGTCGCGGCGCGCCACGCCGGCGTCCCGATCGACGCGAGCACGGATGCACTGAGTCGATTCCAGGGCGTCAAACGCCGCATGGAACTGCGCGGCGCGGTCGAGGGCATCCAGCTCTTCGACGACTTCGCCCATCACCCGACCGCCATCGCGACCACACTCGAAGGTCTGCGACGACGCGTCGGCCAAGCGCGCATTCTCGCAGTCCTGGAGCCACGCTCGAACACCATGCGGCTGGGCGTGCATAACGCCGAACTCGCGGCCTCGCTCGCGCTTGCCGATCAGGTCTATGTCTACGCGCCCAAGGATCTCGGCTGGGACGCTGCGGCCGTCTTCACCGGACTCGGCGAGCGGGCCGCGGTGCACGATGCCATCGACGCCATCGTGGAAGCGGTGGCGGCGGAGAGCCGCGACGGCGATCAGATCCTGGTGATGAGCAACGGCGGCTTCGGCGGCATTCACGACAAGCTCCTCACCGCGCTGCGCACCCGGCATCCGGGATGAGCAGGGGCAAGCGCTCCGCAACCGCCAAGAAGAGGCCCGACGAGGCCCAGATCAACCATGTCCGCTGACCAGGGAGCCTGGACCAAAACGGTCACCGTCGCGATCACCGGCGCGTCGGGCTCGGCCTATGGGCTGCGGCTGGTCGAGTGCCTCATTGCATCCGGGGTTCGGGTCTATCTACTGGTTTCGCAGGCAGCACAGGTCGTACTGCGCATGGAGGCCGGTATCGAGGTACCCGCTCAGCCGACCGAGGCCGAGCGCTTCTTCCTCGCTCGATTCGGAGCGGCTCAAGACCAACTGCGGGTCTTCGGCCGCCAGCAATGGATGGCCCCGGTCGCAAGCGGCAGCAATCCCGCCGATGCCATGGTCATCTGCCCCTGCACCACGGGCACCGTCGGGCGCATCGCGGCAGGTCTCTCCAGCACGCTCATCGAGCGCGCCGCCGATGTCGCCCTCAAAGAGCGGCGCCCCCTGATCCTAGTGGTGCGCGAGACGCCCTTCTCGACCATCCACCTCGAGAACATGCTGCGCCTCGCGCACAGCGGCGCAGTCATCATGCCAGCCAGCCCCGGCTTCTACGGCAATCCCGCCACGCTGTCAGACATCATCGACTTCATGGTTGCACGGGTGCTCGACCATCTTGGGGTCCAGCACGGACTCATGGACCGCTGGGGAGACGGCTAGGCCGCTCCAGATCGGCCTAGCAGCCAAGGCCTCACCACCTATCGGTTTTATGTAGCCAGGGCTTCCAGCCCTGGCAAACCAGGCCAGGATGGCCTGGCTACGCAGGCTTGGAGCGGCTGTTCCGGTTGATTTCGGGAAACCGATAGGTGTTGAGCAGCGAAGGCCAAGGCGATTGCACCAAGGCGCAGCCAAGGCAAGCTTCCCGGCACCATGCCCCAGACGAGCAGCACCACCGATCACGATCATTGGTCAAAACGATGATCATTCCAGCGGTTTGAAAGGCCCTCAGGCTTGACAACTCCATCGGTAAATAAGAAACTGTTGATGTACTGAAGCACTTTGCATCAGTACACTCCTCCATCCTCCTTTGGTGGTATATTTTTGAAGCGCGACTTTCGTCGCGCTTTTTTTTGTCTGGCGTTTGGGTGGCGCGGGTCAGGCTTGCTCGTGATCGGGCAGGACCAGCGCATTGCGGATGAGTCGACGGCCGGTCTCGAGCGCCGTCGTCCGCGACAGCAGGCGGTCGGCAATCATGGCGTCGATCGTCTCCTCCGCCTCCAGCCAGTCCTTGTCGGCACCGCCCGGCGCAAATGCGCGCTGCTCGGCGAGATAGTAGGCAGCGAGGGCAATCATGTCGTGTCGCTGTTGGAGAGTCGGCTTGTCCTGGATCTCGGCGGTCATGGCAAGGCTAAAATCAGTGTTCTCTGGCATGCGGGATCATGTCCCTTGGGGGCCTTGGTCATCAGTTGGGGCGGTAGGGTGGACGAGCGAGAGCGAAGTCCACCGAATCCCGCGTCGGCGTTGGTGGACTGCGCTGCGCTTGTCCACTGACTACAGAAGACGACTGGTCGAAACGATGATCGACGCCCCCTTGGGCAACGCCATTATGTCACGCCAGCCGCTCCGCCTTACAATAGCCACCGCGGCCAACGACGCGTGAAAGCGCTCGCAATGCGAGGGCAGGCCGTCGCGATTTCCGCACCCAGCCGTCAACCATCCCAATATTGGCCTCTATCACATATTCGTCTTTATCACGATGAGGAGCTCGTCCATGTCAGCATCGGCGCCGTCCTTTTTCCGGAGGGCCTCCATCGCCTTCAGAAGCTTCAGGCGGATCTTCAAGGACCCGGAGCTTGCAAGCTCGGTCGCCTCGCTCATGAAAGCAGAGCCGATGCCTGGCGCAGCCCGAGCGGCGGCACCGGCCGCGGCGCCGCTGGCAACCGCAGCGCCAGACGCCGCCTTGCTGCTGCTCGGGCTCTTCCAGAAAGAAGGCCGCTTGATCGACTTTCTCCAAGAAGACATCAAGGGCTTCTCGGATCAAGAGGTTGGCGCGGCAGCCCGGGTGATCCATCAAGGCTGCAACAAGGTGCTGCAGGACTACATCGAGATCGCCCCTGTCCGCGCTGAGCCGGAGGGCAGTCGTGTGACACTGCCGCCCGGGTTCGATGCGGCATCGGTGCGACCAACAGGAAACGTGGTTGGCGATCCGCCCTTCAGCGGTGCCTTGGTGCATCGCGGTTGGCGCGTGGTCGAGACGCGGATGCCAAAGGTGACGAGCGGGCACGACTTAAAGATCCTCGCGGCCGCGGAGGTAGAGCTGTGAGCGCTGCACGTTTTGCCGTCGGCATCGACCTGGGGACGACACACTGCGCCCTGTCCTTCGTGGAGTCGGACAAGTGCGAGGGCGAGGCCATCGTCCAAGGCATGCTGTCCATCCCTCAGCTGGTCTCGGCTGGCGCGGTCGAGAGCCGTCCCCTGCTGCCCTCCTTCCTCTACCTGCCCCATCAGGACGAATTCAAGGCGAGCGACCTCGGCCTGCCCTGGGAGAGCGACAGCAGTCGCATCGGCGGCGAACTGGCGCGCAAGCAAGGCAGCATGACGCCGATTCGGCTCGTCTCCAGTGCCAAGAGCTGGCTATGCCATCCGGACGTCGACCGCAAGGCACCCATACTGCCTGCCGGAGCCCCCGAGGAAATCCCGCAGCTCTCGCCATTCGAGGCGAGCATCCACTACCTAGCACACCTGCGAAACGCCTGGAACGGCGTACACCCCTACGACCCACTCGACCGTCAAGAGGTCACGGTCACGGTGCCCGCGTCCTTTGACCCGGCGGCTCGCGAGCTGACCGCCGAGGCGGCCAAGGCGATCGGAATCGAGCACTTTGTGCTGCTGGAAGAGCCTCAGGCCGCGCTCTATAGCTGGGTCAACGACAGTCAGGGAGACTGGCGCAATGAGGTCCGCGTCGGAGACATCATCCTGGTCGTCGACGTCGGCGGCGGCACCACCGACCTCTCGCTCATCGCCGTCACCGAGAGCGACGGCGCCTTGGAGCTCACCCGCGTCGCCGTGGGTGAGCACATCCTGCTCGGCGGCGACAACATGGATCTGGCGCTCGCCTATGTCCTCAAGGCCAAGCTGGCGAAGACCGGAGTCGAGCTGGATCGTTGGCAGCTTCAGGCCCTGACACACGGCTGCCGCCAGGCCAAGGAGGCCCTGCTCGCGGACGCCGAGCTGGAGAAGATGCCCGTAGTCGTGCCGAGCCGCGGCTCGCGCCTGATCGGCGGCAGCATCCGCACCGAGCTGACCCGGGACGAGGTCCAAGCAACCCTGATCGAGGGCTTCTTTCCATCCGTCGAGGCCAGTGCGCGACCAGCAAGCCGCTCGCGCGGGGCACTGACCAAGGTCGGTCTACCCTATGCGCAAGACCCGGCCGTGACCCGACATCTGGCCGCTTTCTTGGGGCGGCAGACAGGCGCAACTCAAGATCTGACCGGCTTTGTGGACCAAGCGGCAGACGCCAGCTTCCTGAGACCAACGGCGGTGCTCTTCAACGGCGGCGTCTTCAAGGCCCGGATCCTCCAGGATCGCGTCATTGCGGTCATCAACGCCTGGCTGGCGGCCGATGACGCACCGCCCGCAAGACTGCTCGAGGCGCGCGACCTCGACCAAGCCGTTGCCAAAGGGGCCGCCTTCTACGCCCATGTGCGCCGGCACGGTGGCGTGCGCATTCGCGGCGGCACCTCCCACACCTATTACGTGGGCGTGGAGAGCGCCATGCCCGCCGTGCCTGGCATGGAGCCAGAGATACAGGCACTCTGCCTGGTCCCCTTCGGCCTCGAGGAAGGCTCTGAGCCGGTCGCGCCGCCGCAAGAATTCGGCCTGGTCGTCGGCGAGCCCGTGCGCTTCCGCTTCTTCAGCTCCAGCGTCCGCCGTGAAGATCAGGTCGGCGAGCTGCTGGAGGAGTGGGCAGAGGACGAGTTGGAGGAACTCGACGAGATCCAGACCACCTTGAGCGGAAAGCACCGCAAGCCAGGCGAGGTGGTCGCGGTGCGGCTCCAGGCCGCCATTACCGAAGTCGGCACCCTGGAGCTGACCGCGCTCCCAGTCGATGGTGGTGACGAGCATTGGAATGTCGCCTTCAATACCAGGGGAATGCATGGCTAGGGTTCGGCAAGCCTGCTGCCCTGTCCGTTGAGGGCGCAGACACCGCCGCCATGCCCCAGCGATCGAGATGCACGCAGACCCCTGACGCCCTTCGTGGCAGAATGGGGCTGCGAGCAATGGCTCTTCCTGACACCTTAGCGCTCTAGGACATCTGCGAATGGCGAAAAAGCCAACTGGATCCAAAGAAGCACCAGCAACGCCCAAGCGGTCCACCAAGACCCTTGACCCCAAAGCGTCACCCGTGACGGCCGCGCCCAAACCGAAGGCGATCGCATCCGGCAAGGGCACCCGACGAGCGTTGCCTGAGACCAAGCAAGCCCCGGCCAAGAATAGCGCGGCGACCGAGAAGGACGCAGTGAGCGACAAGGATCCGGTAAGCAAGAAGGATCCGGTGATCAAGAAAGGCCCGGTGATCAAGAAGACGCGCGCGCGCCAGGCTCCGGAGCAAACGACCGCCAAGACCGCCTCGGCTCCAACCGAGCAGACGCCAACTCCCAAATCCGCGCCGGCGCCAGCCGCCTCCGCGCCGGAAGGCAAAGCCCCGACCGCATCGACGACGGCGCCCCTTGGCGCAGCGCCGCGACCTGCAGCGCCAGAGCCGGAGCCAACGCCAGAGCCAGCGCCACCCGACCCAGTCATTGAGCGCGTGACACCTGAGCCATCGAGCGAGCCGGCGCTAGCCACTCGAGAGGCACAACCCGAGGAGCCAGCGCTCCCGGCGCCAACGCTTGAGGTAGCAGCGCAACCTCCAGAGCCGGAGCCGGAGCCGGAGCCAGAACCGGAGCCAGAACCGGAGCCAGAGCCAGAGCCGGAGCCGGAGCCGGAGGTCATCCATCAGCCGCCGCCGCCACCAGCGCCCGCGCGCCCCAGCCTCTTCATCGTCCACATCACGCCCGAGCTGGCGACCGTGGCCAAGGTCGGTGGACTGGCCGACGTGGTCTTTGGACTCTCGCGCGAGCTGTCGATCCGCGGCAACCACGTGGAGATCGTGCTGCCAAAATACGCCTCGATGCGTTACGACAACGTCTTCGAGATGCACGAGGTCTACCAGGATCTCTGGGTGCCTTGGTACGAGGGCGCCATCCATTGCACGGTGTTCTTCGGCTACGTGCATGGCCGCAAGTGCTTCTTCATCGAGCCCCACTCGCAAGACAACTTCTTCAATCGCCCGAGCGTCTACGGTTTCCGCGACGACATCCTGAGATACGCCTTTTTCTCACGCGCGGCCATCGAGTTTCTCTGGAAGGCGGGCAAACACCCAGACGTGATCCATTGTCACGACTGGCAGACTGCACTGGTGCCAGTCTTCCTCTACGAGATGTATCAAAGCTTGGGCATGACACACCCCCGGGTCTGTCTCACCATCCACAACTTCGCGCACCAGGGCGTCACGGGCGGAGAGCTGCTGCGCGCGACCGGGTTGAACCAACCGGAGCGCTACTTTGCCCATGAGCGACTCGGCGACCAGCGCTACCCTCAGGCGCTCAATCTGCTCAAGGGCGGGATCGTCTACTCCAACTTCATCACCACGGTCTCGCCACGCTACGCCATCGAGACCAAAGATCAGGGCCAAGGCTTCGGGCTGGAGGCCACGCTTCACGCGCACCAAAACAAGTACGGCGGCGTTGTCAATGGCGTGGACTATGACGCCTGGAACCCGGAGGTCGACCACCACATCCCCGTCCAGTACGGCCTGAACTCCATCGACCGCAAGTACGACAACAAGCGGGCGCTGCGCCACCGGCTGATGCTGGCCGACAACGAGAAGGCCATGGTCGCCTTCATCGGCCGACTCGATCCGCAAAAGGGCCTGGATCTGGTGCGCCACGCGATCTTCTACACCCTGGAGCGCGGCGCTCAGTTCGTGCTGCTCGGCTCGAGCCCCGACGAAGGGATCAACGCCGACTTCTGGGGTCTGAAGCAGATGCTCAACGACAGCCCCGACTGCCATCTCGAAATCGGCTTCGACGAAGACCTGTCCCACCTCATCTATGCCGGCGCGGACATGATGCTGGTGCCGAGCCAGTTCGAGCCCTGCGGCCTGACCCAGCTGATTTCCCTGCGCTACGGCACCATCCCGGTGGTGCGCGCGGTCGGCGGCCTAGCCGATACCGTGTTCGACAAAGATCACTCCTCGCGCCCGCTCAACGAGCGCAACGGCTATGTCTTCAACAACTACGACAATGCCGGCTTGGAGTCCGCACTCGGGCGGGCCATCGATTGCTATCACGACTTCCCCGAGCACTTCCGCGACCTGATCGGCAACGCCATGCGCTCCGACTACTCTTGGAATCGACCGGGTCAGGATTACTTGAATATTTACGACTACATTCGCGACGGTTGAGCCCACCAATCCTTGGATGCAGTGCTTCGACGACGGCTAGAGAGGGTGCCGCCCTGGCGGCACAACGGCTGTTGATTCTCTGTTGTTTTGGGTTGGCGCTGCGGCAGGTCGCGGCAAGGACTGAATCGCTCGATGAAGATCTATAATCTCTTCCCCCGTCTCGCCGGCCATTTCTCAGATTGGGGGCCACATTTGGAGCGGGCCGCTTCAATGGGGTTCGACTGGATATTCGTCAATCCCATCCAGAAGACGGGGCGCTCCGGCAGCCTCTACTCCATCGCCGACTATTTCGCGATCAACAAGGACTTCCTGCGCCCGCGCGCCCGGGTCTCGCCGGAGAATCAGGTGCGCGCCATGGTCGATGAGGCCAGGTCACATGGCCTGTCGATGATGATCGACCTGGTCATCAACCATTGCGCCATCGACTCCAAGCTGGTGAAGGAGTATCCGGAATGGTTCGTCCGGCATGGCAGCAAGGTCGCCAACCCTTTCTGCCTCGAGGCGGACGGCACCAAGGTGGTCTGGTACGACCTCGCGCAGTTCGACCATGAAGGCTCACCGGACCGCGAGGGGCTTCAGGACTACTGTGTCGAGCTGATCGAATACCTGGTCGATCTGGGCTTCCGCGGCTTTCGCTGCGACGCCGCCTACCAGCTGCCGAATGACGTCTGGAAGAGGCTCATCCAGCGGATCCGCAAGCGCCATCCGGATACGGTCTTCATCGCCGAGACGCTCGGCTGCTCGCCCGAGCAAACCCTAGCGACCGCCCGGGCTGGCTTCGACGCCATCTTCAACAGCTCAAAATGGTGGGATTTCGACGGCGACTGGATGCTTGAGCAGTACGACCTCACCCGTGAGGTCGTCCCCTCCATCAGCTTCCCGGAAAGCCACGACACGGAGCGGCTCTACTGCGAATCCGGCGACAACGCCAACGCCGTGCGGCAACGTTACTTGTTCGCCGCCCTCTTCTCCTCGGGCGTCATGATCCCGATCGGCTTCGAATACGGATTCCGCAGCCGGCTCGACGTCGTCAACACACAGCCCGAGCAGTGGGAAGGCATCAATGTCGACCTCACCCACTACATCGCTCACATCAATCGAATCAAAGACACCTATCCCGTCTTCCAGACCGATGGCCCAATCACACGATTGGACGCCTCGAATCCAGCGGTCCTGCTGCTACATAAGAAACACCCGCGCGGCAAGGGTGAGTCACTTCTCGCACTCAACAAGGATCCCTGGAATCGCCAGAAGTTTTATGTGGAGGACCTTTACAGCCACATCGACGAGCCGGGACCGCTCATCGACGTGTCCTCGGAATGGCCGATGGACTATCTGCCCACGCCCTTCGAGTTCGAGCTTGGACCCGGCATGGGCCGAATTTTGGTGACAGAGCCCCGGAGACGGTAACCGAGGACCCTGGCAATGGCATATTGGATCCAGCGTCTAACGCTCCCGATCTTGATCAGCCTGTTATTCACCGCTTGCGCCCACGCGCCAACCGAGTTCGCGGAAGATCGGCCAGCGCCCGAGCCCAAGATCGAGCAGACAACATCCGGGGTCGCCGGCTCCTCACAAAACGATGAAGGCTCGGCGGAGACTTCGGGCGCAGCACCCACTGAAGACGCGGCCGCGCCCCAGGAAGCATCGGAGGACGCGGAGAAGCCCCGCAAGCTCATCATATCCCTGAGCGAGCAAGCCTTTACCTACAAGGAAAACGACCAGATCGTCAGAACCGGCCCCATCTCATCCGGCGCCAAGGGCTACCCGACACCAACCGGCCGGTTCGCCATCCTGAGCAAAGACAAGGACAAGGTCTCATCCCGCTATACCAACCAGCTCGGCATGCAGGCGTGGATGCCCTACGCAATGCAGTTCCACGGTCACTACTTCCTGCACGAAGGCTGGCTGCCAGGTTATCCGGACTCGCACGGTTGCGTCCGAGTCGGCGAAAAAGATGCCCGCTTTCTCTTCGCGACCATGAAGATCGGCGACGCCGTCACGGTCGAGCCCTAGGCTGAATTGACGACTGGGCCAGCCAATGCCCGGACGTCGACGCCTGCAGTCTCGATCATCCTCCGATCCAACCGCGCGGTCGGTAGGAGCGGCGCCCCGCCGCGACGGGCGCGCGATCGCGGCGGGGCGCCGCTCCCACTGCAGAACTCCTGACTTGGCGCCAAATTCAATGCGACTGGATCGCCTCAAACACGAGGCGCAGCTCGGTACCGGGGTA
>NZ_JAAIJR010000170.1 GCF_010915725.1 Thiorhodococcus mannitoliphagus
TGGACTCAGTTCTGGCAGCGCATTGATCAGTTCGGCGCCGAATGCTGTTGCTGAGACATCATTCAGAGGCCGCACTCTCTCCGCCCGGTCGAAAGAGCCTTGACGCCGGATCCGCGAGCGAGAAGAGTGCGCGCACCTGGGCGACCAGTGCGGCCAGTGGCTCGCGCTGAGCTGTCTCGCCAGACAGGCGCGGCCAGTCCAGCAGCATGCGCCAGAGATGTTCGCGGATGCTCTCGAGCATCAGGGTCAGTTGACGCCGGTATCTGGTCTCAGGCAAGGCGCTCAAGCCCATTGCGGACTCGAGCGCGCCGGCGCATGCGTGGGACTGAGCCTTGGCGCAGATGGAGTAGAGCAGGGGAAGCAGAGCGGCGACCTCCGCACTGGATCGGCCCTCGAGCATTGATGGCGCCCTTAGCGGTCGCGACGAGCAGATGGTGCAGCGGATGCCTGCGGATGATCGCTGGAGCTGGATCTTGAGCCTGCCGGCCGGATCGGACATGCTGTGGTCTGTACCTTGTGTCGCGAACGCAAGGCCGACAGTTTAACGCATTCCCCGCACCCTAAACCCTGCCGGTCCCGGGCACATCCCGGAAGTACCGGTCGCGCCGAGTCCCCCTCTCATGCTCACAGCCGAACAACTTGCCAATCTGCGTCGTGATATTGAATTCAATGCCGAGTTGGGCGGTCGCAGTCTCAGCCTGCAAAGCACCTGGGGGCTTTTCTCACCGCGTGAGATTGATGAAGGGACGCGACTGCTGCTGAGTCACCTCGAAGTCGAGAGTGATAGCGACTGCTTGGATCTCGGCTGCGGCTACGGCCCCATTGGGCTGGCGTTGGCGGTCATGGCGCCTCGGGGCCGCACGCTGCTCGTCGACAAAGACTTCGTGGCCGTGGAGTACGCCAACAGAAACGCCCAGCGAAACGGTTTGAGTAATGCCGAGGCGCGGCTCAGCAATGGTTTCGATCAGGTCGAGCAGGGGCCTCTGTTCGACGTGATTGCGAGCAATGTGCCCGCGAAGGTGGGCAAGGAGCTGCTCGCCATCCTGCTGCATGATGCCCATGCGCGGCTGAAGCCCGGCGGGCGTCTCTATCTGGTGACCATCAACGGGCTGCGTCAGTACATGAAGCGCAACCTGAACGAGGTCTTCGGCAACTACGACAAGCTCAAGCAGGGCGCCCACTACACGGTGGCGCTAGCACGCCGCTGATGTCTCAGTGGTCCGCTGCCTGGTGTTTGGGAGGGCCTGATGTCTGGATCAGATGCGGCGCCCTTGCGCCGCAGCGCTGACCGCTGTCATCCCTCCGCGAGCATCCCCAAGAGACGTGACGCCTCCTTGCCGATGTCACTCTCGGGGTCGAGATCGCGCGCCCGCTCGAGGGCCGCTTTTGCCTGCGTCTCCTTGCCCGCCTGGAGGCTGAGAAAGCCGAGTGTCAGCCAGGGACGCTGCAGGTCGGAGGCCTTGCTGACCGCAATTTTGAGCTGCGCGATCGCGGCCTTGGTGTCGCCCGCATAGTGCAGTGACAGCCCCAGGTCGTTGTAGGCCTCGGCGTCCTCTGGATTCAGCTCCAGGATGCGACGGTAGACGCGCACCGCTTCCGGGAAGCGGCGCTCGACGAAGAGGGCGTCCGCCTGTTGATGCAGGAGTACGGGGTTGGACTCGGTGATGCTCTCCGGAATGGCGCTGGCGCTCAGGCCAGGCGCGGAGGCCGTCGGCGCATTGCGGACCGCAGTATTATCCACCCTGGTTGCCGGCTGGGCGGGGTGGCGTAGGTAGTAGTCGCGTGTCAGCGCAAAGACGGTGAATCCATAGAAGATCAGGAAGGCGAGGAGTGCGATCCAATGCAAGGGCGAAAGCTTGGGCATGGCGGGACAGGATGGATGCTGGGATTGAGACGCGGGATGCTAGGAAGCGGGCGCTCCCCTGTCAAACTTTGCTCGTCAGCACGGGAAAAAGGAGCCGCGACGGCAGGGTGTGTGACTGCCGTGCGGCCCAGTTGGCTTGCTGCTCGGAAAAGTGAGGAGTTAGGTGCGCAGGTCGGCGGAGCTGCTATCCTCGGTGGCCGACTCAGGCTTGAGCGATCGCTTCTTGGCGCCGTTCCGATTGACCAAAGCAATCAAAAATCCGCCGCAAAGGACGCTGGAGGAAAGGCCCAGCAGGGTGAGGGCATCAAAGCTCATGTGGGGGTCTCCGTATTCCGTTGGTCGACATACCGCTCCCTGACCCTTGAGCGCGGACGCCTGTGGAGCGAGGGACCGACGAAGACCGCCGTCCTGCTTTTCGGGTCTGTGACTATCTTGCGCCCAAGCCGTTAACAGAGTATTTCGCCGTCTGCTAATGTTGTAACAAATTGTTTCTAAGCTGCCTGCCTTGACGTTGAGCGCGATTGCTTATGCCTGATCGACTAATGCGAATCCTGGTCGTGGACGATGATGCCGGCTTGCGGGCGTTGTTGAGCGACTATCTCGCGCGCGAGGGGTTCCAGGTTGCCGGTGCCGAGGATGGCGAGGCCATGGATGCCTGGATGGAAGTGAATGAAACGGACCTCGTCATCCTCGACCTCATGCTGCCCGGCGAGGATGGTTTGACGCTGGCCCGCCGGCTGCGGACCCAGACGGACGTTCCAATCATCATGCTCTCGGCGCGTGGCGACGAGGTCGACCGCATCGTGGGCCTCGAGGTCGGGGCGGACGACTACCTCCCCAAGCCCTTCAATCCACGTGAGCTGCTCGCGCGCATCCGCGCGGTGATGCGCCGCCGTCAGCCGCTGCGCGAGGACGATGAGCGCGAGCACGACATGATCCGCTTCGGGCCCTATGAGTTGGACCTCGCGCAGCAGGAGCTGCGTCGCGGCGAGGAGCTGGTCGGCTTGACGCGCGGTGAGTTCGATCTGCTGCGCGTCCTGGCCGAGCATCCTGATCGGGTCCTCGACCGCGACCGTTTGCTCGATCTGCTCAAGGGCTACGAGCGCTCCCCCTTCGACCGCAGCGTGGATGTGCAGATTGCCCGGCTCAGGGCCAAGATCGAGCCGGAGACCAAGCACCCTAGGTTCATTCGGACCATTTGGGGCAAGGGCTATCGGTTCACGCCCGCAGGGAACTCATGAGGCTGTTGCGCCGGTTCGTGCCGGCGACGCTGTTCGGCCGCGCGCTCCTGACCCTCATCTTCACCTTCGGTGCCTTCGCCCTGGTGACCTCGTCCGTGATCATCTTCTATGCCCTGATGCCGGTCGCCCAACGCTCTGCGGCCGACTTGGCCAGCATCATGGTGCTCTCGGCGCGCACCTTGAAGCAGCTGCCCCCCCATCTGCGCGATGATTACAGGACCCGGCTTGCCACCGAGTATCAGATTCGGCTCGCCGAGGAGCGCCCCTTGGCGGACTCGCGGCGCTATTTCTTCCCCTATCTCAAGCGGGTTGAAGAGGCCCTCTCGCAGCGCTTGGCGCGCGAGGTCGAGATCGTCACCAGCGTCGCCAACGGCGAGCGCTGGTTTTGGGCCGCCATCGATGTCGATGGGGAAAGGCTCTGGACAGGCTTTCCGCGCAGCCGCATTGGCACGCGGCCGCTGCAGGGGCTGACGGTCATCTTTGTCGTCGCCGTCGTCCTCATCATGATCACCACGGTGATCCTGGCCGGCCGTGTGTCGCGGCCCTTGCGCGGGCTCGCGGCGGCCGCGGAGCAGGTCGCCCTCGGCTTTTCGCCCAACCAGCTGCCGGAGACGGGACCGCGAGAGCTTGCGAACCTGGCCCATCAGTTCAATGAGACGAGCCGCCAGATCCGCGAGCTGCTGGCGAATCGCACCATGCTGCTGGCCGGGATCTCCCATGACTTGAGGACGCCGCTCACCCGGCTGCGCCTCGCGGTCGCCATGCTTCCCGAGGACACGCCGCCCCGCTTGGTCGCGCGCATGGAGCGCGATATCGACGAGATGGGCGCGCTCATCACCCAGGCGGTGGAGCTGGGTAAGAACCTGGGCGCCGGGCGCCGCGAGCTCATCGACCTGAGCGTCCTCGTCTACGAGCTGACTGCTGGTCAGCCCAGGGTCATCTCGGAGCGCGTTCCCAGGTGCCGCTGCCAGATCGACGCCCTCGCAGTGCGTCGCATCGTCGGGAACCTGTTGGAGAATGCCCTCAGGTACAGTCAGGAATTGGTTGAGGTGTATCTGGATTGCCAATCCGGTCGGCCCGTGATCTTCGTGCTCGATCGCGGTTCAGGCATTCCGGAGGCCGAACTCGAGGCGGTGCTGCGGCCTTACTACCGGCTGGAGGGATCGCGCAATCGCCAGACCGGCGGCACCGGACTCGGTTTGGCGGTTGCTCACCAGCTCGCCTTGGCGAATCAGATCGAGCTGCGTTTGGGGCGTCGGCGGGGCGGCGGCACCATTGCCAGCGTGCGTCTGCCGATCCAGCGCTGGGATGGTGATGCAATTCGCGCGCGCCGCGGAGTTGACGCTCGCGCTGGGGGTGCCTAAATTCGGATCTCCGAATCAGACCACTGGAGCAATCAGCGATGCTGCAAACTGGCGATCGAGCCCCCGTCTTTTCTTTGCCGAACGCTGACATGGAGCGAGTCAATTTCGCGGAACTCCTCGGTTGCCGCAACTATGTGGTGTACTTCTACCCCAAGGACGATACGCCGGGCTGCACCATGGAGGCGCTCGAGTTCACGGATTTGCAAAGCGAGTTCGACGCCGCCGACACCGAGGTGATCGGTATCAGTCGCGACAGCTGTAGCAGCCACGGGGCCTTTCGCGACAAGCTCGGGCTGAGTTTTCAACTCCTCGCTGATACGGACGGCGAGGTCTGTGACGCTTATGGCGTCTGGCGCGAAAAGGAAGCGCACGGGGAGAAGCGCATGGGGATCCTGCGTTCCACCTTTGTGGTGGACCGGCAGGGGGTCATCCGCCACGCCCTCTACGACGTCAAGCCCAAGGGGCATGCCGCACAGATTCTGCAAATGGCGCGCGGACTTTAGTCGGATGCCGCCCCTGCGTTGCCGCGCGTGAAGCTTCGCGCCTACATTCTCGTCTTTTTGCTGGTCTTCGGGCTGATGCCGCTGATCCTGGCCGCGGTGATCAATCTGCCCTTGGTGCTGGATCGCACCTCGCTGTTCTACCAAAGGGCCTATCTCCAGAATCTCCGCGCCGATTTCAGAGACCTGGATCAGCATTTGGCGAGCCGGCATGAGATGATCCGGCTGCTCTCCAAGCTCCCGGAGCCCGGGCTCATCTTGGGCGAGCGCGGGGACGCCGACCAGATCGATCTTGCGCGCGCGCGCTATACCTCCTGGATCAATCAAATCCTCGCGGACCAGCGCGACGTCATCCAGATTCTCTTTGTCGGCGCTGGGGGGGAGCAGCGCTTCTGGCTGGCGCGCGATCCCATCACTCAAGAGTGGCATCCCTCCGAGCAGCCCCCGCAGATCCCGGATCGGCGTTTCTTGGCCGCTGGTCTAGAGAGTCAGCCGAAGACCGTCATGGTGAGCCGCATCCGCGTTGACCCTGGGGCCGGGGCAGAGGATCCACGACAGCTGATGACGCTGGATCTGACCAGCCAGATCGGTGGCGATCAGACCGAGCACGCTGAGGGCGTTGTCGTCCTGACGATCGATGTCGGCGGTTTGGCTGAGTTCTATCGCAACACCCTTTGGGTCAATCACGACGGGAGCTACCTCCGCCCCGGCCAGCCGGCGAGCGGCAAGCCCGAGGCCTTTGAGGCCTTTCCCGGCCTCGAGGACATCTTTGCCGAGGGGAAGCTCGCACTCTGGAAGGGCCGTCAGGGGCGCCAGATGCTCTGGGTGCCGATGTTCTTGACCGAGGACGGCTTTCCGCTCTGGGTCGGGCGCTCGGTCGATCCTTCCCCCATCGATGCCTTCCGCAATGCGCTGATCGTGCGGGTGCTTTCCATCATCTTCCTGCTCGTGCTCTTCGTCATGGTGCTGGCGCGCTGGATCGCCGCGCGCGTCGAGCATTTCGGTCAGGAGCTGACCGGCGGCATCGGCCAGATTCTGCGCGACGGCCAGCCGCTGCGCTTCAGCTGGCAGGGTCCGCGCGAGATCCGCGAACTCGGCGAGCAGCTCACCGCTCTCGCGCAGACGCACGCCGAGCATTTACGCACGGCGCGAGCCCATACACGTGAACTCGAGAAGTCGAACCGCTATAAGTCGGAGTTTCTCGCCAACGTGAGTCATGAGCTGCGCACGCCGCTCAATTCCATCCTGCTGCTGTCGAAGATGTTGGGCGCGGAGAGCAGCGGATTGACGCCGGCACAGCGTCGCCAGGCGCAGGTGATTCACGAGGCCGGTCGCGATCTCAGGACCATGATCGATAACATCCTCGACATCTCCAGGATCGAGGCGGGTCACGTCCACCTGTCCCTGGAGTGGGTCGAACTCAAGCCGATGCTCGAGGAGTTGATCGAACTCCTTGCGCCCATGCTCACGGAGAAGCCGGTCGAGCTTCGCCTCAGCGTTAGCCCGCAGGTCAGAAGTCGGGTCTTCAGTGATCGCGAGAAGCTGCGTCAGATCCTCAAGAATTTCCTCTCCAATGCCGTCAAGTTTACCGAGCGCGGGCAGATCCACGTCAGCGTCGCAGCGCGGGACGACAAAGCCTATCCGATTGCGCTGAGCGTCTCCGATACCGGGATTGGCATCCCGGCGGACAAGCAAGAGATCATTTTCGAGGCCTTTCAGCAGGCCGACGGCTCTACTCGACGCCGATACGGTGGGACCGGGCTGGGTCTCTCGATCAGCCGTGAGTTGGCGGGTCTGCTCGGTGGTGCCATCGAGGTGGAGAGCGCGCCGGGTGCGGGTGCGCGCTTCTCCCTGCTGCTGCCGCTCTCGGCTGACATTACGCAGACCGCAAGACAGGCCGAGGCTGAGGCGGATGCCGAGTCCAACGGCGATGGCGCCGCCACCGTGGACCAGACGCCGGACGCGATCATGCCCGTGTCATCTTCCGAGTCTGGCCTCAATGCGGGCTCGGCCTGGGTCTTGATCATTGAGCGCGATGTCAAGACGCTGGTTGCGCTCACCTCTGATTTGAAACAACTCGGGCTGCGCGTCCAGACTGCGGCGGACCTCGACGAGGCGCTGGAGACCCTGGCCGAAGAAGGCGAGGGCTGCGAGCTGGTGCTGTTGGCGGCTCAGGTGTCCGCCGAAATGACCTATGATACGATCCGGGCGTTGATCGCAAAGGGTCAAGAGCCCCATCCGGCGGTTGCCGTCATTGGTCCCGCAGCCAGCAAGAGCCAGATCGACGCCTGCCTTGATGCCGGCGCTCAGGACTATCTTTCCAAGCCGATCGACCCAGGGCCGCTGAGTGCACTGCTCGCGCGCGTCCTGGATCGACCGACAGGGCTTGAGTCACCGTCGCCGCCCGCAGGCCAGGAATCCCGGGTCGAAGAAGTCGCGGGCAGGGTGGACGTCAATCGCCAAGAGGAGGAGACGACATGACTCGCTATGCCGGCTTCAAGCTCCTGATTGCCGACGATCACGCGCATAATCTGTTCACCCTGCGCACCCTGATCGAGGCGCACATGGAGGTCTCCGTGGTCGAGGCCCACTCGGGACAGGAGGCGATCGACTGCACCCATCAACACCCGGACATCGATCTCATCATTCTCGATGTGCAGATGCCGGAGATGGACGGTTTTCAGACCGCGTCGCTGCTGAAGATGCGCAAGCGCACCCGCGATATTCCGATCATCTTCCTCACGGCCGCCTTCAAGTCCGAAGAGTTCCAGCAGCAGGGCTTCGCCGTTGGAGCCGCTGACTATCTGCTCAAGCCGATCGAGGACAACCAGCTCATCAATAAGATCAGCACCTATTTCCGGCTGATCGAGAAGGAGCGCGAACTCAATCGCACCCTGGAGCGCAAGGTCGCCGAGCGGACCTTGGAATTGGCCGAGGCACGCCAATACCTTGAGAATATACTGACTTATATGGGGGAAGCGCTGCTGGTGCTGGATCCGGACGGGACCATCAAGCTGACCAATCCGGCGGCTCGTCAGATGCTTGGCTACAGCGCGGAAGACTTGCTCGGCATGGCGATTGGCGATGTCTTCGAGGAAGAGGGTGATGCAGAGGCGGGTGCCTTCATGGGCACCTGGCTGGAGGCGCTGATCCGCACGGGTGCGCTCAGCAAGATCGAGGCGCGCTTCATTGCGAGCGATCAGCGGCGGGTGCCGATCCTATTCTCACGGACAGCCGTCAAGGACAGCGCCGGCAACATCAGCGATATCATCTGCATTGCGAAGGATATGACCGGGTACGTTCGAGTCGAAGAAGAGGCGGATCCGACGCTGCATCGGACCGTGCGCGAAGCTTATTAGGAGGATGGATGATGATCGAGCCAGAGATCCCCGTGTCGTCGCAGGACGAAAATACCGCGCTCACTGCCAACGCCCTCAAGGCGATGGCGCATCCGCTGCGCTGGAAGATCCTATGCTCTTTGGGTAACACCGAGCTGTCCGTGGGTGAGATCGTCGACCGCACAGGGACCTCGCAGAGCAATATTTCGCAGCATCTCGAGCAGCTCAGAAACAAGAACATCGTGGTTGCGCGCAAAGAGGCCAACCGGATCTATTACCGGATCCGCAACCCCCAGCTCCTGGAGCTGATCGGCATCATGCGCGAGGTGCTCTGCCCCGCCAATCTCGATGATCGAGCCCCGAATTAGAGCGTCCCGCTAGGCGTTTTCAGTCGCTCACTTGTGGCGGTACGCCGCCTTTCCTCATAATGGCGACCCCATTTCCCCACGGGTAGCCCGCCATGCTTGAGCCCAGTCAATGGTTCTCTGAGGTTGTTCGCGATGCCGGCAGTGCATTCTCGCTGCGTATTCGCGAGAAGCTCCATGAGCAGCAGACGCCGTATCAGCTGATCGAGGTCTATGCGACCGAGGGCTTCGGCAACCTCATGGTGATCGACGGCTGCACCATGCTCTCGACCCGCGACAATTTTCTCTACCACGAGATGATGTCGCATCCCGCACTCTTCACGCATGGCGCGCCCAAGCGTGTCTGCATCATCGGTGGCGGGGATTGCGGCACCCTGAAGGAGGTGCTCAAGCATCCCCAGGTCGAATCAGCGGTCCAGATCGACATCGACGAGGCCGTGACCAGGCTTGCCGAGCGCTATTTTCCCGAGCTGACAGCCTCCAATTCGGATCCGCGTGCCCAGCTCCGCTTCGAGGACGGCGTTCGCTGGATCCAGCAAGCCGACGCCGGCAGTCTGGATCTCATCATTGTCGACAGCACGGATCCGGTCGGCCCAGCCGAAGGCCTCTTCACCAAAGACTTCTACGCCCATTGCTGGCGGGCCTTGGACCTGGGCGGGATCCTGGTCCAGCAAAGCGAATCGCCCCTCTATCACATGCAGATCCTGCGGGACATGCATGCCGAGATGCAGGCTGCTGGATTCGTAGCGTCACGTACCCTCTTCTTCCCTCAAGCCATCTACCCCTCTGGCTGGTGGAGCGCGACCATGGCGGGCAAGGAGGCTGACCTCGCGGATTTCCGTGCCGAGGATGCCGAGCGCAAGCCCTTCGAAACCCAGTACTACAACGCCGAAATCCACCGGGCGGCGCTGGCTCAGCCGGAATTCTTCCGCCGACAGCTCGCGGGCTCGTGAGTTGGGAAGCGCAGCCAGCTTTCAGCCTCCAGCTGTCAGCGGGTTGCGCTCAAGCGCTCAAGCGCTCAAGCGCTGACGCGCTTTTCGGACCGAGCCCGGGGCGAGTATCTGGTTTTCTTCGCGGGCGTGGATCGTCGGGTCGCCCGCTCGCTTGATTCGGTGCAGGACATCCTTCAGGCAGAACGACGTGGGAGCGGCGCCACCCCCCCCGCAACCCCCCCGCGCCGCGGGGGGCCCCGCCCCCCCCCAGGGGGGGTGGGGGAAAAACCCGGGGCCCCCCCGTTTGGGCGGGCACAAAAAAAAAA